>JBFLWY010000024.1:0-44730 GCA_040757355.1 Bacillota bacterium | reverse complement strand
GGATGAGGTCGATAAGCGCAAGCACGAGCCGGGCTAACCCTTGCTCAACCTTTTCCGGCTCAAGGCCAAGTCTCCTTATCGGTCCCGAACTCTTATTTCCGTCAACCGGTACAGCATCAAATGTTTCTGGCATGGAACTCACTCCCTGTTTAACTCTAAACAGGAAAAACTGTAAGGAGGCCACGGGCCGGTGATGAAAACCCCCAGGTTTTTAAATCCCTTAATTCCCTCGGCCACTATATTTTTAAAATCCTGCATGCGATCCCTGGGTACAAGGTAGCTTGCGCGAAAAACGGTATTGGGACGTAGGCAGGCTTGCCTCACGCTGTTCGTACATACTTCCGCCAAGCGCTGATGCAGATTGGCACAAAGACTCCCGACCGGGCCCGGCTCAAACTTGTCACTACCCAGGCGCAAAAGGTACTGCCTGCCCGGCCCGGATGCCGGGTCACAAGTTGTATGACCATCGGCCGTCCAGAGTTCAATCCCCAGCTCAACCTTCCCGGCAACCAGGTCGAGCCTTCTGCCAATCTCGTTGTTGTATCTTGCTACAAGATCTTGCAGATCGTCTTCCGAAGCGAAAATTGTGCCGGCGCGGGCCGGCAACACGGCATCCAAGTCGTGAAGCCGCCGGAGAACCTCGTTTTGCAGTTGCAGCCCTGCAAGTCCCGGAGGCCAGGTTTCCAACGGAGCCGTCACCCCGGCGGCAGTTTTGCCGACAACGGTGAAAAGTGCCGGGGCATCCACCTGCTTCACGAGATCCGTTGCTGTAGCGCGAATGAACCCAAGTAACAGGAGTTCCGTACTCATTTTGGCTCACCCTTAAGGGTTTCAACGGCTGACAGTAAGACTTGCAAACGTAAGTAGACCAGATCGATACCCGCCACCGAGATGACCAGATCGCCCCAGATCATGACGCCCTTGTTGAGCAGGCGGTCAAGCAGTTCAAGTAGTGTCATGTGCTCATTGGCGATGATCTCATTCATCGGGTTCATCCTGTTCCACAACAGGCGTAACAAAACTGTACGGGGGCCAGGGACCGGAAACTACCAGGCGCAGGCCGCTGCCGGCCCAGCGGCTGGCGAACCTCTCCAGTTCCTCAAGCCATTCCTGTTTTCTGGACCGATCCACAAGGTAGACGCTGTTGAGCGCCATCCGCTCATCATCGTCATTTCCCTCACATGGATTAACCCGGTACCCGCGACTGAGCCTAATCAGCGTCTGGTGGCAATCGTTCACCTGTTCTCTGATCCATTCCCTCACCTGGCGGGCGAGCTTCTCTTGCCGCTGCTTCCGCCGCAGGTATTCGATGCCGCTTGAAAGCTTCCGGCTTTCCCCCGACGCCTGCTCCGCGGTTTCCAAACACTTTTTTTCATTGGCGTACACCTTAATGCCCCACTCTGCGGCGCCGCGAAGTCTCTCGAGATCGGCAAGGATCGTCTTCGACCACCTGTCGAGGGCGCTTTTCACCCCTTCCCCGGTCTTGAACACGGTGCAAAAGCGCACCGGTACCACGGCGTCAACCTCCTCGAAGAGGCGCCTAATGATCTCGTCGTGGGCACGGACTTTCGCTTCAAGCCAGTCTGTGCGCTGTAAGTTCTGCGCCAATGCGCCTGTGTCAAATTCAGAGAGGTCGACCTCTTGAACCAGAGCCGTGAGGGAGCCGGAGCTGATATATGACAGTTTTTCATCCGGGTTGACACCCGGCGGCCAGGATGAGGAAGGATCCGGGACGGCGTCTTTGTAGCACAGGGCATACAGATAATAAGCCATGTGTTAATCCTCCTCTTCCTCCGGACTTTGCAACGTCCGGGCGGCGCGCGCCTGACGGAGCCGGTCCAGCAACATGGCCTCCTGCTGCTCGAATTCGTCGCGGGGAAGGTTGCCGAGTTCGTACTCTACTTGCAGAGCAGCCAGTTGCTTTTGGATGGTTTCTTCGTCGAACAATTCTTGCTGGGCCCGGTTGTATATCTCCCGCGCAAGCCACCATAAGCCTTTGAAAGGTGCAAACAAGATATCGTCGATGATTAACACCTTGCTCACCCTCTTTCGGACGGCAGTTTAAGCCGCAGCCTCGCGAAGTTGTAGGGCGGCCAGGGACCTGTGTAGCGAACAATGAATTCTTCAAGCCGGGGTTCGAGTAGTTCGTTGACCTTCTGATCGAAGGCGTGCTCGTCTTCTTTGCGCACGAGATAAGCGGCATTGCAGACCATCTCAATTGTTAAAATGTCATTCAATACCGCGTCCTCGGCCAAAGCTGCCAGGATCCTGTGAACTCTGCGCTCAAATGCGTTTCTTGCCTGTTGCACCCTGGCTTGGACGAGTTCGCCTACTTTGGCCACCATCAAATGGGACCGCTCCTTGCCGGTCTCCCGCACTTTCTTCACCAACTCAGCCATAGAGGGATCCTGTTGCCCAAACTTGGCTGCAAACACCTCCTTCTTCCAGAAAACTTTAAGGCCGACTTCTATCCGTCCCTCCAGCCTTTTCAGGGCTGCCTTAAGCTGTTCGCTGTTCAACTCAAGAAGCCTGACAACCTCGGTCTGATCACGAAAGATGGTACCAAAACTGACCGGCACGACCGTAGTAAGGGTATAAAGCGCCGCTACAACTCTCTCGTGGGCCATCATCGCCTCCCTGCTCGGCGCCTGCTCCTCAACCGAAACCGGCGCAACAAAAGCCGTGAGACCGTCGCCAGACACAGCGAAGACACCGCGTGGGGCTTTTTCAGACGAAATAAAACCAGTATCCTCATTACCGATTGCGTACAGATAGAATGCGCTGCCGCTCAACTCGGTTCCCCCTTTCTTGAGTTTGCCATCTCCTGGATGGCCCTGAGGAAGTGGCCCCGTGATACACACAGGTTTGCAGGATCTGAGACCCCGACCGCGAGGAAATCCCGCACCGCACATATGCCTGCTTTCTGGCACAGCAGATGCAAGTCGGCGCCGGCATAGCCTTCGGTCAGCGCGGCAATCTCAGCTAAATTGACGTCCTGACCCAGCGGCATTTGCCGGCTGTGTACCGCAAGAATCGCCTGTCGGTCTTCCGCATCGGGCATGCCGACATTCATGCGCAGTTCCAGCCTGCCACTGCGTAGAAGTGCCGGGTCAAGTGCGTCGATGCGGTTGGTCGCTGCCATCACCGTAACATCGTGCAGCTCTACCATGCCATCAAGCTCCGTCAGGAACTGGCTCAGCGACCTGTCCGCGGTGGATCCTCCCCTTACCGGTGAAACCAGGGCGTCAATCTCGTCGAAGAAAAGAAGACAGGGGCTTGCCTGACGGGCCTTACGAAAAACGTTCCGGATAGCCTTCTCGGTTTCACCTACCCATTTGGATAGCAGCGACGGGGCATTAACGGCGATGAAGTTGATGCCCGCTTCTCCCGCCGTGGCCCGGGCCAACAACGTCTTCCCGGTCCCTGGAGGGCCGTAAAGGAGAATACCCTTGGCGGCGTGGACGCCAGCCCTGTTCATCAGGCCCTTATGCTGTTGGGGCCAGATTACCGCTTCCGTGAGAGCGCCTTTGAGGCTATCATATCCCCCGACGTCCGCCCAGGTGGCACGGGGAGAGTCGGCCTGAAACTCCCTGGTACAAGACGGCTCAATATCCCTGAGGGCCTTGGCGAAGTGACCGGCGTTAACCTTAATGTCATCCCAGTGGAGACGGGCGGGCCTGGTCCTGTTCTGAAAGAATTCCCGGAGACAGTGCATCGCGGCTTCCCGGCACAACGCCTTAAGATCCGCTCCCACAAACCCGTGGGTCACATCCGCAAGCCGCGCGAGGTCAACATCGTCAGCCAGCGGCATTTCCCGTGTATGGATGGCAAGGATTTCGCGGCGCCCGGCGGTATCCGGCACCCCGATAAAGATTTCCCGGTCAAAGCGGCCCGGCCGGCGCAGGGCGGGATCTAAGTTGTTGGGCAGGTTCGTCGCCCCGACGACAACGACCCCGTTGCGGGCTTTAAGCCCGTCGAGGAGGGCGAGGAGCTGGGCGACCACCCTCTTTTCAACCTCGCCCGAAACGTCCTCTCTTTTGGGAGCGATCGCGTCGATTTCATCGATAAAGATGATGGCCGGGGGGTCGCTGCTCGCTTTTTCAAAAATCTCACGCAGCCGGGCCTCACTTTCACCGTAATACTTGTTCATGATTTCAGGTCCGCTGATGGCTACGAACCGGGCGTTGGTTTCAGCCGCCACGGCCCTGGCGATAAGGGTCTTTCCCGTGCCGGGAGGCCCGTAAAGGAGCACTCCCCTGGGAGGATCAATACCCAGCGCGGCAAAAGCCTCCGGATACCGGAGAGGCAGCTCGATTACTTCACGTACTCGGGCCAACTCACGGGCCAATCCCCCGATCTGATCGTACCCTTCACTGCTTTGCTTCGCCGTCCCGTTGCTAAACTCAAACACCGTACCGGAAGTGACAAACACATCTCCGTCAGGAACCGTTCGCAGTACCAGGCGGCGTTCCGCCAGGCGCCCTTTGCCGTCGCAGAGAACCACTTCGTCACCGGAAAGGAGAGGCAGGCCGGCGCTTACCAGGCCGGGTCTTGCCGCGCCTCTGAGCACAACCTTTCTTGCTTCGGTAGGCTGCGCCGGACTGACGATCACCATCTCCCCGGCCGACACCCGGGCGTTCGCGCGGGTGCGTGCGTCAAGCCGCGCCAGTCCTTTGCCGCGATCTTCCGCAAACAGCGGCATCGCGCGGGCCAATGTACGCCGCTGGCCCTCAACGGCCACGACATCACCAACCCCGAGCCCGATTTTCCCCATCTCCGACGGATCAATCCGCACGAACCCCTTGGACTCATCCCCCGACATCTCTTGAACTCTTAAGGACAAGCTGCTAGGCATCTGCGTCGCCTGCTTTCCCGAGTTCTATGATAAGCAAACCGTTTTTAGATATCAGTTTCAGCGGTTTTTGTCCCACTTTACACGGCAGCAGCCACTCGGCATGGACATCATTGTCAGGGTCATCGTAAATCAAAAGATCGCCTTCGACCGAAACGTTCTTTGCCGCTTCGGCGCCTCCGGGCAAATCTGCAATGACCCGGAGAAAGTCTCCCTCATCGTGGATCTCCAAGTACGGCTCTGCGGCCGCTTGCTCCGGTTTAACGTTCACAGCCGGGGGTTCGACCGGAACGGAGCTTCCACCGTTTCCGGCAAGCGTCCCCAACCGCATGTTCACCGACCAGTGTCCTCTAATTCCTCCCCTGTTGAACTCCCCCTCCCGGTGAACGGATTTGTTTTCGTCACTGAGCCTGCTCGCAAGCTCTAACAACTCGAAGAGCCCGCCGAAAAAACCCGGCCGTCTGGTTTCCTCACTCATCATAAGCACCCTCTAACAGAGTATTGCAAACTTTAAACTGCGCAGAAATGAGTTGCTCCACCTGTTGAGCATAAACGTTGACTACAGCTTGGAGCCCGCGAAAAACGAACATGATGCGAAAGGCAATTGAGAGGTGGGATGTGAGCAAACCTCAAACTTCGCACTTCCCAATTGTTAGGCGAAGTTTTGCAGCGGGCTCCTAACAGAACTTTTTCAGCGCCCCGTGGATCGCCGCAAGCGCCCGGTCTCTGCCATCCGCGTCGCCGTTTAACGGGAGAAGGTCGGAAAGCAGGACGTCTTCACATATCTGAATGAAGGTACTGTTCTCACCGCTAACCGGCGCCCTCGCGTGTGCAGCCAGCCGGCAAATACGAATGATGCTGCGCACAGACAGGACCTGTTGGCCGAGCGATTGGCGCAACTCCCGCACGAGGTTTACCACTTTAACAACGTCGTTTTCCCCAAGCCCTGATTTCAGCATTCCGATGGCGATCTCGGTTTCCTTGTCGTACAGGCCAAGATGAAGCGTTATAAGGCGCTGCTGAAGAGCGTCCTGTGTGCTGTGGACACCGCCATACTCTTCCGGATTGCTTGTCAGGATCGCCCGGAAGTTCTTGTTTACCTTCAGGTACTGTTCGTCGCCGTGCAGCCCCTGCATGTCAAGGACGCCTTCTTCCAGGATAGACAGAAGAACGTTGTTGGTTTCTGGGCGGGAACGGTTGAACTCGTCATATATTAGAGTGTAACCCTCCCGGCAGGCGGTGGTGATCCTGCCGTCATACCAGTAAGGCTGGAATTCCTCCTTAGTCTTTAAGACCGAGTGGATAAAGTTATCGTAGATGAAATTGCGCCGGAATCCCAAAGGACTGCCGATCAAGTCTGACGGGGCGGACTCGTCATTGCCGTAAATCATTACAACCGGCCGGGAAAGCGTTGCGGCTGTAGCCATGGCAAGCGTTGTTTTGCCGGCGCCGGACGGCCCCGAAAAATGTACCGGATACCCGGCTTTCAGGTATGTTGCCGCCCGCTCAAGTATGGAGCATACGAAAGGTGTTCGAACCAGATCCATGGTCCAATCTGACAAGTCGAGAATGATATTTTTGCCCACGCATTCTGCCTCCTAACCTTTATCAGTATCGTAACCGGTGTTGTTCCGCCCGCGGATGGCAATGCGCTCGTATCCTACAACGTTGAAACCATCATCCAGCGTAACCTGATAAAGCCCTACAAGGTCGTCGCGGGCGCGTTTTCGCATATACTCAACCTCTTCGGGAACCTCAGCCTTTACGAGCCACATACCCCGCTCATCCTGGCTTACTCCGATAACCACGGCGGACTTTTCCAGCACATTCTGGAAGAATGTCGTTACTGCCGTGACCGCTTTCGCTACTGCAGACACAATCCCACTCTCCTGACATTACCATTTGAGGAAGTTCTTATCCAATGTATGCGCTTTTAAATCAAAAAGTGATTATCGGGTTGGCAAATTGAGAAGTGAAAGGTGAGTGGTTAGAAGTGAGATGTTTTACCTTGGGCTAAGCGGCAGATAGATAATTTTCATCTCTTCGGTGGTACGGGGCCTTTAACCCGCAAGTTTGCGTAAGGTCTTTCTTAGGATATGAATGCACTCCTGAAACGTCAGCTAAATACCATAATAAACAGGGTAAGAAACAGAAAGCACGGAGGCTGGACAAAGATGGAAACACCTGGCTTCAAGCTGCCGGCCGGAGCCGGCATCTCTTCTGCGGCCCAAACGGGTGTTTTTAATCTCACAGTAAATGTTTTCGAATTTGGAGCAGATAGGCCAATTGCGGATTTTAAATTTATCGTTAACCAGGATACCGCTGGAGATCCGTTTCACCCGGGACATGGGAACCAGCTTTCTCCCAAAGCTGCAACCATTTGCTGTCCGGTCGTGGCCACGGGGGATGCGGACCAACACACCGTTTCTTTGCCTCCAGGTAAATACCTCGTTTCCGTCTTGGCCCCCGGCTACAAATTGGGGGGCAACTGGGTTACCCTGAGTGCCGACGGTGAGCTGGCCGTTGAGTTGCTGCCCTACCCTCTGCCCCTTTCGACAATCAGGGTCCGCGTCTTTGAAGACAATCGTCCGGTCAACGGGAGTGATGACTTCCCCTTCGAACGCGGTCTACCGGACTTCCGCATTCTGCTCCATGACGCTGCCGGCGAGGTTGCCGCAGACTATGCCGGCAATCCCCTGGGTACTGTTTACAAACAGGATGCCGGCGGCAATCTTATCATTGACCCGGACGGAAGGCCCGTACCGCTTCCCGGCACCGGCGGGGTAATCCGCACGGATGAAAACGGAGACGCGGTCATTGAAAACCTGCTCCCGGGCAGGTATAAGGTGCTGGCTCTTCCTCCTGAGGGTACGGACTGGATTCAGAGTACTACGGTCAGGGGAACCAGGATCGTTGACACCTTGATCGAAGAAGGTAACGACGGGTACACCCTAAAAAAAGGCTTTGTAGTGCCCCTCGTCTGCATCGGGTTCGTCAAACCCAAAGAGTTTGTCCCCGGGAAGGGAACGGGTACGATCACCGGGCGCGTCCGGGCCATAACGGGGTTCGAGCCGCCGGCTGAACCTCTGAAGCTCGGCGACCCCATTGACCGGCCCTGGATCGCCCTCACCGATATCCGCGGCAACAATGAACAGGTGTACACGGGCCGGGGCAATCCCGACGGGACCTTTTCCGTCCCGAACGTTCCAGCGGGCCTTTACCGGCTCGCCACTTGGGACGGTCCCTTAGAACACATCATTTCTTTCCGGACCGTCCAGGTCCGCGAGCAAGAAACGGTTCTGCTGGGTGACATCGGCATCCCGCGCTGGCCCGCTTCTGCCGGTGACCCGGCATCTCCGGAAGGAAACGGTGAAAGGCAGGGTGATCCGGCTCCGGGAAAAGAACTCACGGAGAACCTGCCCAACATTTCCGGAGAAACGACCAGTACCGGCTCAGGGGTCTACTATACCGGTGTGCCCCTGCCAGGACGCATCGCAGGGCTACTCCGGGATGTCTTCAACCTTGAAACTAACCCTGAGCTTATTCACTACGGTAATAAGCGCGGCATCCCTGATACGCCCATTGGCATCCGGGACTACACGGGACGGTTACTCACGACCGTCCACTCGGACGCCAACGGTTTTTTCGAGGTTCTTTTACCGTCTACATGTATGATAGACGTTCCCACTCCCTCCGGCGTCGCGCCTGGGATGTACCTGATCACCGCCAACGATCCCGGGGACCCCGATAGGCCCAATAAGAAGCACAACCCCCACTACCAGACGCTGAAGCAGGTTGTTGATGTCTGGCCCGGCAGGACGACCTATACCGACGTGGCCCTTCAACCCCGCACCGCCTTTGTCGAAACGCCGAAGTCACGATTCTCCCCACCCCCGGTGTGCTTATCCGGAGATATGCCGCAGCTCAACAGCGTAAGCCGGGTCCACATCACCCCGGACGGAGGCCGCCGCGTGATCATCCGGGGGAGGAACTTCGGCCGAACGCGGGGAAAGGTCACGCTGAACGAAACACCCGTCCCTGTCCTGGTCTGGAAAGACAGGTTCATTCTCGCCCGCATCCCGGTAAACTTTCCTCCCGGACCGGCACAGCTTACGGTGACTACAAGCGCAGGTCTTTCCTGCATCCCCGGCATCACCATCCACGTCCTTATTCCAGGTGTCTACTATCCCCCGGTGGTGACAGCCACACCGGAGACCACCATCCAGGAAGCTATTGATAACGCTCCCGCCGGAGCGCTGGTGATAATCCGCCCCGGTGTTTACTATGAGAGCCCGATTCTTTACAAAAACGTCAAACTCCAGGGAATGGGCGCAGGAGTCACCAAGCTGGACGGGCGCTATTTCACAAGCTACCAGGAGACGTGGGAGAATAAACTTGACGCAACTGCCTTTGACGGGCCCCGGGAACTCCCCCGGGGGCAAGTCGTTACAGTGGTGGCCCGGGACGGATCCTTTAACTCGTTTAACACGCAGATTGACGGGGTGATGATTACGGGCGCAAATGGCGAGGAAGGCGGCGGGATTGTCGCTAATGCATACTGCCACCAACTGGAAATCAGCAACAGTATCATTCAAGACAACAGCGGCGGGTTCGGGGGAGGGATAATCATCGGCCGGCCTTTCAGCGGGGACGGTAAGAACACCGGGGTCCGCATCCACCACAACCGCATCATGAATAACGGCGGCGCCGGTCTGGCCGGAGGCGTGGGGATCTTTTCCGGAGCCCACGGGTACGAATTCGCCCATAACGAGGTCTACGGCAACTGTTCAGCCGGGTGCGGCGGAGGTTTCTCGCACTACGGGCTCAGCCATTACGGGCGCATCCACCACAACAGGTTTCTTTTCAACACCTCTTTTACTGAAGGCGCAGGCATCTTTGTAGGAGGCGAAGAAGCAATCCCGCCGGAAAAGGTTTCCTCCGGCTCCGGAGCCGTGGATATTTGCGACAACCTCATCCAATTCAACCTGGCAAACGGCGCCGGCGGCGGCATCTATTTACTTCGGACAGGGTTGTACCGCATTAACCTTTTAAATAACGTAGTAGTAAGCAACGTCTCCACATACCTCGGCGGCGGGCTGGCGCTCGGCGATTCGTCCAACGTTGTCGTTGCCGGCAACACCTTTGCGAAAAACATTACGACCGCCACAGCGGAGGGCTGTGACGGCCGGCCGCACGCAGCGGGCATCGCAAGCCAGGCCCACAGTGCCGCCCACCAGGCAGTTTTGCCTGATGGTGCCCCGGACTTCAGTGACCCAACGCTCTTTAACAACCTCTTTTCCGACAACCGGGCCGGCTGGTACGAGCAAACCGCCGGCGATGGCTATGGAGGTATTGCCGGCATCGGCGCGGACAACGACCCGGCACCCGTAAACGTTACGGACCTCGAAGTATTCGGTACGCCCGCACCACGGAAGCTCGCCCCCCGATGGTGCACGTTTCGAGAAAGCGACAGTTCACCGGGATCTGCCAACTTGCGGCCGTACGGAGGTCACCATGCTACCAACGTAACGGTAGTGGTCTGCTGTTCAAACCCCGCGCTGAAAAACGTTAAAATCCTTATAACGCCCCCGGAAACGCAAGTCGTACCAGACGAGGATTTCGAGACAACCCCGCCGGTGGTTGAGGAAGACCGAAAGGAGGAAATCCCGTGCGATGAAAAGAGCGAGTCCAGCCATGCAATGGATTCCCCGACGCAAAGGCCTGAAGGTCCGGACAGGGACATGCTCCCGCCGCGGTTGTCTGCCCGGGTGCTGTATGCGAACTGGATTAAACTCACCTGGTTCGGGGGCTCAACCGCCGTGGAAGGTTACATCATCGAGCGCAGCATGATGTGCGAAAACGCTTTCAGGGAGATTGCCAGGGTCAGCGCCGGTACCGCGGAGTATATCGACATATGTCTGTTTCAGAGAACCCGGTATTTTTACCGCTTAAAGGCATACAACTCCCGCGGCGTAATCGTAACCTCAAACATCGCTGTAGCTATGCCTTCGGGGTCTCTCGCCAAACTGCCTCTTGCTCCACTAAACTTGCGGAAAGAGGCTGGCGACTGAGCCATGGGCCGGTTGTTCCGGCTGGTCTGATTCTTTCGGCGCTTCCAGGTAGCTCCATGCTCCATTGGTGCTGTAGCAAGAATACTCAGTAATTATCACATAGTAATGTGGCCGCTGCCGTTATCTCTAAGGCCCCCGGCACTCAGCGGATCTATCCTGCCGGCGCATCGTCCTGTTTCCACATGCGCCATTTATCCTGCGTAGCTCAACTCCTACTCTGAGTACCGGGTAGTGCCGGTCATTTTGGAAGTGAGAGGCACAATGTGTTGGAATTGAGAAAGGTTGAAGGAATCCGCCTTGCGAATTTGAACCTTGGTTTTTTTGACTTCTGACCTCTTTCCTCCAACCTCCGCTACCCGTAGTTCACTCTGAACCAAGCCGACCTGCCGGCTGCAGGCAGGTGCCGCACCGGCAAAAATCAATCAGGACTGCCGGCTATTGATATAGCAGTAGCTAATGCAATCAGCAAACCAAATCTTTTCCTCAGCTTAATTACCTCCTCCTTTGGAAAACACGGTAACCTTGGTAATATTTACAGATGGAACCTTTGAAGGAAAATCAAGCTTTATGTAGAAACATACTCAAGGAATGTCGATATCTGTCTATTGTTGGTGTTTTATGGCAAGTCGGGGAAAAAATATGCCAAAGGAGTGATATTGATGGTCAAAAGGAAATGCTGCCCAGTATTTGCAATTATAGTAGGAGGGTTCATCTTACTTTTATCACCCGTTGCTCAAGCCGCCACGGAAGGCTGTATTGCTTATCAAGTTAGGGGCGGGGACACCCTTTGGCTTTTGGCACAACGCTACGGTACCACAATAAGCGTGATTAAAAACAGTAACGGCTTATCAGAAGATAACGTCAATACCGGCCAAGCTTTATATCTTCCGGTAAGCTACGATGGCGCTGCTTACGCCTACCGTGTACAACCAGGGGATACGCTGTGGCTGATTGCCCAGCGCACAGGCCGCAGTATCAGAGAAATTCAGGCCGCCAACGGACTCACAGGTGATTACCTTTGGGTCGGACAAGTCCTCCGGATTCCGGTGGCCCGGGAAGGATATCAGAGTTATCAGGTACAGGCAGGCGATACGCTATGGCTTGTGGCCAAACGCTACAATTCCAGCATCCAAAACCTGATGCAAGCCAACTCCCTGTTCAGCGACTCATTGCGGGCGGGACAATTGCTGCAGGTGCCGGTTCAAGATGTCCCGCCTCCCCAGCAGCAACCTCCTCCGGAACCGGTTTCAACTCTGCCGCCGCCCCCCGCTGAGGGTCTCACAGCGGAACAGGCGGCGCAGCCAGTCAACCCGGAAGAACTGCCCATATACCGGGTGCAGCCTGGCGATACACTGGGAAGTATTGCTTATAAGCTGGGTACAACCATCCAGGCTCTTCGGGAAACTAACCGGCTCCATAGCGACATCTTGATGCCCGACCAGCCGTTGTACATGCCCCCTGGCAAGAAGGCGGTGACCGTTCAGGGGCCTTACGGAACGAGAAAACAGGGCTACGGTGAACTGCTTGCCTGGCCCTGGGTTCGGTGGGTCTTTAATGTGGGTAGCGTTGCCACGGTTACTGACTGGTCAACTAAGAAGCAATTCAAAATATACCACATGGGAGGCTCGAACCACGCGGATTGTGAACCCTTGACTGCGGCCGACACTGCGGTAATGTATGAGGTGTTCGGCAATAAGTGGTCCTGGGACGCCCGACCCATCCTGCTGACCGTAGGTGATCGCACCTTTGCTGCTTCTATGTATGGACAGCCGCATGGCCCGGAAACCATTTTTAATAATGATTTTGAGGGCCAGTTCTGTCTCTACTTTTATAACAGCAGAAGTCACAACACCAACGCTGTTAAGCCGGACCACCAAGCCAACGTATTAAAGGCCGCCGGGTGGTAGCAGCCGGGCACAGGTGGGATTCCAATCACTGAAAGTGGAAATTCGAAACTGCTAATAACACCCGTGCACGGGATGACTCGCCGGCGGGAACCCTTACTCGCAGGCTAACCCACAGAAGCGAGGCGTGAGGGGCGGTTTAAAAAAATGAAGCCCGCATAAAAAAATGCAGGCTTCCTTCCGGGGTTGTATTCTCGGATTACGGGCAAGTGGTGTCGTCCACGCAAATAATAGTCTGCGTGCATAGGTTTGTGACAGTGAACGACAGCGTGACGGGGCCGGAGACGGAAGTCGATGTGGTCGTGATAGCGCCGGGGTTGCACGAGATTGAAGACGAAACCGCGGGCATGGTTCCGCCGCAGCAAAGGGTGACGCCGGTCGGAAGCGTGATGGATCCGCTGTTGCCCGTTACGGTACAGTAGTCGTGAAAGGTGACCCCCGACTGCATGTACTTGTACTCGAATTGGACGTCGAAAGAAAAGGCCAGCGTCGGCGGCGTGGCACCCAGGTTGGCAGCAACGTTGTAAACCGCGACGTTGCACTCGTCTCCGGCACCCACTACGGGCGTATGCGCCGGAGTTGTACAGGTAACCGTTTGAGAAAGTGTTGACGTAATAGCCGTCACTTCGTTCACACATAGTCTCCTGATGGCCATCCCGATGCATTCCTCCTTTTTTCTACCATTATATGGTCCCATCGACGGAGTGTTACTGATTACCGGGAGCACGCAGAGACAATTAAAATATGGCAACACTGTCTAATTATGGCGTTTAATACACCAACTGTGTGAGATCCCTGGCATGGTCTAACTCGTCTCTTCGGGCTTCAGCGAAAGTCTCCACCCCATCGTAGGTTTTCGATATTTGAAGCACAGGGGCATAAAAAGCAGCGTCCGCGCATTCGTCTGCTATAGAGCATTTAACCTCTGTCCAAGCTCGTGGTGACCTCTCATCACCCAGCCTCCTATTTCTGAATCAAAACTCATGCAACTCAGGAGAAAGCGTCAAACAGCGTAACACCGCACTAAGAAATAAGCCCTTGCGGGCTTATTTCTACGAGCGAGGCAGATACATTGTTATGGGACCCTATGTACTTTTCGGCCAATCGTAGTTCCCCACCTGCTGGAGTTCCCTGAGCATCTCCCATACCGCATTCTGAATATCCTGCGCAGGGTTAGGGCCCTTCACAGCATCGTCAATTCTTTTTTTAAAAACCTCGATCACATTGGCAAATTCCTTTTTGGGCATCGGCAGACCTCCTCTTGGGTTTTACTCCATGATATTCGCAGTTGTGGTTTTTGTTACCAAATTTTTATAATAAGGATTGAAACCGCAGGGGCAGTGACTCCTTTAGCATGAATTTAAGCACCTGGTTATCCAAAATGTACCTTATAGCACTGGACAGGAGGGCCGGTTTTTTGTCCTGAAACACGTTTCTGCCTATGGCCACACCGCCCGCACCTGCCTGAACCGCATCTGCAACCATTTCAAGGAGCTCCGCTGTTGAACTCATCTTCGGACCACCGGCTATGACAACAGGAACCTTGACCGCAGCCGTGACACCGGCAAAAGTTTCCGGCGACCCCGTATAGTTTACCTTGATGATATCTGCGCCCACCTCTTCAGCCACCCTGGCAGCATGCCTGATCTTAGCCGGGTCGAATTCACTTCCCCTGGTGCCGTCCCTTACGTACATCATAGCAAGCAGCGGCATCCCCCAGAGATCGCACCCCTCCGCAAGCATGCCAAGGTCCTTCAACATCTGTGCCTCAGACTTCGCCCCAAGGTTAACATGCGCAGAAACCGCCGTGGCCCCCAAACGGATGGCATGTTCTACCGAAGAGACAAGTTCTTTTCTGTTTGGGTCGGGCGCTAACCCGGTGGAGGCAGAAAGATGAATAATCAGTTCGCAGCCTGTCGGCTTCAAGTAGTGAGTTACGTGTCTGGCAAGGCCTTTATGCACAATTACGGCGTCCGCCCCGCCTTCAGCAACCGACGCAACCGCCGTCCCGATATCCTCAATACCCGCAACCGGTCCGACGGACACGCCGTGATCCATTGGCACAATAAAAAGCCGCTGCGAATGCCTAAACAGGTGTCGCAAACGAATCTCTTTTCCCTTCATTAACATTGCCTCCTCCAAAGATCACTTTTCAATAATGGTTTCCTCGATCTTTATGCCGACGTGTCGTCCCGGTTCGCATACGTACGCGAGGAGTTCGTCTCCGGGACGAACGGTTGTGGCATTCTTGGGTGCAGCATCTGCGCCCATTACTCTAATGTGCCAGTCGTCTTGGATAATCACGTTGAGCTCCGTGCCGGCCGCCTCCCCTTTGATGATCAACAGCGGCCTCACCTCAATCTTCACGCGGCCCACGCATACCTCTCGCGCTACACCGCAAGTGTTAACGCACAGAACCTTGCTGCCCACGGCTAGATCTGTTATGTACTCCGTTGCGTTGTTAGGTGTCCAGATGTACGAATGAACTGCACCCGCATTAACCCTGAACGGCCTTAAATTCATGTAAGGCAGGAAGTGGGTCTCAGAACATACTAAAACCCCGCCGCTTGAGGTGGAGCCCACAACCATGCCTTCCTCCCGAGTCATCAGGCTGGTTGTGTCAACACAGGCCCTTGCCCCCATGCCGGCGTAACGCACCTCAGTAACCACCAGGGGGGTTAACTCAAGCCGGCTCATGCTGTTCCTGGACAAATAGTCACTTATTTGTTGAATTTCCGCCATGTCCGTTCCGGCAAAAAGCACCCCGTCGCTACCCCGTTCTAAAACGCCAAAGGCTACTTCGGCTTCATAAAAGGTGCTGACTTTCTTCAAGAGAACAGTCTTACTCTCCTGGAGCCGCGCGATAACCAGCTCCAGCGGGATATTGGTGGGCAGATCGAAGCCCAGGACAGCATAGTCATACTTGTCAGCATTCTGCCAGGATTCTTCAAGGGACTCGCTGCCCTCAACGGTGCAAAAAAGGCAGGTCCTGTACCCCAGGGTTTTTGCCGTATTCAACAGACCCTGGCGTTCAGACAAGACTGTTTCCCCTGGCGAGACAGAGTTAAAGTCCTCTTCATTTCGAATTTCTGTAACCAACTCTGTTCTGCAGGGGAAGCGGCCTTCCTTGTGCTGCTGAACTGTCACGACAACCTTGTTTATCTGAGAGTTGTTTACCATGCCCCAGACATCATGGCGTTCGAGTGACACCGCTCTCCCGTCAAACCAAACTTCCCTTTTTTGTCTTGCATCCATAAAATTACCATTCCCTTCGATTAACACTTTTTCAACCCTAAAGACAGAAGAATAACCAAACTTCAAGGTTAGCACTGACCTATCAAAGTCAGTAAAACGGAAACTGTCAGAAGACAGCAAGCTTATATTTTACGTCGCGAAAGTTGTACTCCAAACACTCGACTAAGGGCGACGGTGGCAGTTACTCATAAAAGGTGGAAGTTCGGTCCGGCACTGAACTGAGGGAAACGGCGGCACCCCAAAAGGTGGAACTTCTGAAGGAACCGCCCACATTTGCGGTTAAAGAGCTGAGTCCTTTTGCATTGAGTGCGGGCACGTCTAAGAAAACTGTTTTTACAATTTAGTGCCGGTGAGGCCGCTTCCAGAGTTCAGAGGCAAGAGGCCAGAAGTCAGAAAGCATCAAGGTTGGAATACGTCTTGTGAATTCCAACGATAGTCTCACCTCCGACTGCTACCTCTGTACCGCCAATGTACCGGGCGAAGCTCTCCGCAGCGGTCTACTTATAACCTCGCAGACTTCAGGTAACTGCGTTCTTCCATCTCAAGAGTCGAATAAATATACCTTGGTTTACCCACTACGCCAACGGACAGCAAATCACTTCGGTCGTAAAGGGTTCCCTTTGGTACAACTTCCACCTTGAACCTCATCATGTACTTGCTCTCCAGCTCACTTACAAGACCGGGGGTAACGCTATCACCCGGTTTTTCTTCCTCAACGACAAAATGCAGGCCCCCGATGACCGGACCCACTACCCAGAAGCGCCTGCAGGGAAAGTCGGAGACTATTTCATCAAGATCCCAGAGATCCATTACTTTGCCACCGACGGCGATCGTGTCTTCTCGGCGCCCGCGGATTTGCAGGCTGGTGCTGCTCCCGCATGGACACTCATCTTCCACGATCCGGGCCCGGTCGCCGGTTAGGTATCGAATAAGGGGCATGGCCCTTTTCCTGAGTGTGGTTACCACCAGGTAACCCGTTTGGCCGGGCTTTGCATCCTTTTTGAGGTCTTCCCCCAACACCTCGAAAATGAAGTAATCCTCTAAGGCATGAGGCCTGCCGAACTCACAGTCAATAACCGCCGAGCCGATTTCGGTCATGCCGTAATTGTCAAAAACGGGCACTCCCCAAAGGCTTTCTATAAGCTTCCGCTTCCCGCGGGGCATAGTCTCGCCCGCGGTGCAGATGGCCCTCAGGCTCGGAAAATCCCGGTCAGGCTGCAGCCCGAGCAGTTCGGCGGTCTCGGCGATGAGTACCGCTTGGAGTGGAAGACATGCCAGTATGGTCACCCCCAGTTTACGCATCATGCTGACTATGCGTGGAAACGGGCTTACTGTGGACCTGGAACTGGCAGGGATTACGCAGGCGCGTTTGGACTGGGCGGCAGCGTGAACAATGTGGGCTATAGAAGAAATTGCATATGGAAAACGCACCAGTACGATATCGTCCTCGCTGAAACCAACCCCCCAACGGGTGGCTTCTTTAACATTGTCTTTAAAGTCCTGCCGGGTGAACCAGGCAGATGTCGGGTCGCCGGTGGTACCAAAGCTCTCGTGATACTGAAATAGCTCACTGTGCGGAACACAGATCAGACCGAAGGGAGAGTGCCGTTGTAGGTCCTCCCTGGTCGTTACCGGAATACGCTTCAGTTCGCTCAATGAACGCAATGGCGCGCGCGGCAAGCGCTCCCGGTAAAACCTTGAAGCTTTGCACCGCTCAAGCATCTCGTTCAGGATTTCGAGTTTTTCGTTCTGATTCATGCTTTCTCCTTCCCATCAGACCAAACGCAAAAGTCTACAGATGTTCATGCCGAGAATCTTCTCTCGTTCGTCGTCCGTCACGTCAAGTAAAAGGATCTTTTCCAGTTCTACCACGGGGTGAGAAAGAGGAAACTCAGAGCCAAAGAGGATTTTTTCCGCACCAGCCTTTCTCGTCGCTTCCTGGATGTGTATAAAACTTCCCGTTGATGTTTCGAGAAAAAAGTTATCCAGTTCAACTGCGGCCTCAAGGGCTTCCCGATCAGCGGGGCCGAAGCCCATGTGCCCCAGAATAAAGTTTGTTTTGGGAAACTGCCTTGCGAGCGCGATAAACCTGGAAGTAGATGCACCGGGGCTGTAAACCACGTGGCTGTAAAGCGGATAACCGTAATTCCCGCAGAATTCGGCCATGGCCGCCAAAGCTTTGCTGGCAAATGAAAATTGGTGCGTCAGCGGCGAGAGTTTGAGCCCCCGGCATCCCCGCCTGAAACCCTTTTCGAGCATGGCAAGGCCGTCAGGATCGTGCGGATTTACGCAGATAAAACCGTAAAGTGTAGCATAGTAGCTATTGCAGGCAGTCTCGACGTAATCATTGTCGGGGACCGGTTTTTCCGGCTTAGCCCTCCCTGTTATGTAGTCCGTCATTCTTCTAACGTCCACCATCCCGCCGGGAACCACGACTCCTTGGTCGATGCCTGCTTCTCTTAATCTCGCCAGATAGGCTTCTACATTCCCGTAAGCGGTGGCTGAAATATGGGCATGAGCGTCAACAAGCACCGCAACTCCTCCTCCGAAAATAGACGTTTAACCTTATACTGACTGCCCAGCACTCAATGTAATCCTTGAAGTTTGAAAGCTATCACTTCATTAAGCTCAATGAAGGTCTGTCCTTCGAAGTGCAAGAAGTCTATTGAGTGCTGGGTGGGGTCCGTTCGACGTTCAACCTTCAACGTTTATAAAGGGCCAAAGCACAAGCAATTGAGCTAACCGTCCGGCCGAAAACCTTTCAAGGCCGCTGCCGTTATCGACTTGAGGTACCCGTTGCGCACTTCGTAGGCCGGAAAAAGGCGGCCGTTTCCGGCAAAAAAAGCATATCTGGACCTTAAATGCCGGAAACGCTACGCTTATCCCGGCCTACTTTTCTGTCGGGGCATTGAACCTATTTTCACATGCGCCATTTATCCTGCGTAGCTCAACTCCTCTCCGAATGCCGGGTATGCCGGTCATTCTGAAAGTGAGAGGCGCGATGTTGGAAATGGTTCATAGGAGTAATACCCCTTATTCCTGAACCACCCGTATTGTTTTGCCGTGCGACCGTGGTATCCGGTCTACAAACTCAAACTCGCAGGGCAAACCCGTGCCAAACTCCATCCTGCTGGCAAGAGAATCGGCTAATTCAGGGGAAGGATCCACTCCCGCCGCCAGTTCAACACGGACCTTTAAATGGTCTGCACCGCTCGGGCCAATCACAAACTGAAACCAGTTTCCGACTTCCGGAAGACGCATCAGGAACTCCTCGAGATAGTACGGCGAAAAAGAGACCCCACGGATCACCACTTGCTCCGTCAGTCTGCCGCGCAGGAACAATCTCGGAAACGGGACGCCGCAGGGACAGGGATCGGGGTCAATGTAGGCCAGGTCCTGGGTCCGGTACCGCAGGATGGGAGTATCGTAGCGGAGCAGGCAGGAAACAACTATCTCGCCGATCTCCCCGGGCTCCAACACCCCCTCAGTCTCTTTGTCTACTATCTCAACAACCACATGGCCCTGAGCAATGTGGTACCCATTGTGCTCATCACACTCGATACCGATAACGCCGCATTCAAGGGAGCCGTAGTAAAAATTAACCGTACTGTTCCATATCGTTTCAACCCGCTCCCGAAAAGCGGGTGAACAACCTTCACCGGTCAACCACATCCTCTTCAAAGGCAGTTCTGCAATGTCGAAGCCGTCTTCAGCCGCCGCCTCGGCGAGCGTTACAGCCCAGGAGGGCGTAGTGATAACCACGGTGGGCCGCAGTGTGCGTAGCAGCTTCACGGTCTTGGCCGGCGTGGAGTACGCTCCCCCTTTGCCCGCAGGTATAACAGTAGCCCCGCATCCCTCCATAAAACACTTGTGGAATGCCAGACCTGCGGAACTCATTTCATAGGGCAGGGCGTTTAGGCAGATGTCCCCGCGTTCCACGGGAACCAGCGTCGGGTACCCGGTGGCCAACTCGCGGACGTAATAGTCCTCCCAGGTGTACATGATGTATACCTCTTCGCCTCCGGTAGTGCCGGTGGATACCTGCACCAGCGCAATGTCCTCTTGGTCGCATGCTAAGAGCACCCACGGCTTACCCCGCAGTTCGTCTTTGGCCGTAAAAGGAAAGTGTTTCAGGTCGGTCAATTGCACAATATCATCGGGAGTGATCCCCGCCCGGATCATCTTTTCGCGGTAAAAAGGGGAACGCTCGTAAGCCCGCCCGATGATTCCCTTAATCGATTCCCTTTGAAATTCAGCCAATCTCTCAGGGGGCATTTCGTGTGGAAACTCCGGCCCGGAAAAGTATTTTTTCAGCAACGGCGGTAGATCCGTGCGCTGAAGCTTCTTTTGGAAAAGCGAATTCATCCCGCACACCCTCTCCGTAAAACGGATTACCTCAAGTGCTGTCCTGCTGGAGGTTAGCCAAAACTTTCCCGGCCTTTTCGTCCTGACCGGTTCGCTTGTACGCTGAAGCCAGGTCGCGGAGGATTTGTTGATAGAGTGCCTTTGAAAAGATACTACCGTCCCGCTCATAAAGCGTTTTTAGATATCGAAAGTCTTTTATTGCCCGCCCGGTTAAATGGAAGAACGACTCGGGAAGAGAATAAGTAAAATACGCCCGCAAGAGACGTATGGTCGCGTTGTTAGGATCTCTCCCCACCGCCCGGTTGAGAAGTTTTAAACCTTTAATGGTATCACTGAACAACGTGTTCGGGTCGGTTGAATCCCGTGCGGCTAAACCAAGGCAGCTACCGTAATAAGCCTGGGCGACCGCGTCTCGGGGGTTCGTATCATAGGCTTTCTGCCAGATTTCGCGGGCCTCTGTCACCGCTTTCTTGTCACCGGCAACGCCGAGGTCATGCAGCCTCATGCCCTCCCGGAAGAGTTCCTCCTGGTTTCTTGGCGCCAACCGCCTCTTCTGGCGTCTGCCCACGCCGATGCCGCGCTTCTCGTCGATCATCGCCCTATATTTCGGATCGGGCCTGAGCAACAGGAGTTTTCTCCATGCCGACCGTGATTCTTCTTCCAAACCCAGGCGCTGGTACGCCTCACCCAGGTCATAGAGCAGTTGCCAGTAAGTTTCTCTGGGGAAAACGGAGCGGTCTTTCTCATAGCGACCGATTAGGTATTCAAAATCTGTCACCGCCGTGGCCGTACGGCGAAAAAAGGCTTCGGGGAGTCGGAAACTGTGCCTTGCCCTCATCAAACGCAGCATTACATCGTCGGGCTTGCTGTTTACCACGCTGTCGAAAACCTTCATGGCCTTTATCGCGTTTGCGAACATCTCGGTAGGTTCTGCTGCATGCCTGCCCTTCAGGGACAAGCAGTCTGCGTGGTATGCCTTAAGCAGGAGATTTTCCGGCTCCCCCGCGAGCGCTTTTGAAAAAAAATCGTAAGCTTTGTTCGCCGCCTCCTTATCGCCGGACAGCGCCAGTTCATAGAGCGCCATTCCTTCCTGCGCTACTTCATCTTTTTTTTTAGCCGGCGCCGGTTCCGCTTCCGGACCAGACGTGTCTTCAAATCCGGCATTCCAGGCCTCCCCGGACAGCTTGAATCCCTGAGTTTGAAGGAGGTTCTTATACTTTGGGTCCTCGGCGACTGACAGCAGCCTTGACCAGGTGGCATCCGCTTCCCGGTGCTGTTCGAGGCGCTTGTAGGAGGCACCCAAATCGTAAAGCAATTGCCAGTAAAACTCCCGGGAGAAAACTTTCGGGTCTTTTTCGTACCGGGAGATTAAGTAACCGAAATCCTCAATGGCGGTTTTCGTCCGGTGGAAATACATCTCGGGCAGCCGGTAGCTTACATAAGCCCGCAGGATGCGTATTTGAACGTTGCCGGGATCGGTGGCCACTGCCCCGTCAAGTGTTTTTAGGCCCTTCAGGGCCTTTTTAAACCTTTCGTTGGGGTCGATAGCATCCCGGCCCAAAAGCGCGGTCACGCTCCCGTAGTAAGCATCGACAAGAGCGTTCTGGGGAGCCCGGAGACGAAGGGTGGTTAACAGATCATAGGCTTTTTTAACTGCTTCAGCATCTCCTTCAACACCGCGGTCGTGAAGTTTCACCGCTTGATCAAAGAGTTCTTGCAGAGATTGTTTCAACGGGAATGGGGATGAATCTCCGGCAACCTTGTGGTCTTCTACTGCTCTTTCAGGGTTTTCTGAATCTCCTTCCTTGTCCTCTTTACCGGCCTCTTCTTCTGTTTGTTTCAAATCCCCACCCTCGGATTCCGTGACCGCTGGTTCTTTTTTCTCTACAAATTGTTCTTTTTGGGGCTCTATAAAGCGCGGATATGAACCAAATTCTATTGAACGCACCTTGTTATTCCTCCTTAATGTACATTTATTTACCATGTGTGCCATTTTCTTACTTGTTTAGCAACAGTATATTTCCCTCAAATACAAAGAGTGACTTGTCTCATTTATTTTGGAGGAAAAATTACCCTAAACCTCTCAAAATCTTTTTCATACCATCTAAGACGGAAATTTGTGCGGTATCCTCAGCGCAGCGTTAAACCCCCATGATATATCCTGTGTAGAAAAATATGGCATTGTTCCGGAGTGCGAAAACCGCCCGCTAGTTCATTGAATGAAGAGGCATGTAAAACTTCAGAACTTTCAAACAATCTTTATTGACACCTGGGTCGTAAGCAGCTTACGCTTATTGGTAGAGAAACAAGGTGGAAAGGTTGAGCATGATGCAACCTTCGGCGGAATCCCCCCGCACCGAGGTCCCACCGTGGAAAAACCGTTTCGACCGCTTGGAGTGGGCGGGAGCCTTCGGAGACCTCGGTACACTCATCCCATTCGTCATCGGATACATCACCGTAATGAAGATTGACCCCTTCGGTATCCTGTTTATGTTCGGCATCCTGCTCATTGCCTGCGGAACGTACTACAAAACCCCGATCCCGGTGCAGCCCATGAAGGCCATCGGCGCAGCCGCCATTACGTCTCGGGCAGTATCACCGGGCATGGTATACGGAGCCGGGCTTTTCACCGGCATCTTCTGGCTGATTATGGGCTTAACGAATACCATCAGCCTTGTTGCTAAGGTGGCCACCAAACCGATCGTCAGGGGTATAGTGCTCGGCCTGGGGTTCTTGTTTATCCGCGACGGGATCAGAATGATGGGCACGGACTGGATTGTGGCCCTGATCGCCCTGGTAATCACCTTTTTAATGTTAGGTAACAAGAAAATCCCGGCCATGTTCGCCTTACTATTGATCGGAATCATCGTAGCCTTCCTTAAAACACATGATCCGGGACTGCTGGCGCGCCTGGCCGCTGTTGACGTCGGCCTGAAGCTGCCACATTTCGCTTTGGGAGAACTGACATGGCAGGACTTTGTCAAGGGGACGCTCATCCTGGGCATTCCCCAGATACCGCTCACTTTAGGCAACGCGGTAATCGCCATCACCGCGGAGAACAACCGCCTCTTCCCAGAACGGCCGACCACCGAGAAGAAGGTTGCCATCTCCCAGGGGATCATGAACCTGATTTCGCCCCTCGGCGGCGGTATCCCGATGTGCCACGGCGCGGGGGGAATGGCCGGGCACGTTCGCTTCGGCGCACATACCGGCGGGGCAACCATTATCCTCGGCTGCATCCTGCTGGCCGCCGCGCTCTTTTTGAGCGAATCCATTGCGGTTATTTTTCAGCTCTTTCCGGAAAGCATCCTGGGCGTGATCCTCTTCTTCGCCGGCCTCGAGTTGGCGGTTTCGGCACGGGACGTTCCCCGTGAAAAAAATGAGTTTTACGTCTTTCTGGTAACTGCCGGTTTTGCCCTTTGGAACATGGGCGCCGGGTTCCTCGCAGGAGTTCTACTCGACCGGTTGACGAAGCGGAACATTGTGAAACTGTGAACCATCGCCTGTAGGACTCCGTAAATGTTTAGGAGACACAAAAATAGGGCGGCTTACATGCCGCCTCGCCCAATCACTTTTACTTTCGGGCTCTCTTCTGTTTACAACCTTAAGGCAACCTCCTCATCAATCACTAAGAAGCCTTGCCGTTTAAAAGGCGCTGGGATTTAGTTTCTCCCTTGATGCCTATGACCACCGACTCCAGTGGAATATCGACTCCCGTCCGGGCAAGCGCTTCCCGGGCGACGTACACCAGTCCGGAACAGCAGGGGACCTCCATGTGAAGTACCTTCAGACTCCGCACGCGGGACTTCTTAATAATCCGCTCGATTTTGTCCTTGTAGACCATAATGTCGTCTAACTTGGGGCATCCTGTTGCCAACGCCTTACCTTCGAGGAACTCGCCGTGCACATTCGCGCAGGCGAAAGGAACGCAATCGGCAACCAGTACCAGGTCGGCGTCTTTTAGAAACGGCGCCGTCGGGGGTATCAGGTAGAGCTTGATCGGCCACTGCCGGAGCGGCCCTGCGTGTCCGGACACGACGCTTGCCTTCGTGCACGGTGTTCCCTCTGGATGCGTCCCCTTGCCGGATAACTCTACGCCGTGCTCCTTCAGATGCCTCAAGTGCCTTTCCAGGAGTTCGGGAGATTTTTCACTCAGGTGTTTTACTACCCCGTCAAAGTCGTAATCTCCAACCTCCCTTTCCTCGACCCTGAGTGCCCCGTTAGGGCACTCCCCCACGCAGGCCCCGAGCCCGTCACAGAAGCTCTCCCTGACCAGCCTGGCTTTGCCGTCGACGACCTGCAGCGCCCCTTCCGGACAGCCCGGGATGCAAAGTCCGCACCCGTCGCATTTATCCTCTTCTATCCAGATGATTTTTCGCTTTATTCTTGCCATTGTTTCACCTTCGTTCACTTATACTTATTGACACGCTCACCAACCGATATCAAAACATTTGATTCATCTCCCGGAAACCCCGGCACTCAACAGACAAGGTTGTTGTATTACGTAATTGGCGTAACGGTGGACTATCTACGGAGTGCCGGGCACTACCGGAACATTTCAGTCTTTAACAATCCTTCTATACTCTTCCTCCCCGAGGCATAGCTTGGCGTATCGGCACCACCGTACGCACGATTGTATATCGTTGTAAACGTCAAGGCCGCATCCAGGGCATTTGACCCGCACATCATTTGAGAAAACCTCTACCTCCGACCCGCACCGCGGGCACTTCTTGATCCGGAGTGTAGGCGTGCAGATGTTATCGCTGCCGGGGCACCTGTCAAACACCGCAGTCACCCCCCTTGAAAAAAGTTCGATAGCTGCTCTCCTAATTCTTATGAATAGCAATAACCGTGCCACCGGCAACAATAAGACTTAAAAAGCCCCCGCTTACCGGTCGGCAAGGGGTTGCAGCGTTATTGCAGCGGGTTGTGTATAACTTAATTGTCTCAGTAGCGCAAGAATGATACAATAATGCTACTGAGACAGTGATACACCCGAGACATTGAGACACTAGGCGGTGATTATCGTGGAACACAAGCTTTTGTTTGTTGGCGAATACAACTCGTGCCGCAGCCAGATGGCAGAGGGTTTCGCCAAACTCTTCGCCCCTCCCGGAGTGCGCGTTATAAGCGCCGGTCTGACCAAAGGGGCTATTGACCCGCTGACTCTACGGGTGATGGCCGAAGCCGGTGTGGACATTTCAGGACACACCGCAAAAAAGATATCGGACTTAGGGGTCCAACTGTTTGACGTGGTGATCATGTTGAGCAACCGTATCAGAGAGCGCTATCCCGTTCTCCAGGGCATCCACGGCGTTATTTCCTGGGACCTGCCCGATCCGGCGTCACAGGAAAATGGAGCCGGAAGGTACCAGTTTCTTTGGGCACTCCGGGACGAAATAAGGAAGCGGGTGAGCGAGTTATTCGAGCACGGCTACTTTTCTGCCTTAGTCACCCTGAAGAACAACGCCGAGCGAATCCTGGACAACCTGAAAGAGGGCATTGTGGCCCACGACGTGTTCCGCCGGATCTTTTTCTTCAACAGGGCGGCCGAGGAGATCACCGGGTACCGCAGGGAAGAGGTTCTCGGCCGGGACTGCCACCGGGTTTTCCCGTTCGGTTTTTGCGGGGGGAAATGCAGCTTCCAGGAAACGGGGACTTGTGTAGTGGACGGCCCGGTTGCCTACCCGCTCGACATAGCGACCAAGGAAGGCGAGACCAGGCACCTGGAAATGTCTGTGGTACCCATGAGAGACAGCACCGGCCGGGCTGTAGGGATACTGGCCTCTTACCGGGACCAGACCCGGGTTATCGAACTCGAACAGCGTTTAGGCGAAACCACACAGTTTTCCGGTATTATCGGCAGAGATTACAAAATGCTGGAGGTCTTCGAAACAATTCGCAATGTGGCGGCAACGAATGTTCCGATTTTGATCCAGGGCGAAACAGGCACCGGAAAGGAACTCGTGGCGGCGGCGATCCACAGTGAGAGCCTGCGGGCGGCAAAACCCTTTGTGGTTGTAAACTGCGGCGCCCTCCCGGAGGGGACACTGGAAAGCGAGCTTTTCGGCCACGTCAAAGGGGCTTTTACCGGAGCAATCCGGGATAAAAAGGGCCGCTTTGAGTTGGCCGACGGGGGAACGCTTTTCCTCGACGAGGTTGGGGAATTGTCGCTGGCGACCCAGGTCAAGCTCCTGCGAATCCTGCAAGAAGGGACTTTCGAGCGCGTCGGCGGCGAAAAGACGATTAAAGTGGACATACGGGTGATCAGCGCAACCAACCGCGACCTCAAGGAAATGGTGACACATGGAAAATTCCGCGAAGACCTGTACTACCGCCTCTGCGTTGTCCCGGTAACCCTTCCGCCGCTACGGGAAAGACGGAGTGACATTCCCCTGCTAGCGGAGCACTTTTTGAAAAGATACGCATTGCAGGCAGGAAGCCGTCACTTTTCACTGAGCGGCCCGGCACTGTCCGCATTAATGGACTACGACTGGCCGGGCAATATCAGGCAGTTGCAGAACGCCGTTCAGTTCGCAATGGTAAAGTGCCCTGGCGGTGAGATCGGCCTGGAACACCTGCCACCGGAAATAGCAGGAACCTACAGGATCCGCAGGACCACGGGCGGAAAACAGCCGGTCGGAACCACGCCGGCATCAAGAACGAAGCTCCGTCTCGAGGATGTTGAAAAGGCCTTGGCAGAAACAGGCGGCAATAAAGTCAAAGCCTCTAAGCTCTTGGGTGTGGGGAGAGCGACCCTTTATCGCTTCCTTGCAAAAAACAAAAGGTTTTAACCGTGCCACATTAATCCTGGCTTGGGTGCCTGACCCTATTTTTGAATCCCATATAGAAAAAGGGGCTGTCCGGAAGGTCTTCTGGACAGCCCCAAGCCTGGGGTACCTGCGCCCTTATTCCAGTACTATCGTGACATGGTGCGAAGTACCGTCATCGAGTGCTGTTCTCAGCCGCCAGGTACCCACCGAGAGGTCCTTTGTATCAAGATTAAAGATGTAGAGATTGTCCCCCGGTGAATATCTGAAAAAGTTGTCGTGCACCGACTTGCTTGCGGAGACGGCATCTATCTCTTCGCCGGGAATTCCGTTGACAACCCTGACCAGGAAGAGCGCCGCCCCCGCGTCGGCGACATAATCGCCGTTCGCGTCCCGGAGCCGGAACTTGACCGGAATAGAGCGCCCGAGCCTGAAGGTTGCTCCGTCGCTGTCCAACGGTGGAAGAAAACCTTCAAATGTATAGGCATCCAGCCATCCGTTCTCCCTTGTCCACGGGAGGTTGTCCTGGCCGTAATACAGACGGTTCCGCCTTTCGAACACGTAAGGGCTGTCCACAAAGCCGTCGCCGTTGGTATCCGGCCCGGTCCAGTTGCTCCAGTAGTTTCCCCCCGCAGGCCTGTCGAGGTTGAAAACGTTGCCGGTGCCGAGCCCAACCAGCGCCTGGACCGAGTTGCCAATAAAGTTGTTGTTGTAAACCCGGTTGTTACTTGAGTTCCATAAACTGAGACCGCAGCAGTTTCCGGTAATGGTGTTGTTGTATATATCGTGTCCGCTGGACGCCAGGAGCGATAGCCCGCAGTCGCAGCCGGAAACCGAATTCCGGTTCAGCGTATTGCTTCCGGAGCCTTGCCCGTGAATTCCCTTACCGCCGCCTGAAATCAGATTGCCGCTAAACGTGTTTTCGCTGCATCCCATGAAGTGAATACCCGCAACGCTGTTTCCACGGAGGTTGTTTTCTGCAATGTTATTCTTCTGGCAACCCTGCAGCCAAATCCCGCAAGCGTTATTGGAAGCGGTATTACCACTAACGGTATTACCGGTACAATTCGCAAGCTGGATGCCCCTGAGCGTATTCCCGCTGGCTGTATTCCCTGTAACAGTATTGTTGGGGCTTCCTTGCAACCAGATCCCATAACTGCCGTCTGTAGCCGTGTTACTGCTGATTGTGTTGCCGGCCGACCCCATGAGGTGGATGCCTTTATCGGTATTCCCCTGCAGGATGTTCCCGGTGATGGTATTGTTGGACGAGCCTTGCAGCCATATCCCGTTCACGTTCTTTGCAACCGTGTTTCCCGAAATGCTGTTGCAGTGCGAGTTCACTAGATAAATCCCTCTTGTGAACTCCCGGATTTTTAGATTCTTGACGACAACCCCGCTCTTCAACCAAAGCGTAACTCCGTCCCCGGTGTTGTCTCCTGCAAGTGTGAAGCCGTTTCCGTCTAGGGTAACATCATTCGAAACTATCATGATCCTTGCGTAAAGGTCCTGATTAAGCCAGCCCGTATGCGTCGAAGGATCCCATCCGACGAAATCGCTCCACCCGTCCGGCAGGCTTGTCCAGCCGTCGGTACCGAGCGATATTGTAGCCGGTTCCGCCGCAAGTGCAGTTCCGATACCGGCAATACCTACGATCAAACCCAGCAAAACCGCTGCTGCTAAACGTCTTCCCACAACTTCACCCCCCCTCATCAATTTGTTGCTGCTCTCCTCCCCTGTCAGTAAATACACTTTGGTGTCGGATTTTCGGTACCGGCACGTTAGGGCCGGTTACCTAATTCGACAGGTACTAATGACCTATTCTTTAACAGGACGGCAGAATGGGCCTGTTTCCGCACGTTACCGTTAGGAAAGCTGACACGGCGGTGCAATTGATATGGCCAAAGCAACAAAACAGGCCAGTGCGCACCGACATACCTTTCTTCTTTACAATCAGAGATAACGAATCAGGTACTGTCCTGTTTATGGGCTCGGTTATAGACCCTCGGTTTTAACGCTATGGGTATATTAAAGGGGTTCCGCCTCCCAGAGCGCGGGGCCCTTTATTTTACATTGCCGTGTAGGAGCAGTGGAATCTCAAAAGATTAAAAACAAATAATAATACCGGGGTTATCCCCTGGGGATCTATCCGGGGACAATTTGCTGATTGTAAAGGGATATGCTGTGCACCAGGTCATCATTACAGGCGCCGGGCCCGCAGGGGCCTACCTGGCCTACCTGCTTGCCCGCCAGGGTATCGACGTCTTGGTCCTCGAAAAGGAGCGACTTCCGCGGTACAAGCCGTGTGCCGGAGGTGTGGCGCGCAAAGCGTTTAAGCTCCTCGACTTCCAAATAGATCCCGTTGTCGAGGATATGGTCCGCACGGTGGTTCTGACACACCGCCGTTCCCGGCCGATTACCGTTTCCCTTGACGACCCTTTCGTCTACACGGTCAACAGGGACCTTTTTGATGCCTTCCTGGTAGAAAAGGCAAAGGACGCCGGCGCTACCGTTCTCGACGGGGTACGCGTAAGCCGGATGCATGCAGACGGAAGTGGGGTGACCGTCCAGGCCGGCAACGCCGGCTGGTCGGGTGAAATACTTGTGGGCGCTGACGGGGCAATGAGCGTAGTGGCCCGGAGCCTTGAACTCGCCCCCCGGAAAAGAACCGCCGTGGCTCTTGTTAGAGATACTTTAATCCACAGCGACAGATCTGAAGATTATAAGGGTACCGTTAAGGTCGACTACGGGGCAATACCGGGAACTTTTACCTGGGTTTTTCCTAAAGCAGGGAAACTCTCACTCGGGGCCGGCAGCATATTCCCCCTCTTTAAGGGCCTGCGCTCGCTTCTCGGCGAGGTGATCTATATGGAGGACCTCGCGGAAACTGCCGCTGCGTCGAAGACGCACGGGTGGGTCATTCCATATAACCCAAAACCCGAGCTTTTGCACCGGGGCCGCGCACTCGTGGTAGGCGACGCAGCGGGTCTTGCCGACGCCCTGACCGGCGAGGGCATTTATCAGGCGCTGTTAAGCGCACGTCTGGCCGCAGAAACTATTCTCGCCGAGATCAAAAAACCCCGGCCCGACCTGCGCCAGTACACCGCCTTGGTACGCAAAGAGATGGGGCCGGAGATGCTTACGGCGTACCGCATTGCCCAACTTTTCTATTCCGCATCCGGCCTCTTTCACCGGCTTCTCGAATACCGCCCGGAACTGGCCGCCGACTTTGTGCGGCTGGTCGGCGGAGATATCACTTACGCCCAGTTCTTTAACTCTTGCATCACAGGACAGCCCTCGGCTTTATTCAAAACCGCAAGCGGCATCTTCCTCCACCCTATTAAAAACTGAAAAATATCTTAGCCCATGACTCGCATAATAGTGGAACGGTAGAGAGATAATGTCAAGGTAGTGGGTAAACTGTATTTCGCGTATTCACCCGATCGGGGGTTGTCAGCTTGGTTCCTGAATCAGGGCGTACACCGGATGTCCCACTAATCCAACGCGTCCATGAAGCCCTCAACATCTGGAATATACCGGAACAACCCTGGCGCCTGGGGGAAGTCTTCGGCTACCCGATAGACCTGAATCCGCGCACGATTATCTTTACCTGGGTGACCATGGCTGTGGTCTTTGTGGTGGCGTGGGCAGCAGCCCGCTCCGCTCATTTTTACCGGCCCGGACGTCTGGCGGCCTTGTTCGAAATCATCATTGATTTTACGCGCAACTTGATCAGAGACTCGATGGAGCCGCGGCGCGGTGAAGGCGTTCTGTCGCTTGCTTTGACCTTCATGTTCTTTATTACCGTAGCCAACCTGCTGGGTATCGTACCGACCCTATCCGCTCCGACAGCCGACCACCAGACCACTTTTGCGCTGGCCGGAGTAACCTTCATCACTCTCCACGCCTGGGGGCTGCACTACCGGAGGGGCGAGTATATAAAGGATTTCTTGAAACCCTATCCTTTCTTTCTTCCCGTCAGGCTTGTTGAGGAAGCAGCCAAGCCGGTGACCCTTGCTTTCCGGTTATTCGGAAACATGAAGGGGAAGGAGATTATGATCCTCGCCTTGCTTGGGCTTATTACCGGTTTCGCCGAACTTGCCGGGGGGTTTATCGCTTCGGTCCTGTGGCTTGGATTCAGCGCCTTTTTGTCGCTGATTCAGGCTTTCCTGTTTACGATTCTGAGTATCGCCTACATTTCCATGGCGACCCTTGAGGAAGGATGATTCAGAGTGGATCTTAGCGCGGCCGCCGCTTTAGGTATGGCAATAGTGGCAGGGTTGGCAGCTACGGGGGCGGCTATCGGCAACGGAATAGCCACCAGTAAAGCCATCGAGGGGATCGCCCGCCAGCCGGAACTGCGCGGGCAGTTGCTGACCATAATGCTGATTTCGGTGGGCCTCATCGAAACGGTGCCGCTGATCGCCGTCGTCATCGCCTTCCTGCTGTTGGGAAATATCAGGTAGCTATTGGTTCCGCACGGCTGCAAATGCAACCGGTTGAGGACACTTACAAACACCAAACGGACCCAAGGGTCGGTCAGTATAAGGTTGAAAGAAATTGTTGAGGTAGTCGTTCACGACCCAGCACTCAATGGACTTCTTGCCCTTTGAAGGACAGACCTTCATTGAGCTTAAATGCCCAGCACTCAATAGGACTTTTTGAGCTTTGGAGGAGAGACCTTCTTTAGTCTAATGAAGTGATAGCTTTCAAACTTCAAGGTTATATTGAGTGCTGGGTCGCCACCGGGAATGAAAATGCTTTAATTGCGCTGCATAACGAAAATCGAAAATGGGCAGCGTTTTCATAACGTTTTGTGCCTGAGCGCAGCGAAAGGCATGGTTATAAGAATGAAAATGGCCTCTCCCAGCACTCAGCCGAGAATGTTACCAAACGGGTGCGAATTTGCCGCTAACCTAAAAGACGCATTAACTATTCCAGCGCATGTTATCCACAGAGTGCGGGGCGGCCTGAAAAGTTTTCAGCCGTAGAATTGGTATAATTAGGATTTTCGGAGGAGGTGACCGGTTCTGGACTTAAGCTTCAACGCCACACTGGCTGCCCAGGTATTTCACTTCTTGCTGCTCCTCGTGCTCCTCCGGCTCTTCGCGTACCCGCCGCTGCTCAAGGCCCTTGACGACCGGCGGCGGTTTGTTGCCGAACAAATTGAGGCTGCCGAAAAGGCCAGGCAGGAAGCAGAGGACTTGGTGGAGCGCCGGCAGGAGTTGTTCGCGAACGCCCGCAAAGAAGCGCAGGCCATACTGGCGCGGGCGGAAGCCACAGCGGAAAGCCGTATGCGGGAGATACTGGAACGGGCGCGTTTGAACTCCGATAGCCTGCGTGCCAACGCCGCCGCAGAAATTAAACGGGAGATGTACGAGGCGCGCAGCGCCGTTAGGGCGGAACTCGCCGAACTGGTGTTTCTAGCGACCCAAAAAGTCGCGGGTCAGATAATCGACCGCGACCAGCATTACCGCCTGTTGCAGGACGCCGTAGCGGAGGTGAACCGGCAACGTGCCTGACCTAAAAGCGGCCTCACGCTACAGCCGGGCACTCTTCACAGTCGCACAGCGCCAGGACCGGGTCGACCTGACCTGTATGGAGCTTTCCGGACTGGTCCGGGCATTAGAAGATCTGCCGGAATTGCGCACCCTGTGGTACGCCCGGCTTCCGGTAAGGCAAAAGACGGCGGCGCTGGAATCTGTTTTCAAAGCCCGGCTTTCACCGCTGGTGCTCCAGTTCCTGAAAGTCCTGGCAACCCGCCGGAAGGAAAGACTTCTTCCCGGCATCGCGCGCTCCTTCGACTCGCTCAGCCGCAAAGCCGGAAAACGGCAGGAAGTTGAGGTGGTTACCGCGCTGCCCCTGCCGGACGACTTAAGGGCTGCGGTCCTGAAAACCGTTGCCGGAATAACCGGGGCTGAACCGGAGTTGCGGTTTTCCGTGGACCCCGGTTTACTGGGCGGCATTCTGCTCAGGATCGGGGACCGCACAATAGATGCCAGTGTTAAGGGTCGCATAGAACTCCTCCGGGCAGAACTCGTTTCCGGTTCAGCGGTTTTGCAACTACCGCAGGGCGGTGAAATCGGCCTCCAGCATTTAAAAATACCGGGCAGTAATGGTGAAACTTGAACGTTGTACTTGCACTGTAAGTATTTTGAACTGTTTTATGACAACTTTGAACTTAGAACTTTGAACTTTGAACTCTTACCAGGAGGTGACTGTTCATCAGCCTCAGGCTGGAAGAACTCACCGCTGTCATCAGACACCAGATCGAGCAGTTCGAAGCCGTGCCGGCACTCAGCGAAGTGGGTACGGTGATGCACGTGGGCGACGGGGTGGCCCAGGTTCACGGCGTGGAAAAAACCGTGCTCGGTGAACTGGTGGAGTTCCCTGATAAAGTGCTGGGAATCGCATTGAACCTCGAGGAGGAAGCCGTAGGGTGCGTTATCCTGGGGCCTTTCCACCACATCCGAGAAGGGGACCGGGTCAGCCGGACCGGTAGGGTCGTTTCGGTACCGGTAGGCAGGCAACTTCTCGGCCGGGTAATAAACGCCGCCGGTGCGCCTCTCGACGGCCTGGGAAGCATTGACGCGGAAGATTACCGCGCGGTCGAGCGGTACGCGCCCGGGGTAACCGCCCGCGCCCCCGTCAACCGGCCCCTGCAAACCGGAATCAAGGCTGTAGATTCCATGATACCCATCGGCCGCGGACAAAGACAACTGATCCTTGGCGACCGCCAGACCGGTAAAACCGCCATCGCGGTAACTGCGATCTTAAACCAGCGGGATCAGGGCGTGGTGTGCGTGTATGCGGCAATCGGCCAGAAAGCCTCTTCGGTGGCGAAGGTTGTTCAAAAACTGCGCGAAGAAAAGGCCCTCGACTATACGGTGGTTATCACTGCCACCGCCTCCGATCCCGCGCCGATGCTTTTCATTGCCCCTTACGCCGCCACCGCTGTTGCCGAACATTTCATGGAGCGGGGCAGAGACGTCCTGGTCGTCTACGACGACCTTTCCCGTCACGCCGTTGCTTATCGCGAGATATCCCTCCTGCTCCGGCGGCCTCCGGGACGGGAGGCTTTCCCCGGGGACATCTTCTACCTGCACTCCCGCCTGTTGGAACGGGCCGCCCAGTTGGATGACAAGCACACAGGGGGGTCCATAACCGCCTTCCCCATCGTCGAAACCCAGCAGGGTGACATCTCGGCGTACATCCCGACCAATGTTATCTCTATCACGGACGGCCAGATCTACTTGGAGTCCGACCTGTTTTACGCCGGCATACGTCCGGCGGTCAACGTGGGACTGTCCGTTTCCCGTGTAGGAGGCAGCGCGCAGACCAAGGCCATGCGGCAGGTTGCCGGGCGGCTGCGTCTTGACCTGGCCCGTTATCGCGAACTGAAGGCCTTCGCTCATTTCGGCACAGAGCTTGACCGCACCACCCGCGCCAGGCTGGTGCGCGGCGCACGCCTGGTGGAGCTTTTAAAGCAGGATCAATACCAACCTTATCCTCTCGAAGATATGGTCGTCTCATTGTATGCCGGCGCTAACGGTTACCTCGACGAAATCCCGGTAGACCTGGTCAAGGAGTTCGAGTCTGAGCTGCTCCGTCTGGTGAGGCGCGAATACGCGCCACTGGCGCAACGAATTAGGCAAAACGCCGAACTCAAAGAAGAAGACGAAAAGCTGCTGCAGCAGGTGTTGGCGCAACTGCTGCAGCGCTTTAGGTCGGAACACGGCCTGGAAACCGGCGAAGAACAGCTCCGGGGTGAAAAGTATGCGTGAAATCCGCAACCAAATCCGCGGCGTTCGTAGCATCAGGCAGGTTACCCAGGCGATGAAAGCCGTGTCGATGGCCAAGGCCGCGCGGGCACAGGCGGCCGTCCAGGCTGCGCGACCCTATGACAGCAAGCTGCGTGAGGTCCTGGGGCGAATTGCGGGCGCCGCGCACCGGGTCCACCACCCTCTTCTGGACGTCAGAGAAGTGCGCAGAGCATGTTTAGTCGTCGTTTCCGCTGACAAGGGTCTTTCGGGCGGTTTCGACGTTCCCGTCCTGCAACGTGCGTTGTACGAAGCTAAAGGGTTCCCCGCAGCGGTCTTTGTAGCGGTGGGCAGGAAAGCGCTGAGCTACCTTACTTTCAGGGGCGCAAAACTTGCCGAAACATTTGTCGACCTTGATGAAGATGTGCATATTAAGGACGCCCGCTCGATCGCAAATTACGTTATCACCGGTTACGAAAGGGGCGAGTTCGACCGGGTTGAGCTGGTTTATAGCGAATTCATTAACTTCTTTGAACACCGCACCACGGTATCCACCCTGATTCCCGTTCCCGTAAGCGAGGAACCGGCCAGGAACTACATTTTCGAGCCGGAAGCGGCAGCAGTCTTGAGCGCAGCATTGCCGTTGTTCATTGAGGAGGCCGTATTCCACGCCCTGACTGAGTCCAAGGCCAGCGAGCATACCGCCCGCTTGGCCGCCATGGACCGGGCAACCAGGAGCGCGGAAGAAATGATCGACCGTTTGACCTTCAAGCTCCACCGCATGAGACAGGCGGCGATCACCGCTGAACTGCTCGATATCCTGACGGCCGCCAGGGCCCTCCAATAAGCGATGCAAAAGGAGAGTCTTATGCAGGGAGAAATAGTTGAGGTAATCGGCATCATTGTAGATGTACGCTTCCAGCCGGGCGAACTGCCCAAAATCTACCATGCCCTCGTGGTCGAAGATTTCGTCGACCCTTCCGGGCGGGGAGGCCAACTGACGCTCGAGGTCGTGCTTCACCTGGGCGATGAAGTTGTCCGGTGCATCGCTCTCTCAGCCACCGACGGACTGATGCGCGGAATGCGGGTGCGCGATACGGGGCAGCCGATCACGGTTCCGGTCGGACGGACGGTGCTCGGACGCCTGCTCGATGTACTTGGGCGGCCCATTGACGACCGCGGCCCCGTGGATACTCAGTTATACTACCCGATCCACCGGCCCCCGCCCCTCCTCCTGCAACAGTCCACTGATGTCCGGCAGTTGGAAACTGGAATCAAGGTCATCGACCTCCTTGTGCCCTTTGTCAAGGGTGGAAAAATCGGCATGTTCGGCGGCGCCGGTGTCGGTAAGACGGTAATCGTCATGGAGCTTATTAATAACATTGCGAAGGAACACGGGGGCATCTCTATTTTCGTGGGCGTGGGCGAACGCACCCGCGAAGGGGCGGAGTTGCTGGCCGCTATGACCGAGTCGGGCGTTATCGAGCGGACCACCATGGTCTTCGGGCAGATGAACGAACCGCCCGGAGCGCGCTGGCGGGTGGCGATGTCCGGACTGTCGATGGCCGAGTACTTCCGCGACGAGGAAAACGCGGACGTCCTGCTCTTTATCGACAACATCTTTAGGTTCGCCCAGGCCGGGAGCGAGGTCTCGGCGCTCCTGGGCAGGCTTCCTTCATCCGTAGGCTACCAGCCCACGCTGGCGACGGAAATGGGACAGTTGCAGGAACGGATTACCTCCACCCACAAGGGGTCGATAACCTCCGTACAGGCCGTATACGTCCCGGCGGACGACCTCACCGACCCGGCCCCGGCCACAACCTTCCAGCACCTTGACGGGACGGTAGTCCTGTCCCGCACCATTGCGGAGCAGGGCCTTTACCCCGCCGTTGATCCCCTCGACTCAACCTCGCGCATTCTTGAACCGGACGTGGTGGGACAGGAGCATTTCCGTGTCGCCCGGCAGGTCCAGGAAATCTTGCAGCGGTACCGGGAACTCAGGGATATCATCGCCATTCTCGGGATGGAGGAACTTTCCGACCAGGACAAGCAAACGGTAGCCAGGGCCCGGCGGATTCAGCGTTTTCTCTCGCAGCCTTTTCACGTGGCGGAAAACTTTACGGGTCACCGCGGCCGGTACGTTCCCCTGAAAGAAACCATCCGCGGTTTCAAGGAGATTGTGGAGGGCAGTCACGATGACCTTGACGAAGACGCCTTCTACATGGTGGGGACAATCGATGAAGCGGTCGAAAAAGGCCGACAAACCGCGCCTGCCTGTGCAGCGCACCTGCCTGCGCCGCAGTCGCGGCAGGCAGGCGCAGACAGGCCGCGCAAGGAGCAGGCAGCCATATGAACGGGAGCCACCAGCGCGTTTTAGTCATCACACCCGAACAAGTGGTTTACGATCGTGACGCCCGTTTTGTGGTCGTGCCTGGCACCGAAGGTGAACTGGGTATCCTGCCGGGACACGCGCCTTTGATCACCTTGCTGAAGGGCGGGCTTATGCGCATCGGGCAAGACGGCGAGGAATCGAAATTCGTGATCTCGGGCGGGCTGCTGGAGGTCAGGGACAACCGCGTCACCGTTTTGACCGGCGCGGCGGAACATCCCGGCGAAATCGACCTCGCCAGGGCGCAGGCAGCCTTGAAACGGGCTGAACGGCGGTTGGCAGCACGGGCCCCGGATATCGACCTCGACCGCGCCCGGGCAGCGCTGATGCGGGCGATTGTACGCCTGAAGGCCGGCTTGCCGGAGGATCGGTAGACCGCTCACGAACCTCAATGGCATATATGTCCGGCTGTGGTTTACGTCCAGAAGCGCGCCGTTCCCGTCGGAGATATTCTGCAAACTATCGTTTATATAAACGTTGGCCTTGACGAGATTTTTCCGTTCGGGTGCGTTAGCCCACGCTGTGCCGCACATGACAATAATCGCCAGCAAACCTGCCAGAAAAGCTGTCTTTTTATTCCATATATCCTCATTTTTTTTACACTCTTCTTCTGTTTTTATAACAATCTGTGTTGTCACCGAAACTGTCCCATGACAGCATGGAGGCAGGGTGGCCGGGCGTGGGTGCGGGCCGGCCTGGAAGCTAAACAACTAACTCTTCAGAGAACGTTTCTCTTGTAATTCCAGGCGGTCGTCGAGCTTCTTGATGTCCTTCCAAACCGCGTCGAGTTGCTTAATGATGTCTTTTTGCCCTTTCTCTAAACGTTTCTGGCCTTTTTCGAGGCGGATTTGGGCTTCTTGAAGACTGTTCACGGAGGACCGTAATTCTTCCTGGCCTTTCTCCAAGCGTTCTAATCGCCGGCCCTGGGCTTCCTGGTTCTTTTCAACACGTTCCAGCCGCTGGCCTTGAGCTTCCTGGTTCTTTTCAACACGTTCCAGCCGCTGGCCTTGAGCTTCCTGGTTCTTTTCAACACGTTCCAGCCGCCGGCCTTGAGCTTCCTGGTTCTTTTCAACACGTTCCAGCCGCCGGCCTTGGGCTTCCTGGCCTTCGCGCAGGCTTTTAAGCTCTTCAAGGATCTGCTGCAGAATCTTCTCCACTATCAAGCCTCCCTGGGCGGTGTCGGCTTAATTTTATCACAGCAGGAGCAACTTAGGAAGAGTGTCCGGGGAGCGCCTGCACCGTGTAGCGAAACGCAACTGTGTGAGCTACGGAGATAAGCCGCGCCGTCGGTTGTAAAAGGCTTAGAAACCGGCGAAAAAGCGTGGGCGTCAAATGTGACAGGGAAAGTTATGGATATGATCAAAGTATAGAAACGTCAGGGTCAGCGTGATCTCTGATGTCGGGGTCAATCTAATCCTTGATTTTCACGTGTTTGCGTGCTATACTTAATTACGTGGAGGGGTTTGCATGGATTATCAAAACGTTACGCTTTCGCTACCCAAGGAGATTCTCCGGCAGGCAAAACATATCGCTATAGAACGGGGGACCTCCCTTTCGGGTCTCCTTACGCAGTTGTTGGTGGAAATTGTACGCAAGGAAGAAGGATACCGAGAGGCAAAAGAGCGCCACCTGAGCATGTTGGAGAATTTTGACCTGGGCACTAAAGGGAACATCAGGTGGACCAGGAGCGATTTACATGAGCGGTGAGCGCCGGGACCGCCAGTTTATTGATACCAATATTTTGGTTTATGCCCATGACACCTCTGCTGCTGAAAAGCATAACATTGCTAAAACCCTGGTTTCAGAAATATGGCGGTCGGGCAGCGGCTGCTTAAGCGTGCAAGTCCTGCAGGAGTTTTACGTAACGGTAACGCAGAAGGTGCGCAAGCCGCTGTCACCGGAAAACGCTTCCCGTACCATTGCCGACCTTTCTTTCTGGCATGTACATGCACCGGATGCAACCGATGTATTGCGGGCCATTGAAATCCAACAGCGTTATAAAATCTCCTTTTGGGACGCGATGATCATACGTAGCGCCAAGGTGTTGGGTAGTGTGATAATCTGGTCGGAAGACTTGAATCCGGACCAATTCTATGACGAGGTTCGGGTTATTAATCCTTTTTCCTCATAGACCTGACTTAAACACTCACGTAATTAATCTGTGCGCAGGAGCAAACCGCGTTCCCGGAGGGTTCGGCTGGCGCGGGAAACGTCTTCTTGGGTCGGCTCGGGCACCTCTTCAAAGGCGCAATCAAGGCCGAGCTGCTTCCACTTGACTACGCCCATCCGATTGTACGGCAAAATGTCCACCTTCACCTTGCCTTGGTTGCCCAGCGAGGCAACAAGGTCTGCGAGACCGGCGAGTTCCTTTTTTGAGTCGTTCACCGTCGGTATGAGTACGTACCGCACCACGAGTTCCTTGCCGGCGGCGGCCGCCGCGCGGAGGTTCTCCAGAATCACGTCGTTTTTTACGCCCGTTAGCAGGAGGTGCTTCTCCGGATCCACCACCTTCACGCTGAAAAGCAGCAGGTCCGTACAGTCAAGCAGGGAGGCGAATTCACCGTGCCTGCAATAACCGGAGGTATCCAGGGCGCGGTGAATGCCGTGCTCTCCGCATTCGAGGAAGAGCGCCCGGACGAACCGGTGCTGCAAAAGCGGCTCCCCGCCGGATACGGTCAGCCCGCCGCCGGAGGCGTCGAAGAAGACCTTATAATCGAGGAGCTGCCGCACAATCTCCCCGACGGAGACCTCCTTTCCCCCGCGCAGCCAGGTGTCCGGGTTATGGCAGTAGACGCACCTCATTACGCACCCCTGCATGAACAGGACAAACCGCACGCCCCCGTTGTCCACGGTACCCATGGTCTCCACCGAGTGAATGTATCCCCTGACCTCTTCCGGTAGTTCCTCGTTGTGCACGTTGGGAAACTCCCTACATTTAATCCTATTCTGTTTAGGTGCCCAGATCTAATAAACCCCAAGGGTCCATCAGCATAAGCCGGAACCGTGAACCGTGAACGACCCCAAAGGTCTGTCAGTATAAGGTTAAACGTCTATTTTCGCCGCCTTGCTACCGCTCAAAAATAGTCCGCGCGACAATCTCCTCCTGCTGCTCGCGGGTGAGCCTTACGAAGTTAACCGCGTATCCGGAGACCCTTACGGTCAGTTGGGGGTACTTCCCTGGGTGCTCCATGGCGTCGATGAGCGTTTCGCGGCTGAAGACGTTCACATTCATGTGGTGGCCGCCCTTGATGAAGTATCCGTCTATTAGGGCCGCCAGGTTGGCTACCGCCTCTCCCCCGGTCTTGCCCAGCGCCTTCGGAGCGATCGAAAAGGTGTACGAGATCCCGTCCAGCGCGTGCTCGTACGGAATCTTGGCGACCGACGCCAGCGAGGCCACCGCGCCCATGGTGTCCCTGCCGTGCATGGGGTTCGCCCCCGGCGCAAAAGCCTCGCCGGGCCTCCTCCCGTCCGGCGTAGCGCCAGTCTTTTTACCGTAGACTATGTTGCTTGTTATTGTGAGGATAGACAGGGTGTGAACGGCGTCACGGTACGCCGGGTGCTCCTTGAGCTTCCGGTCGAAGAGGACCACACAGTCGCGCGCGATCGAGTCCACCCTGTTGTCGTTGTTGCCGAACCTCGGAGGGTCACCCTCGATCACGAAGTCCGCGGCGATACCGCGCCCGTCCAGCTTCGGCGTCACCTTCGCGAATTTAATGGCCGCAAGCGAGTCGGCCAGTACAGAGAGGCCGGCCATACCGAAGGCCATGTATCTTCTCACGTGGGTGTCGTGCAGCGCCATCTGGAGGCTCTCGTAAGCATACTTGTCGTGCATGTAGTGGATCACGTTCATGGTGTCCACGTACTTACCGGCCAGCCACCCGAGCATCCTTGTGAAGGCGTCCCACACTACATGAAACTCCAGGGGCTCCTCCTTCACCTGGTAGAAATCCGGCGCTACTTTAACGCCCGAAATCTCGTCCCGGCCGCCGTTCAGCGCAAGCAGGAGCGCCTTCGGCAGGTTGGAGCGGGCCCCGAAAAACTGCATGTCCTTCCCTACTCGCATCGCTGAAACACAGCAGGCGATGGCGTAGTCGTCCCCGAAAATCGGCCGCATGATATCGTCGTTCTCGTACTGGATCGAGCTTGTATCATAGGAGACTTTACACGCAAACCGTTTGAAGGCTTCCGGCAGGTCCTTCGACCAGAGGACCGAGAGGTTGGGCTCGGGCGCCGGCCCCAGGTTGTAGAGCGTCTGAAGGAAGCGGAAGCTGTTTTTGGTCACCAGGGGCCGGCCGTCCAGGCTCATCCCGCCGATGGCCTCCGTCACCCACAGCGGGTCGCCCGCGAAAAGCTCGTCATACGCCCGCGTCCTGAGTTGCCGGGCCAGCCGCAGCTTGATTACGAACTGGTCTACAATCTCCTGAGCCTCTTCCTCGGTGAGCCTGCCCTCCCTGATATCCCGGCTGACGTATATGTCCAGAAAAGTGCTCGTCCGGCCCAGCGACATTGCCGCCCCGTTTTGCTGCTTGATGGCCGCAAGGTAGCCGAAATACAACCACTGGAACGCCTCCAGCGCACCGTCCGCCGGCCGAGATATGTCGTACCCGTACATCCGGGCCATCTCTTTCAGTTCCTCCAGCGCCTTAATCTGGTCGTGGACCTCCTCACGGAGCCTTATCGTATCAACGTTGATCGTTGTCAGTTCCGGACTCCGCAGGTCCTTCCTTTTCGCTTCGATCAGACGGTCGACGCCGTAAAGCGCCACCCTGCGGTAGTCCCCGATTATCCGGCCCCTCCCGTATGCGTCCGGCAGACCTGTAATCACCCCCGACTTCCTGAGCGCGCGCATCTCATCCGTATAGACCGCGAAAACACCCTCGTTATGCGTCCGCCGGTATTTGTGGAATATCTCGCAGACCGTTGGTTCCAATCCCGCACCGTACTCGTTGCAGGCCATTTCCGTCATCCGGATACCGCCCCAGGGGTTAATCGCCCGCTTCAGCGGCTCGTCGGTCTGCAACCCTACGATGATCTCGAGATCCTTGTCCACGTATCCCGGAGGGTGGCTTGTTATGCCGGCGACGGTCCTCGCGTCGACGGCATAGACCCCGCCCCGCCTCCTTTCTTCCGCCAGCAGGGCCCGGCACTTTTCCCAAAGCCTCTGCGTCCTGTCCGTCGGTCCCGCCAAAAAGGCCTCGTCTCCCCCATAGGGTTCGAAATTGCTGATGATAAAGTCGCGCACGTCTATCCCGCTGCGCCACTTATCCCCCGTGAAACCGCGCAAGTAATCATTCACCGATTAAGTTTCCCCCCTTCTAAACACCGGCAGGCGGACTGCCGCCTCGAGCGCACCCTACCGGACATGACGCCGCATTCGTCTATTCGTAGTATCTCCTTCAGGGATTTGGCAGATTACAGAGGTATTAGGGCTTGTGCAGAAACCCTGACCAAATGCTTCGGCCGGGGCATGCAACCCCGGCCGACGACACCGCCTCGACCGCGCGGCACTCTTTGATGTATTTACCGGCCGTCATCCCACTTCTCCAGCAGCCCCGGGAGCTACTGCTGCACGCCGACCGGCCAGTTCCCTACCGCGCTGTCCTTCAACCGCCACGACCGCCAGCATGAGCACAAGCAATGCTGAGATTACTGCAGAGACTCTTACCCGGTTCAAGCATCCACCCCTCTCAAGAAAGAGCAGTCCTACATACTTATACACCGCCAACCAAGAATTTGCCTTCCAAACAATAAATTTTGGGAGATTTTCCGGCTGCAGTCATAACTTAAACCCGCCTGCTATAGGAATCAGAGAGGGATCTCGCCAAAAAGGGAGCGCTGTCCTTGGACGGATTCGGTCAGCGGCTGGCAATCATTTTCTTTACGGCCGGCGGCGTACTCATCGGGGCGTCCCTGGCGGGCGCACTCGGTGCGGCACTGACCGGGCAGCCGCCAATCAGCACTATGCTGCGGCTTGCGCGGGAAGTCAAGATCTGGGCCATTGTGGCGGCAATCGGCGGGTCATTTTCCACCTTTGAAATCTTCGAGTCCGGCCTCTTTCGCGGCGAAATCACGGCGGTCGCCCGGCAGCTCCTGTACGTACTTGCCAGCCTTGCCGGCGCTCAAGCGGGCTATTTCCTGATAAAAACCCTCGGCGGCGGTTATGAGTAAACGTGCAGTCCTCCGGTGTTTTGCCTGCTTCACCATCGGCATCTTAGTGGGCGCCGCAGTCCTAAACCTGCTGCTCGGCCAGGAGATCGAACGCCTGACCTACAAGACCCGCGTTCAGCAGGACGAACTTGCCGAGGCCAGCCGGGAGCTTAACGAACTCAGGGCCAGCCTGGAAGCAAAACGCAAGCGCTGTGTGCGCGGTTTTGACGTGAAAATCATTCTTGCCGGTGACCTCACCGAAATCGAAAAGCGGAGTGTCCGTATCGACATTGAAAAGGAGGTTGAAAAAAGACTGAACCCGCTGATGAACCGTGAACTTGCCACGTTGAACCACTGGCTCATCCCGGGTATGCTGAACGAACGTGTAGTCGCAGTGGAGGGCAGGGAATTTGAACTGCACGTCGAGACTATTGTTGTCAGTGAGACCCTCAGCATTATCGTACGGGCAAAACTAAAGGAGGCCGCCCCCATACCGGCCCCCATTATGAAACCCCTATTTTTTGAATGCTGTCCTTATCCGTGTCGTGAACATAAGCATTTTGATCATCATAGCCCACCAGTAACACACACATAATGAATGGGGATGTGCCGCTTACGGTAAATGTGCTCATAATAAGGCAAGTAGTACATATCCAACGGCCCCAACACGGGCGGTGTGCCTGCATTCACGGCCTCGCGCGCCTTGTTCCACGCAAACTGGAACATGCGATTTTCGATGATGGTGTAATCTGCGCCAAGCAGTTGTGCCAAGTATTCGTGCTGGCGGGGTGTAGCCATGCCCCAATATACCTGACGGGGTGGGGCTTGGCAATCTTGACTCGAATGTAAGCAAAGCCGCTGCCCTGTCCCAATCCATATACAAATTCGTTCGACCAATCACGGCCCGAACGCCAATCAATCAAGTCGCGGATGCCGTTGACAATGCACAGGCCATGCGCAACGCGATGTGGAAGTGTTAGCAAATGATTCATAATTCCTAATGTCCCCTCGTAAACTGCCGCCTAACGAACAAGCTCACCTGCCGTCTATGAAGCGCAGCGGAATAGCGGTAGTCAGGTGCATGCCCTTGTCAGGCGCTGTGCGACTTAGCTAATATCACCGCCGGCCCACAGCGGGGCTAACCGATCATGTGTGGAGCTGTTATGTATTGAGTAGTTCGGAACGCTTCTCAAATAGGGTTGCCGCTTTCGCAGCCGTAG
>JBFLWY010000023.1:17519-45807 GCA_040757355.1 Bacillota bacterium | reverse complement strand
ACTTCGATCGTCTGGATCGGCATGCGGTGGCAAGGAGATTGAAGAAGCGGCTTGAGGCCATCGGCTTCCGGGTCGAACTGCAAGACCTGGAAAACACTGCCGCTTAAAGTCTATTTTCGGAGGAGTGAGCAAAGAGGATGAACTGCCTGTGCGCCGCGCAAGTGACCTACGATGCGGAGCTAACCGGAATTCTAAATCTTTACCGCGGAAAGCCTGAACAGCTTATTGCCGCTCTGCTGGCCATACAGCGGTATTACGGGTATGTTCCGGAAAAGGCGATGCGCGCCCTGTCCAGGGAGCTTAAGGTTCCTTTCAGCAAGATTTACGGCGTCGCAACTTTTTACGCTCAATTCCGGTTAAAACCATGCGGGCGTCACCTGGTGAGCGTTTGCCTCGGTACCGCCTGCCAGGTGCGGGGCGGTGAGCGAATCTACCGGAGGCTGAAGCGTGAATTGGGGGTGAAGTTGGGCGGTACAACGCCCGACGGGCGCTTTACCCTTGAAACCGTGTCCTGCGTCGGCGCCTGCGGGATGGCCCCGGTGGTGGTAGTGAGCGATGATACCCATGGCAGGCTTACGCCGGAAAAGGCGATAAAGGTAATACAAAGGTACGAATAGGGTGAATGTCGCAGAGACCGGGAGATGGTAGTTGCGTGGAATCATTAATGGATAAATGCTGTTCGCAATGCAAACATACACCGGCTACGCCTTGTAAGGATTACGTTGTCTGTCGGAGTGAGGGGCCGCTTTGTCACGACGACGACAGTTGTACATCGAAGCGGAAAAAACATCTGGCGCGGATCCTCACCGCACCCGGCTCAGGGTTAAAGAAGATAGTGGTCTGTGGAGGGCTGAACTGCGGGTCCGGAGGAGCCTTCAGCCTGATAGACCTTTTCATCGAAGAGGTGGCGAGGCAGGGTCTGAGGGAAAAGGTGGAGGTAGTCCTTTCAGGATGTAGAGGTTTTTGCGAACAAGGACCCAGTGTCATTGTCGAACCGGACAGGACTTTCTACCGTTGGGTGACCGCAGAGGATGTACCGGAAATTGTGGCTGAGCACCTAAAGGAAAACCGCGTGGTGGAAAGGCTTCTCTACCAGGATCCGGAAACGGGCGCTTCTTGTCCGACGTGCGGCGAGATTCCCTTCTATAAGCGGCAAATGAAGGTTGTGCTTGAACACTGCGGGTTCATCAACCCCGAGGACATCAGTGAGTACATTGCAGTCGGGGGTTACAGGGCGCTGACCAAGGCGGTTAACGAGCTGACTCCGGATAACGTTCTGGCCGAGGTCAAAAAATCGGGTTTACGCGGGCGGGGCGGCGCCGGTTTTCCAACGGGGAGGAAGTGGGAGACGGCCCGCCGTGTGCCCAGTAATAAGCGCTATGTCATCTGCAACGCCGATGAGGGTGACCCCGGTGCCTTTATGGACCGCGCAGTCCTGGAGGGCAACCCACACTCAGTGATCGAGGGGATGCTCCTCTGCGCCTACGTCATAGGTTCGGACGAGGGCTATATCTATGTGCGTGCCGAGTATCCCTTGGCGGTGCGGCGTTTGCGCATTGCAATTGAACAGGCGGAGCGCTTCGGTCTGCTCGGCGATAACATCCTTAATTCGGGGCTTAGCTTTCGCATTCACATAAACGAGGGAGCCGGCGCGTTCGTCTGCGGCGAGTCCACGGCGCTGATGAATTCAATCGAGGGAAACCGAGGCATCCCGCGGATAAAGGTGCCGCGATCGACGGAGAAGGGACTTTTCGGTAAGCCGACGGTGTTGAATAACGTTGAAACGTTCGCCAACGTGCCTAAGATAATCGTAAATGGAGGCGCGTGGTTTGCCTCGATCGGTACTGAGCGAAGTAAGGGCACGAAGATTTTTGCTCTCACCGGAAAGGTCCGCAACACGGGGCTTGTCGAGGTACCGATGGGTATTACCCTGCGGGAACTGATCTTTCAGATCGGAGGCGGAATCAAGGGCGGTAAAAGATTCAAGGCCTTACAAATCGGCGGTCCGTCCGGCGGCAGCCTTCCGGAAGATATGCTCGACCTGCAGATTGATTACGAGTCCTTAACCGGTGCCGGTGCGATGATGGGCTCCGGGAGCATCGTGGTTATGGATGAGGACAACTGTATGGTAAACATGGCCAAGTTTTTCTTGAACTTCACCGAACGGGAGTCCTGCGGCAAGTGTACTCCCTGCCGCGAGGGAACAACGCGGATGTTAGAGGTTTTAGAACGGATAACAACCGGCCAGGGAAGCGTCAGCGATATTCCTCTATTGGAATACCTGGGCGGTGTTGTTAAATCTACTTCCTTCTGCGGCCTCGGAACTTCTGCGCCAAATCCCGTCCTTACTACGTTGAGCTACTTTCGAAATGAGTATCTTAAACACATTAACGACAAACGTTGCCCGGCTGGCGAGTGCCTCGCCCTGCGGCAGTTTATGGTGATAACCGAAAAATGTACCGGATGCGGCGCCTGCCGCTATGTATGCCCCGCCCACGCCATTACCGGGGAAAAGAAGAAGCCGCACCGGATTGACATGGACATTTGTATAAGATGCGGCCGTTGCTACGAAATCTGTAAGTACCAGGCAATCAAGCGACGTTAAGGGGGATAACCGGTTGGCCAGACAAGTTACCCTGGTTATAAACGGACAAGAGATCACCGTGCCGGAAGGCACTACCATTCTCGAAGCGGCGCGGCAGGCAGATGTTTACATCCCGACACTGTGCTATGATCCGGAGTTGAGCCTGTGGGGCGGGTGCCGGTTGTGTATCGTTGAGGTTCGGGGTGCTAAAAACCTGCCGGCTTCCTGCATCACTCCCGTCCGCCAGGGAATGGTAGTAGAAACCGAAAGCCCTGCGGTACGCCACGCGCGGAGGACCCTCATTGAGCTTCTCCTGGCGAACCACCCGGAGGACTGTCTCGCTTGCGAACGGACGGGTGCTTGTAAGTTGCAGGACTTGGCGTACCGGTACGGGGTGCGGCAGTCCAGTTTCGCCGGCAAGCGGCGCAACTACGCGATAGAGAGCGGCAACCCGTTTATCGTTCGTGACATGAACAAATGTATTCTCTGCGGTCTCTGTGTCAGGGTGTGCAGTGAGATCGTGGGACGGTCGGTTATTGATTTTACTAAGAGAGGGTTCTTTACCAAAATCACACCGCCGATGGACCTGCCGCTCGAAAACTCCAACTGCATTTTCTGTGGGAATTGCTTTGCGGTATGTCCGGTTGGCGCGATAACGGCAAAGCCCATGTGGGGGCAGGGACGCCGCTGGGAGGTTAAAAAGGTCAGGACCGTTTGCCCGTACTGCGGGACGGGATGTTCATTTGACCTGAACGTAAAGGACGATAAGGTCATCGGCGTAACTTCGACGCCCGAAGCTCCTGTTAACGGGCGCTGGCTGTGCATCAAAGGGCGGTTTGGATTCGGATTTATTCACCACCGGGAACGCGTCCAGATGCCGCTGGTTCGAGACGCCTACTTGTTTGGTAAAGTCACCTGGGACAGGGCTATAAAACTGACGGCGGCAAGGTTGAAGGAGATAAGGGCTGAGTCCGGCCCGGACTCAATCGGGGTGCTGTCATCGGCACGATGTACCAACGAAGAGAATTACCTTCTTGGCAAGTTTGCCCGGGCGGTAATCGGCACTAATAACATCGACCACTGTGCACGCCTCTGACACTCTCCCACCGTCGCCGGTCTGGCGGCAGCGTTCGGGAGTGGGGCGGCTACCAATACCATTTCGGAGATTCCGGGAGCGGAGTTTATCCTGTTATTTGGCAGTAACACTACCGAAACCCATCCGGTTATAGCCATTCAAATCCAAAAGGCTCTGCGGCAAGGGGCGACTCTGGTTGCCGTGGACCCGCGAATGACAGAGATCGCTTCTCGTGCGCGGTACCACCTGCAAATCAAGCCGGGAACCGATATAGCGATTTTAAATGCGCTTGCCAACGTTATCCTGGCGGAGGACCTGTGGCACAAAGAGTTTGTCAACACCTATACCGAGAATTTTGAAGCCTTTGAAAAAGAAGTGCTGAAATATCCGCCTGAGCTTGCTGCCGAAATTACCGGCGTATCGGCGGAGGCGATCCGGGCAGTTGCCCGGGGGTACGCCCGGGCAGAGAAGGCGATCATTTTATACACTATGGGAATAACCCAGCATACATGCGGCACTAATAACGTTATGGCCATTGCCAACCTGGCGATGCTTTGCGGCCATATAGGAAAAGAGTCCTGCGGGGTGTACCCGCTGAGGGGCCAGAACAACGTTCAGGGGGCCTGCGACATGGGCGCCCTGCCGAACATGCTCCCGGGGTACCAACGGGTTGAAGATCCAAACGTCCGGGCAAAGTTTAAAGCGGCCTGGAACGCCGCGATACCGGAAAAACCAGGCCTTACGGCACCGGAAATGTTTGAGGCTGCGGTAGAAGGCCGGATCAGGGCCATGTACATCGTGGGCGAAAACCCATTGCTTACGGAAGCCGACGGCAGCCTGGTGAAAAAGGCGCTCGAAAAGTTAGAGTTTCTGGTAGTGCAAGATCTCTTTATCACCGAGACCGCTGAATATGCGCACGTAGTCCTACCGGCGGCCAGCTTCGCTGAGAAGGAAGGGACTTTTACAAATACCGAAAGGCGAATTCAACGGGTTCGCAGGGCCATTCCGCCGGTGGGGGACGCAAAGCCCGACGGTGAAATCGTGTGCAGCCTCGCGCGAGCGATGGGCTACCCGATGTGGTACATCTCACCCGCGGACGTGATGGCGGAAATCGCGAGCTTAACCCCGATTTACGGGGGGGTTTCTTATGCTTACCTGGAGCCGGACGGCCTTTTCTGGCCCTGCCCCGCACCTGGACATCCGGGGACCAGGATTCTTCACCAGAAGCGGTTTATCAGGGGCAGAGGGCGGTTTCACCCTGTCGGTTTCACGCCGCCCGACGAACAGCCGGATGAGGATTTTCCGTTCCAGTTGATTACCGGCCGTTATCTCACCCACTATCATTCGGGCTCAATGACCCGCCGGACCCCGCTTGGGTTCTACCAGGGAACGTGTCTGGAGATGAGTCCCCACGATGCAGCCATGCTGGGCATCGGGTGTGGGGAACGGGTGATCATCACTTCACGCCACGGGAGCGTAAAGATATCTGCCAACATGAATGAGAATCTGCCGGCCGGGGTGGTCTTTACCACCTTCCATTCGGCAGAAAGCCCGGTTAACCAGTTAGTCGGTCAAGCGCGGGATCCTGTTGCGAAAATACCCGCGTTCAAGGGCGTTGCCGTACGCATTGAAAAGGCTACGCGATAAGAAGCCGGGAGCCGTCCCCGCTGAAAATGGTACTTCTTTCGACGGGCGCGGCGATAAGCTGCGCATTGCTGCGTCAGCCCGGGGGAGACGAATCCTCACGTACGCACCCAGTACGCTCCGGTTCGCCTCCCCCGGTCTTCCTTGCACTGCATCACTTCTCGCCGCGTTACGTGTATGCTACAACACTACATCTAAGAAAAAAGCTTACGGGTCAACATTTTCAGATTTCGTGGTGCCACCACGGCGGCATGTGGGAATGCTCTGAAAATGGTACTTCTTTCGACGGGCGCGGCGATAAGCTGCGCATTTCGTAAGTCAGATGCAGGATGTCAATTGCTACTTTCCAAGTTGATTGAATTGAGTGCTGGGTAAGTGGTGGGGGCAGGACGAATAGTTATTTTCCCCGGATATTCGTTCCGGACAGGTATAGAGGTTAAACCTTGTCTCACGGGCGAAGCCGATAACGGTAATGTTATTTGCGGCTGCTATCTCCAGTCCCCGTAAGGTGGGGGCTGCCGGAGAAATAACCACGGGTATTTTCATCCGTACAATACGGCTTATTACTTCCCCGGTAAGGCGGCCGCTGAACGTAAGGACAAGTCCTTGTGTCGCGAGGTTCTGCTTGAGAGCAAATCCGGTGAGTTTATCAAGGACATTGAAACGTCCCGTATCCTGGGTGGTAAAAAGAACCGACTCTCCATGGGCAAGAAAGCCGCAATGCACTGCCCCGGTTTGCTGGAAGAGGCTGTTTTGAGACAGTATGGCGGCAAACCGGAGAACTGTTCCGGGCGAAAACACGGGTTCCGTTAATCGTAACGCGGTTGAATCTAAGGGCCTCTTTTCGAGGTTAGAACTCATTACCAGCGCCCGGTTCTGTTCAAGATCCACAGTTAGTGTTTCCACGTCATGAAGGCTTGAGATTAGGCCGGTGTTAAACAGGTACCCCATGACGAGCAGTTCGGGGTTTTCCGGGAGAAAAAGAAGCGATCGGATAAATTCGCCGTTAAGGTATATCTTAAGGGTTGTTTCCACCGCGATAGTATCCGGGTTTTCTTCCCACCTGCTGGCTGTGTACCGGCGGACCGGCCAGGTACAAGTTATCACAACTCGTTTCCCCTCTCAAAAGGTTTTGGTTTAAAATCATTATAGAACATCGGCTCCCTCAGTGCCAAACAAAAAGGGTAAACAAAAAAGGGACAGGTTTCTTTATTAAAGGAGGAGTACGTAAATGAAAGCAAAACCGCCCATGGAGATTCCTACAGGTGTCTTGGAAGCGTTGCGACAGGCGGCACCGGAAAAGAGGATTACCTGTGCTCGCGCGCATCAGCTTGCCGCAGAGCTTAAGGTGTCGCTTATAGTCATCGGGGCTGCTTGCGACTCTCTTGGGATAAAAATTGGCGAGTGCCAGCTCGGGTGCTTTTAATGTGGTGTTCTCGAAAGGAGACATTAATTTAAAAAGAAAAGGAAAAAACGGGTAAAGATAGAATAACTACGGTGGAACTTGACCGGTGTAGAAGAAGCCCAAAACCCTGTAAAAGAATGCCCTGTTAGAATATTACAGTTCTCTGAGCACCGCTTACAAACCGGATATAAACAAAGGTCTTGCAAAGAGATACATTTAGAGAGTGGTTTTGCTGTGCCTGTTATTGATTTCTCCTACGTAATAATGGCTATTACAGAATCAACTCTCATAGTAGCACTCGGACTGGCACTAACGGGAGTTCGGCCACGGTGGCCACAACTTGCGCTGATTGGTTTTACGCAGGGCGTTGTGGCCTGCCTTGTACGTATGACCCCGATACCCTTTGGCGTACACACAATTCTACTTACGATAATTTGGATCGCCATCATTCGACTGGTTGCCCGTGTAGATTGGCGTGTGGCAGCAGTGGCTGAGTTGGTCGGCTTTACAATTTATCTGGCTATCGAAGGAATAACGGTTTCGCTGTCTCTTTACCTTACAGGCTACTCATTAGGTTACGTAATGAAGCATCCTTTTACAATGAAGCTCTTTTTTCTGCCGACTGCCTCTATAATGGGGTTGCTTATCTGGTTGATTCTCCGCTTTGGCTTTAAACCGTGCGGGCCGTTGTCAGGTTATCACGTTAACGATAGTGAAGGGCATGCTTTAAATAGGTCTTATTCATTAGTATATTTGCTATCCGCCCAGCCCGTTTTCTTTCTCGCCGTACTTGCCCAGGCCTTCTTTGTTTATCGAACCGGAGCAGTTTCAAATCGGTACTTCGAAGTTTTTGGGACCGGTATGGCACTGGCCGTCCTGGCTTTTGCTGCCCTTACGCCGTTGAAAATTCAAGCAGTCAGCAGGACAATCGGGACAGTCTTTGCTGCGAGGAAAAACGAGGAGAACCTTAGACACATTGGTGAACTGCTTCGCCTGATCCGGCACCAGCACCATGACTTTAACCACCAGCTCCAGGTGGTGTACGGTCTTATCGAAACCGGCTGTTATAAAGAAGCAAGTCGTTATATCAAGAAAGCTTACGAAAACATCACTGTTCCCTCGGAATTGATTCGTACCGACAACCTGCACGTTACCGCGTTACTCTACACTAAACTGGCGATCGCCGAGGCCCGACAGATCAGGTTCGAACCGGTGATTGAATGTTCGCTGCAGGAGTTACCCTTAAGCGACCTCGAGGTCGGATCGGTGTTCGGTAACCTTATCGACAACGCGCTTGAAGAGGTGCAGAACGTTTCTCCGGAGAAAAGGCTGGTCCAGTTGGAGGTTACGCGAGACCAGGAGAATTATCTGATCAAAGTGGCCAACACCGGCATGTCGTGGATCGCGCACCGGAGCAAGCTTTTCCAAGCAGGTTATACCACTAAGGAAGGTCATGCCGGATTAGGTCTGGCTAACGTTAGGGATATTATCCGGCGGTGCGGCGGCGACATTGCGGTTGATTGGGACGGGACAAGAATGGTCTTTACAGTGACTATCCCGGTTGGGAAGAGCGGACAAGAAACTCACATTTCAACAAAACCGAGGAAGCCAACGATCTTTTCAACCTGCACGGAAGGGAAAGAGAAACTTTGCCGGTAACAGTGTTAATCGCAGAAGACGACCCCTAAATGAGGCTTGTGCAAGGAAGGCCGTGATACGGTAATATACCATACTGGCGACCGCTTGAGGGGCGAGGTCTTATGTTGCAACTGGTAATAATATACAGAGGAATATGTAATTGGGTATCGAACTTTCGGAATGGAACTCAAGTGATATACCAACGGGACAAAAGACTTCTTATATAGTCTCAGAAGTGGTGGCCTATGGATTATACGAACGTTTTATTGACCGGGGCATATGCCGTTGCAGAAGCGACACTGATAGCTGCAGTAGGAATGGTGTTAACCGGAATAAGACCCCGGCTGCTGCAACTGGCAACGGTTGGTATAATTATGGGACTTGGGGCGTTTATCGTAAGGTCACGTGTGCCCTTTGGAACCCATCAGATTATTGTTGTCAGCATTTTAATTGCTGCAATCTGGAGAGTAGTACGGACGGAGTGGCAGGTGGCAGCGGTTGCCGGGCTGTTGGGGTTTGTACTATACGGGGCTTGGGAACTGATTAGTATCAGTCTATTCCTATACTTCACAGGCTATTCCTTAACGGATCTTGCCCAACCGGGGATAATGTTTCTCAGTTTTCTGCCGGACGCTGCGGTGCTCACATTGCTGATCTGGTTGTGCCTCCGCTTTAATTTCAGCCTCTTTAAACCGCCGCTTGGGCATGAGGCCGGTGACGAAGACTGGCGCGGTTTAAACCGGTCTTACTTCTTGTTATATCTTCTGATAATTCTGCCTGTTATGCTTCTTAATATACTGAATCAAGTTTTCTTAGCATTTCCGGTTATGCAGTTCTCGGAGCGGTATCTAACGGTCTTCTGGAACGTTATGGCACTTGCGGTTCTGATTCTTGCCGCGCTTACACCGCTTCAAATTCAAGCAGTCAGCAGGACAATCGGGATAGTCTTTGCTGCGAGGAAAAACGAGGAGAACCTTAGACACATTGGTGAACTGCTTCGCCTGATCCGGCACCAGCACCATGACTTTAACCACCAGCTCCAGGTGGTGTACGGTCTTATCGAAACCGGCTGTTATAAAGAAGCAAGTCGTTATATCAAGAAAGCTTACGAAAACATCACTGTTCCCTCGGAATTGATTCGTACCGACAACCTGCACGTTACCGCGTTACTCTACACTAAACTGGCGATCGCCGAGGCCCGACAGATCAGGTTCGAACCGGTGATTGAATGTTCGCTGCAGGAGTTACCCTTAAGCGACCTCGAGGTCGGATCGGTGTTCGGTAACCTTATCGACAACGCGCTTGAAGAGGTGCAGAACGTTTCTCCGGAGAAAAGGCTGGTCCAGTTGGAGGTTACGCGAGACCAGGAGAATTATCTGATCAAAGTGGCCAACACCGGCATGTCGTGGATCGCGCACCGGAGCAAGCTTTTCCAAGCAGGTTATACCACTAAGGAAGGTCATGCCGGATTAGGTCTGGCTAACGTTAGGGATATTATCCGGCGGTGCGGCGGCGACATTGCGGTTGATTGGGACGGGACAAGAATGGTCTTTACAGTGACTATCCCGGTTGGGAAGAGCGGACAAGAAACTCACATTTCAACAAAACCGAGGAAGCCAACGATCTTTTCAACCTGCACGGAAGGGAAAGAGAAACTTTGCCGGTAACAGTGTTAATCGCAGAAGACGACCCCCAAATGAGGCTTGTGCTTAAAAGAATCCTCGAGGAGAGTCAAGGTATCCGGGTTGTAGGTGAGGCGGCGGACGGGGCCGGCGCCCTCGCGATGTTTGATAAGTTCCGACCCAGTGCGGTGTTTTTAGATATTGACATGCCTTTTATAGACGGTATAACACTGGCCCGGGAAATCTTTAAGCGTGATCCGCTTACCTACCTTGTGTTTATAACGGCCTACGACCAGTTTCGTGCAGAAGCGTTCGAGGTATACGCATATGATTACTTGGTTAAACCCTTCAAGCTTGATCGCCTCCGCCAAACGATAAAGCGGCTGCGTTTACACATCGATAACCATAAAGTCGGTAGCAGAATTGGATTGGGAGACGCACGCGAACATAAAGAGGGCATGAAACTATTTCGTGCGGGTTCCAGGTTGGTGTTATTACATTTGAAAGATATCATCTTTATCACCAAAGAAGGCCGTGATACGGTAATATACCATACCGGCGGCCGCTTAAAAACTAAAGACAGTCTTGACGCCCTGGAAGAGGAATTGGGTGAGTATCCGTTTGTACGCACTCATAAAGGGTTTATTGTTAATCTGAAGATGATTAAACAGATAGTCCGGTCGGGTTCATGCTATGAGATCATCATGGCGCATACCGGTAAAAGGGCACTGATGACTGCCGAAAAGCTTCGTAGGGTAGAAATGTACTTGGGAGCAAAGAAGCACGCCTGACACACAAGTGAACAACCTCAGATCTTGGCACTCCACATCCCTCTCCCCCTAGCCCTCAAAATAATCTTGCCAGACACATTACAAACACGATTTTTTGGTTTTCAAACGCGCTTTTAAATTGTTTGTACACCGAATCGGCCTTTATAAGCATAAAGGGTAGACGAAACGTGAGTTTTAAAATCATAATGGTTCCGTAAGGGGGTATCTAAAGAAGTCGTTCACGACCCAGCACTCAATGGACTTCTTGCCCTTTGAAGGACAGACCTTCATTGAGCTTAAATGCCCAGCACTCAATAGGACTTTTTGAGCTTTGGAGGAGAGACCTTCTTTAGTCTAATGAAGTGATAGCTTTCAAACTTCAAGGTTATATTGAGTGCTGGGTTAAGCTTCAAGGATTATATTGAGTGCTGGGTCGCCACTGGGTATGAAAAATGATGGTTCAATGGTCACTAACGTAGCGCTATACGGAACGCGGCGAGAAGCGAGCAGTACAAGGAAGGCGCAGCCCAGCACTCAGACTGGTATCAAAAACTAACTACGCGAAGCGTTTCAATGGCGTTTTAAGGGGGTGGCATCTTTAAAAGGTGCAACTGAGTGCTGGGGCGAGCCTGACGCGGTAATGTGAAGCTCATTGCTGCGTCCGCCAGTAGAAGTACTATCTTCGAAGGAGGTGATCGCACCTGCCGGACATGGGGTTTACGCATGGCTATGTAACAAAGGACAAATTGGATGGTTATAAGCGGGCGTCGGAACTTCCGCAGGGGGCTGTTCGGCTGGGTGAAAAGTTGATGCCGTGGCGGGAATACCTTCTTCAGGAGAAGAGCATGTATCAAGCGTTATGCGCTGATGCTGATCAGATGGTTTGGGTAGTGAAAACACGTTTTCCGGTATACCAGACAAGGCATGGGATAATTAAGGACGCAGAGGTGAACGAGGTGTGGGACGGTATAACGGGAGAGTTTCTTTGCCTTGAAATAACCGGCGGCTCTGCAGTAGTTGGGAGTTCATCGACTCACCGTGACACAATATCTTGAACGTATAGAGTTTACATTTTTGGAATGCGGGTTAGCGGGCTTGGCTAAGAGGGAAGCGATTTTGTGGGTAGGCGGAGCCCAGCACTCAGATTGGCACTTAGAGTATAGTTACGTGTAGCATAAATATTCGTTTTTTGACGCAATTAGTATTTTACAAAGGCGACCTGAGTGCTGGGTAAGCACTGCTTATGGCCAGGTGACAAAGCTGTGCGAAGCTTATCACGAGCGACTGGCTTGAAACCGGCCAACTTTATATTCTTCCTGCTGCTATGGCAGGCTTTTCAGTTGCTACCAGCTAAAGGTCAAGAGCTGCAAAAAGGCCGCGGGCTTTGGTCAGCGTTTCAAGGTATTCCTTCTCGGGATCGGAGTCGCCGGTTACCGCACCGCCTGTCTGAAAGTATGCGCGGCCGTGTTTAATGATTAAGGTCCTAATGACGATGTTAAGGTCTGCGTCACCCTGGAATCCGATCCACCCAATTGAGCCGCAGTAAACGCCCCGCCGGACCGGTTCAAGTTCCTCGATAATCTCCATCGCCCTGATTTTCGGCGCGCCGGTAATAGAACCCCCGGGGAAGGCGGCGGTCAAGAGGTCGACCACGTCTTTCCCAGGAGCCAATTGCCCGGTAACCGTTGAAACCAGGTGGAAAACTGTGGCATACTCCTCGAGCACGTAAATCTCGGGCACCTTTATTGAGCCTATCCGGCAGACCCTGCCGAGGTCATTCCGCTCCAGGTCAATGATCATTGTCAACTCCGCGCGGTCTTTTTCACTTTCCCATAATTCACGCCGTAGCCTCTCGTCCTCTTCCGGGGTACGGCCCCGGGGCCGTGTCCCTTTAATCGGCCTGGTTTCCACGTGTCCTTTGTGTACTCTCAGGAAACGTTCCGGTGAGGCGCTGACCACCTCTGCTTCGGGAAAGCGGAGGTAGGCGGCGAAGGGAGCAGGATTTACTTTTCGAAGGCGGCAGTAAAGATCCCAGCCGGTCTCTTTTATCGGGGTGGAGAACCGCTGCGAAAGGTTTACTTCAAATATGTCCCCTGCCGCTATATACTCACGGGCGCGCGCGACTGCCGCGCAATATGTTTCGTCTGTAAAGTGCTCGGCAAGGGAGGACAGAGGGGGTGTCCTCTCAGAGTTCTTGTGGAGGCTTGCTCCGGCTGGATAATCGATTGTGCAGTTCTGCGTCAACCTTGCTTCCCATGCACATAGTTTCTCCTCTAAAACTGTTTGTCCGCGCACAGGCAAGCCGCATAGATAAACGGTACCTGTCAGGTGGTCTACTGAAACCACTGCATCGTAGAAACCCAGGTACATTTCCGGCAGCTCCAGGTCGTCGCGGGCAAGGCTCGGCATGCGTTCCAATTGCCTGCCGAGATCGTATGCGAAGTAGCCCGCCGGACCGCCGCAAAACGGGGGGAGTTCTGCCGGCGCTTCTGCTAATAGTACCCGGTAGGTGCGCAGCAGTTGCTTAAGGACGGCAAACGGGTTTTGCGTAAAGACTTCCGGGACCCCTTCGCGATAGATTGTAACCCTGTTCCCGCGGCTCTGCAGCACCATGAAAGGCTCGGTCGCCATAAAAGAATAGCGTCCCAAGCGACTGTGTACAAGGGCACTTTCCAAGAGAAACGCGAAGTCTGCCCCCGGCCCGCCTAACCCCCTAAAAAGTACCGTGGGATCAGGCTTGGCGCTTAACTCTTTAAACCACAATCTAGTTGACATATCATCCGTCCAGGGTAATTCATTATCTCAACTTTCGCAGTTATGGTAGCCGTGCTGTTTGTTGTCCCCCGAAGCGCAGTGCTCCGTTACGCGCGGTGATAAACTTTCTGTGGGCAATGCCCGGGGCTTGCCCAGCACTCAGTTCGTCTTTGGAGAATGTTAATTTCGTCAAAACGTATGTTTATGCTACACGTAACTATACCTTAAGTGCCAATCTGAGTGCTGGGCTCCTTGGGGACAACGCCGGCAGCTTTTTCAAAAGTTGCGGCTCAGGCGCAAGTTAAGTGCGAAAGTTTAGTCATTATCTTGATGAGTTCTCGCTTAGGGAGAGTCCTGCCACGGCATTGATATCGAAGGGTGCAATATCACCCCGAAGGAAACGGTAGTAACCCGCTGCTCCAACCATCGCTGCGTTATCCGTACACAGGGCAGGCGGGGGGATTAGCACCTTAACGTTTTTCAGGCGGGTTCTGTCAAGGATAACGCCCCGGAGTTTTTTGTTCGCTGCAACGCCGCCCGCAAGAAGCAGTGCCTTTGCCCCGTAAGTTTGAACCGCATCTAGTGCCTTGGTTGCCAAAACCTCGACCACTGCCGCTTCAAAACCCGCGGCGACATCCGCGAGATTAACAATCTCACCCTTAAGGCGCGCACGGTTGACATAGTTCACAACCGCGGTCTTCACCCCGCTAAAGCTAGTATCAAAGGAGTGTTCTCCCAGGAAAGCCCGCGGTAACGGTATCGCTTCCGGGTCGCCTTGCCGCGCCAAGCGCTCGGTCGCCGGCCCGCCTGGGTAACCGAGGCCCAGCACGCGGGCCACCTTGTCAAAGGCCTCGCCGGCTGCATCATCACGGGTTTGCCCCACAAGCCGCATCTCACTGTGACTCTCGGCGTACAGGATGTCTGTATGCCCTCCGGAAACCACCATTGCCACAAAAGGGAAGGGGACCTCCTCTCCAAGCAGGAAGTTGGCATAGATGTGCGCCTCGATATGGTTGACGGCAACGAGCGGAATATTCAGGGCAAAGGACAAGCTCTTAGCGGCCATCAGCCCCACCAGGAGGGAACCCAAAAGACCAGGGCCCTGGGTTACCGCAACAGCGCTCAGGTCCATAAATCCAATACCGGCTTCGGCAAGAGCCGTCGAAATAACCGGGTTCAGAGTCTCAATATGGCGCCGTGATGCCACTTCAGGCACAACTCCACCGAAACGGCTGTGGATTTCCACCTGTGAAGCAATGACGTTAGACATAATCCTTTGCCCGTCGGCTACCACTGCTGCCGCCGTTTCGTCGCAAGAGGTTTCAATGCCCAGAATAAGAACGCCCAAAGATACCCTCCTATCTGGCTGCTGCAAAACTCGCCTGCCAAGCCTTCAACTCAGAGACACAGCTCGTTTTGAAACATTCTCCCGATGCAACTACTCAGCCTGCATCGACGGAACGCGGTGATCGCTGGGCAGATCAAGGAGTACGATTGGCGACGGGCCGGGGCCGATCGTCTGACGCCGCTGTGCGCAGCTTATCGCCGCGCCCCGCACAGTCCCTGAATAAGTTACTCCCCGATTTCACCTGGCTTTTGCCTGTATGTTCTCGAGCCACATGACAATGGCGTCCTCGTTGTTGTCCTGGTAATACCGTTTCCGAACCCCTTTTTCCACAAAGCCGAACTCTCTGTACAGCCTACAGGCAACAAGATTTGAAGGGCGTACTTCCAGCGTCATTTGCTTCACGCCGCGTCCGGCGGCTCTTCTGATTAAACCGTTTAAAATCTGCTTTCCTATGCCCCTGCTGCGAAATACGGGGTGGACTGCGATGTTTGTGATGTGGGCTTCGTCAAGTATCAACCACATACCGCCGTAACCGACCACCTGGTCGTCCTTGAGGGCGACAATATAATCTGCAAGTTCGTTTAGGAGTATCTCAAATAGAAACGTATCACGTTTCCAGGGGATGGGGAAAGAAACGTTCTCGATTGCGACTACCTGGTCGAGGTGCTCCTGCCCCATAGAGTCTATCTTAACCTTCACCCTGAACTCCTCCCGTAATCGCCGGAGGACGTACGTATTCCGGAACCAAAGAAAGTGCGTCGGTACCTCTGCCCGTTGTGAGGTCTTTCAACCCGAGAGCTGCAACCACGGCTCCGCGCGGGTAGTTATAAATCTCCGGTGCAAGCACCGCTTTGTCCGGAAAAATTGCCTGGAGCTCTGTTCTGAAGGCCCAAGCTCCTTCGCCGGTTAGGATCACCCGGCCGAACGGTGCAAGTCTTTTGGGGATTCCGGGTGGAGACGAGGCGAATGGTGGAACGAGGATCTTAACATCCTGCCCGTTTCCCTGGTAAACCGCTGCGTATACTTCTCGCCGGCGCGAGGTCAGCACCGGACAGACCGGTATGCCTCCGGTAAGGAACGGTGCGGCAAGCGCGAGGAGCGTAGATACCCCTACGACCGGCAGACCGAAAATTTGTGCAAGGGTTTTCGCAGTAATCAAACCGATCCGAAGGCCGGTGAAGGAACCCGGTCCAATGGAGACCGCGATGCCGATGAGGTCGCGCAAAGTGATCCCGCACCCAACCAGCAGGTCATGGATGAGCGGAATAAGCCGTACAGAATGAAGCCGCTCTCCCAGAACAGACTGTTCGGAAAGTAAGCCGGTCTTCCCGACGACGGCCGCGCTTAAGACTGGAGTTGCCGTTTCAATTCCCAAAACGTAAGACACGCTTTAATACCTCCACAATTGCCAGCGAGCGTTCCCCGGTGCCCTTAAAGTGGATTAGCCGGGTATTCTCTTCTCCGTGCAAACGGAGTAATTCAACCTCTAGGCGGTCCTCGGGCAGGATATCGGTTACCCGTTCCGCCCATTCTATGATGCTGACTCCCGGGCCGGAAAAATACTCTTCGCTGCCGAGTTCCGCGAAATCTTCGGGGCCGCTCAAGCGGTAGGCGTCAAAATGGTAAAGGGGCAACCGCCCCTCGTACTCCCGCAGCAACACGAAGGTGGGGCTTGTCACCTGGCCCAAGATTCCTAATCCCCGCGCCACCCCCTGCGCAAAACAGGTTTTACCGGCCCCGAGGTCACCGTAAAGGGCAACTACGTCACCGGCTGCAAGAAACCGGCCGACTTTTTCGCCGATTGTCCTGGTTGCTTCCGGCGAATCGCTTTTAACCTCAAAATAATACAAGCCGTTACCACACTCTCCAACCATTTTCGTTCCCGGTGGCGGCGATTAATCGTCGTGTATGCCTAACATTGGAACCGGTGTTCTTTATCGGGTTGGTCTGCCCGTTACGAAGTGCTGGTAGCCTGCGGGCGGTAAACTGGTGCAACCCCCGTCCTGATGGATAAGCCAAACACCTTTTTCCGGTACAACCTGTCCTACCGGCCTGCAGCTTGCACCTGCCGACAATAGAGCCTCGCTTACTTCACCCATAGCCTCGGGGGCAACAGTGAAAACCAGTTCGTAGTCGTCTCCCCCGAAAAGTGCCCAGTCAACCGGGTCTACCCCCGCACGCCTGCCCACCAGTTCCGCGGCAGGCTCCACCGGTACGGCCGCACGAAAAAGCCGGCACCCGCAACCGCTCTCCGCCCCGATGTGGTGCACTTCTGAAGCCAAACCGTCGCTGACGTCGATCAGCGCGTGGACGGCTGGTATCGATGATAAGATTAATCCTGCTTCTACCCGAGGCTCCGGGCGTTTATACTTCCGCAGCAAGAAGTTTCGGAGCGGCTCCGGGCAGGAGACTCCTTCGTTGTCCAGGAGAAAAAGCCCTGCCGCACCCCCGCCCAGGGGGCCGGTCGTACAGATAATATCTCCAACTTGTGCACCGTTGCGGTAACGCACGCACCCGGGCGCGGACTCCCCGAGCAGGGCCACGCTGATAAAAAGGACCGGCGTGTTGGTGGTGTCCCCGCCGACCAGGCTTACGCCGAACTCGTCTGCGGCTTCCCGGAGTCCTTCGTAGAGGGCTGACGCTTCTTCTGCCGAAAAATAGTCGGGCAGTCCGGCAGCCACAACAGCGTATTGCGGACGGCCGCCCATGGCGGCGATGTCGCTTATGTTGACTGCCAGAGCTTTGAAGCCGACGTCCTGGGGTGTTACCTGACTAAGGCGAAAGTGTACTTCTTCAATCATCGCGTCGGTGGTGAAAAGGACCCACCGGTCACCATAGTCTAAAACCGCCGCGTCATCACCAACACCTTTTACTACTTCGGAACCGTAACTGAGACCTGCCGTCAGGCGGGCAATGAGCCCGAACTCGCCTAATTCACCCAGCTTGGTCATATTCAACGTCCTGATCAACACATCGTTTTTGTAGTGCCGAGAAAGTCTGCTACCAGTTTCATCGCACAGAATTCCCCGCACATGGTACACTCACGCATCCCGTCGGGGTTGCGCTCCTGGCGTAACCGCCTGGCTTTTTGCGGGTCGATGGCCAGCGCAAGCTGCCGGTTCCAGTCGAGGGCCTTGCGGGCCCGCGACATGGCGAGATCTTTATCCCGTGCGCCCGGGATGCCATTGACAACGTCTGCCGCGTGTCCCGCTATACGTGCTGTGATCACGCCTTCCCTTACGTCATCCGGGGTAGGGAGACCCAGGTGTTCCGCCGGAGTAACGTAACAGAGGAAATCGGCACCCGCCATGGCTGCTACAGCGCCCCCGATCGCGGAAACGACATGGTCGTAGCCCGGGGCGATGTCCGTAACAAGCGGTCCCAGCACGTAGAAAGGAGCTCCGCCGCAGAGGGATTTTTGGAGCTGCACATTCGCCGCAACCTGGTCAAGTGGTACGTGTCCGGGTCCCTCCACCATCACCTGCACACCTCGTTCGCGCGCACGGTCGACCAGCTCGCCGAGGATGATCAACTCTTGGATTTGAGCCCGGTCGGTCGCGTCTGCCAAGCAGCCGGGCCTCAAACCGTCGCCGAGACTCAAGGTTACGTCGTAATTGAGGCAGATGTCCAGCAGGCGGTCGAACTCGGCGTAAAGCGGGTTTTCCGCACCGTTGTGAAGCATCCACCCGAGAATGAACGACCCGCCGCGGCTTACAATATCTGTGACCCTTCCTTGGCGGCGCAGTTGTTCTATGCTGGCCGAAGTAACTCCGCAGTGTACGGTGATAAAGTCAACGCCGTCCATAGCATGGCGTTCTATCACTTCAAAAATATTGTCGGCGCTTAAGGCCACGATACTCCCATTGCGCTGGAGTGCTTCGATCGCAGCTTGGTAAATCGGAACCGTGCCGACCGGTACGGGGCTTTCGGAAACGGTCTGCCGGCGCAGTGCGTCCAGATCGCCCCCCGTGCTCAAGTCCATTACTGCATCGGCTCCTGCTTCGAGCGCCATGCGGAGTTTAAGCAGTTCGTGTTCGATGTCGGTAAACCGGGTGGAAGTACCGATGTTTGCGTTAACCTTGGTTCTAAGCCCGGCACCGATGCCCTGCGGATCGAGACCGGTATGATTTTTATTAGCCGGAATCACGATCGTTCCCGCCGCTACCCCCGACCGGACAAACTCGGCGGTTCGGCCCTCCCGGGCGGCCACCCGTTCCATCTCCGGCGTTATAATCCCATTTTTGGCCGCCTGTAACTGTGTCAATTCGACCCCTCCAGAATTTTTAGCATCATGGCCGCACTTCCGGCCACATCCGGCGCTCCCGCCACTGCGCTGACCACCGCTACCCGGTTCACTCCGGCCCCCACCACGGAAGCCACGTTTTCACGGTTTATACCGCCGATGGCTACAACGGGCACGTGTACAGCTTGGAGTACCGCGTTTAGAAGCAATAATCCCTTCGGTTCAAGTTCGGGCTTGGTTGTGGTGGCAAAAACCGGCCCCACCCCAACGTAGTCGGCCCCGTCTTGCTCTGCGGCAACGGCCTCGGCGACGCTGTGGGCCGACACCCCAATGATAGCGCGGTAGCCGAGTATCCGGCGGGCGGCTGACACCGGCAGGTCCTCCTGACCGAGGTGCACCCCGTCCGCACCGGACGCCGCCGCTATGTCAACGCGGTCGTTGATGATTAGCGGTACTCCCCCTTCGTTCGTAATATCTCGGAGCAGACGCGCCAACTCTAAAAAACTCCTTGCCGGCAGTTGCTTCTCACGCAGTTGGATTAGCCCCGCTCCCCCGCGGATTGCTTCCCGGACCACGTCGGGGACGGGTCGGGATCCGGTATGGCTGGTACCGACGATTACGTAAAGCCTGAGATTATTCAAGAATTCAGCTTTCTCTGTCAAGTGAGCCCTCCGGACGAGATCCTGTTCCAGTTCATAGGCCAGGAAGCGAGTCCGCTTGAAGGTTTCTACAGCCTCCGGCATAAGGCATCGCGCTGTCTCTTCGAGTACCCGCGCTGCTTCTTGAACCCGGCGGGCGTTTGCGGTCACAAAGCTGCTCGTTCCCAAGTGGGACGCCTCTCTGTAAGCAGTGCCAAAGTCTCCCGATACATCTCTCGCAGAAAGAAGGTCACCCGGAAGGTTTGGCGCAGCGCGGCGCAACTCGTGCCGGGCCCCCCTTATTGTTTTTGACAGGGTGGCGTCACCCAGCATAAAACGGGCAACGTCTTCCAGAACCCGCAGACCTTCGCATGCGCGGTTTAAGTTTGCGTCGAGCAACCGGTATAACACCTTAGCTTCCATAATAGACCTTCAGTTTACAGGATAAAATCTCCTGGAGATTGTTTGCCCAGCAGCACTCAATCCAACATTTATAATTGTTATTAGCTTACATCAAAAAACCTAAAGCCATGGTGCGTAACTATCAGTGTCAGACGCCTTCTGAGTGCTGGTCGTGAACGACTCCCCTGAAAAATAGTACTTCTACTGGTGGGCGCGGTGATAAACGGCGCATTGCTTTGTCAGGCTCGCCGCGTAGTTAGTTTTTGATACCAGTCTGAGTGCTGGGCTGTGCCTTCCTCGCACTGCTTGTTTCTCGCCGCGTTCCGTATAGCGGTACGTTAGTGACTATTGAACCTTCCTTTTCATTCTCGGTGGCGACCCAGCACTCAATGTAATCCTTGAAGTTTAACCCAGCACTCAATATAACCTTGAAGTTTGAAAGCTATCACTTCATTAGACTAAAGAAGGTCTCTCCTCCAAAGCTCAAAAAGTCCTATTGAGTGCTGGGCATTTAAGCTCAATGAAGGTCTGTCCTTCAAAGGGCAAAAAGTCCATTGAGTGCTGGGTCATAAACGCTCCCCACTAAATTAAGATACCCCTTCCGGAGGGGTACAACACTCTGTTACCCATTCCCTCCGCTGGCGTTACCCAGTTCAGGTTCCAAGGGTAAAGCCCTACACCCGGTCCTTGCCCGCTGTAAAACTGACTCGCAGCAAACAAAGGAAAGGGTGAGGAACTTTTCTCAGCCCAGCACTCAACCTAACAAAAGCAGAGGTGTTTTCCCATCGGGATCAACAGCCTTTGTATAAAGGCAGCCCTTTCAATTATTGCTTTGAGTGCTGGGGCACCCCTATGGGTGAAGGAAATTAAAGAAACCTGATTTAACTTATTATTCTGTTCTTAAAACACAACTCCTCCAATAGCAGGAAAATTTCGGGCCGAATTATAACTGTTTATCAGGGGCAATCCTTAAAAATACGTCAGCTTTTTGCTGCAGGACCTCGTTTAGGATTGACCTTATCACGGACATATCGAATGGTTTCAACAGGAAAGTGAAGGCTCCTTTCTTAATGGCCGTGGTTATTGTTTCGACTTCAGGGGCAGCGCTCATCATCACTATATTTGCTTGAGGAGAAACCTTTTGCAACTCTTCCAGGACACCGAAGCCGTCAAGCACCGGCATTTTGACATCTAGAAAAACGACGTCCGGCGGAAGGCGGCGTGCGATATCAACAGCCTCGCGTCCGTTCTTTGCAAGCACCGCTAGATGTCCTTCCGCGAGTATGGATGCCTCGAAGACTTCCCGAATTTCGGGTTGGTCATCGGCTACGAGAACTTTAAGCATTTCCTCCGGCACGCGCTTCTCTCCTGAGAGTAGACGTTCAACCTTATACTGACAGCCCAGCACTCAGTGCAGCTTTTACACTTCAACAGAGAAACCTTCATTGGCCTGAGTGAAGCAGACAAGCCGTTTTAATTCTCGGTGGCGACCCGACACTCAACTCCACAGGAAAGAATACGAGATACTTTAATGACCGTTTGCTTGAGCACAGGTTACACACAGAGTTGAGTGCCGGGTTGTGAACGACTCCCTCAATAAGATGTAATAATTATATAGGCCTAAAGGGCAAAAGTGTAAGAAGTTTTTAAAAACGATGACTTTTCCTAAACCGGGCGTTACTTGTGCGTTGGAGATACTCGGTCTTGAAGATAGCAGCGGGTGGGTAATAGTCGTTTAAGGAGGAAAACTTTTCCCACTTACGGAAGGTTCCGAGGAATGTACGCAGGATGCGATTAGTGCGGAAAACAGCTTTAAGAATACCGGCTCGTTTTCCCACATTCCCTCAGGATGAAACTGGACCCCTACCGCAAAAGGATGCACTTCAGCCTCGATCGCTTCAATAACACCATCCGATGCCCAGGCGGTTGCTTTGAAGACCGGTGCCAGCCGGCGTACCGCCTGATGGTGAAAGGAGTTAACCCGCAGCCGTAAAGTGCCGAAAATGGAGGCCAGCTTTGAGCCCGGCAGGATTTCGATGTGGTGCGTAGCATGCCAGCGCGGTGCATCCTGGAAATGCTTTAGGGGGTTGTAAACACCGAGGCTGATGTCCTGAAAGACTTTCCCTCCGGCTGCCACGTTGAGTACCTGCAGTCCCCTGCATATACCAAGGACGGGGATCTTGCGGACAAGGGCCGCCCGGGCGACTGCGATCTCAAAAGCGTCGCGGCGCGGGGCGATTTTTTTGGTCGCCGGTAAGGGTTCCTCACCGAAATAAGAGGGGTCTAGATCGCCGCCGCCGGATAGAATCAACCCTTGAACCCTTTCCAAAATTGCTGCGGCCAAATTAATAGACAGCGAAGGCAGGATGAAGGGCAGTCCTCCGGCCTGAGTTACCGCATTAACGTAATGGCGGGTCAAACAAAACCTTTCATCGTCTTCGTCAATGGCGGCGGTGATTCCAATGATTGCAGGACGCATAGGCCCTCCTCCGTTTTTGTTACAACTACTGCATTTAAGTAACCAGCTTACAGGTCTGTTCGCCCCGTTTTCAGATTTAGTGGTGCCGTTTGATCGCGGCATGGGGACTTCCTTCGGTAATCGGTACTTAACATGCACGAAACCGGTTGCACAATGAACAAGCGGAATCATCTCTTTAACCATAATTATCGAATTTTCCCGGCTAACAATTTGCCAAAACGTACGGCGGTTGCTGAGAGGTAAGCGCTTTGCACCGGAAACCAACATAATGTAACACGTCTTGTTCAGTCGATATGCTGGACTCCTTGTAAAATAATACACATATCAAGCGAATTTTCGGTGTACCAAATGGAAAGAGCCGCCTGAGGCGACTCTTAAACCGCTGTCACAGGTCAACCGGTTAATCTCCTTTTACCAGGTGCGCCCCTCTTGTCAGGGTGACCTTGCCGGTCCGGACCATTTCGAGAATACCGTGTTCGCTCAAGACCTCGCAAAGTGCGTCGATCTTCTCTTCGTCACCGGTCATTTCGACTACCATCGTTTCTTTGCCTACATCTACGATGTGTGCCCTGAATATCTCCACTATATCCACGATGTCGGACCGGCGTGAGGGATCAGCCTTCACTTTTATCAGGGCAAGCTCCCTGTCGATCACATTTTGGTCCAAACGTTCCACCTTGAGGACATCGATGAGCTTCGACACTTGTTTAACCACCTGGTCGATAACCCTGTCGTCTCCCTGGACCACGAGGGTAAGCCGGGAGATATTCGGCTCCTCCGTGTGACCGGCGGTTATACTCTCTATATTGAAGTTCCGCCGGCTCAAGAGTCCTGCAATCCGCGCCAGCACACCGGGCTTGTTCAGCGCCAATACGGCAAGTGTGTGTTTCATTGTCACCACTCCAAAAAAGATTGTTCGTGACCGGGAGCAACAGTTCTAAACTTTAATATAGCATAAAAGAAACCCGGGGCGAAAGTGGTAAAAAGGGACCCCAGGTTGTTTGCTTATACGTATAATGAAGCCAGCCCGTGCTAAACATTACTTTTCAATGCGGACAGGGCAAATCTTGGGTTCCTTATAACTGAGGAGATTGCCGGGCTTCTGCGGCGAATTGTAGTTTAGAACAACTACAGATGGCGGCGGGCAATCGGTGATCATGACCCGTAAGCTGAGTTGTCCACGGCGGGAAAGAACACTGACCTCTTCGCCGTCGTTAATACCCAGATCTGCGGCGTCTTTGGGGTTTAATTCGAGAAATTCTCCGGCTGCCAGGTGGCGGAACCCGTCGACTTTATGTGCGCACGTACCATAGAATAAGGTGTTTCTCCTTGTGATCAGAGTTAACGGAAATTCGATGTCGGGGCGTTCCAGAGGACCTTCGTACTCTACAGGAACGAGCTTTCCTTTGCCGGTTGGCGTGCTGAAACCCTCGCTGTGCAGAAGGGGAGCCCCTGATTGACAGGTGGAGGTAAGCCCGTTAATCAGCTCGTGAGACAATACAGTGTCGTAACCCGGAACAAGAGAAGCTATCTCTTTCGTGATCTCACCCGGGTGGCCGAAGTCGAAACCGGAAGCCCCCATTGCGCCGGCGACTTTACAGATAATTTCCCAGTCGGAAAGAGACCGGCCGGCCGGCTCCGCGGCCTTGCTAAGCCTGTTTACCCTACGGTCCGCGCAAGTATATGTACCTTCTTTTTCTGCAAAACCGGCTGCCGGTAAAATAAGGTGGGCGTAAGCAGCGGTTTCATTCGGGAATAAGTCTTGAAGCACAAGGAATTCAACTTTTTGGAGGCAGTCAGCGAGCTTCTGCCTGTCCGGCATATCCATCAACGGATTGGCCCCGATCACATATAAGGCCTTAATTTTTCCATCCAAGACCGCGTCACATAGTTGCGTGAGAGTGAACCCTGGTGACCCGCTCAATTTGGTTTTCCAGGCGGTACTAAACTTTTCCCTGGTCACAGGGTCGGTTACCGGCTGAAAGCCCGGATAGAAGGCGGGCAGGCAACCCATGTCACTAACGCCCTGAGCGTTGTTTTGTTCCAGAAGGGGATAAAGGCCGGCGGAAGGCTTGCCGACGTTTCCGGTAAGCATTGCAAGGTTGATCAGGGCATGGATCGTGTTCTTGCCGTGAAAGTGTTGGGTAATCCCCGTAGACCACAAGATCATCGCTGGTTTCATACCGGCAAAAAGCTGCGCTACTTCGACCACCGTTTCGCGCGGAACGCCGGTCAGCCTTTCCACTCTACCGAGGGGGAAGTCCGCTAAAACTTCTTTCAAGGATGCGAAGTCAGCGCACCTTCGCTGCACAAAATCCTCGTCTGCAAGACCCTCTTCGACGATTACACCGGCTATGCCCATAAGCAAAGCCAGGTCTGTTCCCGGGTAGGGCTTCACCCACACGTGCGCGAAGCGGGAGAGATCGTTTTCTACAGGGTCGATTACAATAAGTTTACTCCCGTGTTTTACTGCTTGTTTGAGCAGCCGTGTGACTGCGGGATGGGTCTTGGTGACGTTGGCTCCCGCAAGCAGAATACAGGCTGCTCCCGCCACATCTGCAATAGGGTTGGTTGCTCCACCGGTGCCGGTTGCCTCCCAAAGCGCTTCCAAACTGGCGGCGTGTGAAAGGCGGGCCGTGTTGTCCACGTTGTTGGTATGCAGTACGCTTCTGGCGAACTTCTGAATAAGGTAAGCGTCTTCATTGGTGCACCTGGCGGAGACGATAAATGCGATTTCTCCGCCATTGTAACGGGAAAATTGTGATGCTGCCGAAAGGGCCGCGTCTTCCCACGAAACCTCAACAAAACCTTGTTCCGTTTTCACCAACGGGGATTGGAGCCTGTCGTACGCGTAGATATAACGCCAGCCGAAACGACCCCTCGCGCACAACAAATCACCCTGGGCGTTGATTATCCTGGACTCGCGTACGCCGAGTTTGAGCCCGCAGCCCGTGCTACAGTAAGGGCAGACCGTTGGTATGTGTCTTTCCGGCCGCTGGTACTCTTTATAAACAAGACCGCCTACCGGGCAGCTTTCCACGCACTCCCCGCAGGATTCACAAGCGGATTCAGCGAGCGGCTTTCCTCCCGCAGTGGCGACCCTGCTCCTGTAACCGCGTCCCACAACCGCAATCGCGTTTATGTGCAGATGGTCTCCGCATATGCGTACACATCTCTCGCAGAGCACGCATTTGGCCGGATCGAGGTTGAAGAATGGATTAGAGGTGTCAAGCTCCGGGCTTGATTCGGCAAACCTCAACCGCGCCGTTTTCTTCCTGTCAATCCGCAGGTAAGCCATCACGCGTTGAAGTTCACATCTGCCCTTTTTACCGCAGTTGCGACAGTCGTCATGATGATTTGCGATCAGCAGCTCAACGAGACCGCGGCGGATTTCGTCAATTTCGGGGGTCTTCGTTCGGATGACCATTCCGTTTTCAACCGGTGTCCTGCAGGACAAAACAGGACCCTTGCCGTCAAGTTCAACATAACAAAGCCGGCACACTCCTGCGGGACTCAGGTAGGGATGGTGGCAGAGGTGGGGGATGTAGATGTTACTTGAGAGAGCGGTTTCTAAGACGGTCATCCCGTTTCGGGCCGTAACCTTTTTGTTGTCAACTAAAAGAGTGAGCTTCTCCATGATACTCAAACCTCACATCTGACAAACACCGGCGCGGCAGCGGTGTTCGTGAATATGCTCTTCATATTCCCTGCGGAAGTAACGGATTGTCGTGAGGACCGGATTGGGTGCGGTTTTGCCCAGACCGCACAGGGAACTCTTTGTTAGGATCTTTCCCAGTTCCATGAGCAGTTCGATGTCGCCGCTTTTCCCCCTGCCCTTAGTGATGTCGTCGAGGATGTCAAACATCTGTTTGGTCCCCAAACGGCAGGGGATGCACTGGCCGCAAGATTCCCGCTGCGTGAAGTCCAAAAAATAGCGTGCCAGGTCAACCATACAGGTGTTTTGGTCCACGATTACCATTCCCCCGGAGCCCATGATTGAGCCTGCGGCGGAAAGAGAGTCGAAATCCACAGGCATGTCGAGCATCTCCGCCGGCAGGCAGCCTCCCGAGGGACCCCCGGTCTGAACGGCCTTGAACGGTACGTTATCCTGGATACCCCCGCCGATATCGAAAATTATCTTGTGCAGAGACGTTCCCATGGGCACCTCGACCAAACCGCAATTGGCCACCTTCCCCGTCAGGGAAAAAACTGCAGTGCCTTTGCTCCTTTCTGTGCCTATCGCGGCAAACCAATCGGCGCCCTGCGATATTATGCGGGGGATACTGGCAAAAGTTTTGACATTGTTGAGCAGCGTGGGTTTACTCCACAGGCCTGCTTCCGAGGTGCGCGGGCGGGGTAGGGGACTGGGCAACCCCCGGTACCCTTCCATCGACCGCACCAGGGCCGTTGACTCGCCACAGACGAAAGCCCCCGCCCCCTGAAAAATTTCTATTTCGAAGCAAAAACCGGTCCCCAGGATTCCCTTGCCGAGGAACCCTCTTTCAGCGGCCTGTCGGATTGCGGTTTTCAGGCGGTTGACCGCAAGCGGGTATTCAGCGCGAACGTAAATGTAACCTTTTGAAGCGCCGATGGCATAACCGGCGATTATCATTCCTTCCAACACTGAATGCGGGTCGCCTTCCATTACGGAGCGGTCCTGAAAAGCCCCCGGGTCGCCTTCGTCGCCGTTGCAAATTACAAACTTTTCTGTGCCGGGAGCACGGTAACAGGCATCCCACTTCCTGCCCGCCGAAAAGCCGGCGCCGCCGAGTCCTCGCAGTCCGGACCGTTTAACTGCTTCAATAACGTCACGCGGGGACATCTCTGTGAGCGCTTTTGGCAGGGCCTGATACCCGCCGGCGGCGAGGTAGTCGTTTATGTCCTCGGGGTCGATATTCCCGCAGTTTCTCAAGATCACCCGCTCTTGCTTACTGTAAAACGGGATTTCTGCATAGCGGCTGAATGTCTGTCCGGATACGGGGTCGCGGTACAGGAGTCGCTCCAGAGGTTTTCTCCCGGCAACTGTTGCAGCGATGATCTCTTTTACGTCCTCGGACTTTACCTTTGTGTAAAATACGCCTTCGGGTCCGACCACAACAACGGGCCCCTGTTGGCAGAAACCGTGGCAGCCGGTCCGTTTGACTTGTATCCTTGCAGCTCCAAGGTTCGTTAGTTCAGTTTCCAGTAGGGAATAGACCTCTTCGCTACCTCCCGAAATGCAGCCCGTACCCTGACAAACGGAGATGGTGCGCTTAATTTCAGACATCCTGGTCTTCCTCCCCGAAACTGTGGAATAGTTTGTTTACCTTGGCCGGTGTCATTTCGCCGAAAACGTCTTTGTTTACTCTCACGCACGGCGCCAGGGCACAGCAGCCGATACACCCAACGGTCTCAAGTGTATACTCCAGGTCCGCGGAGGTATCCCCTTCTTTTAGCAGCGTTATAGTCTCTATTTGCTTTAAGATCTGCGGTGCGCCCCGGACGTGGCAGGCGGTACCGCGGCAGACCGCAATTCTTCTCCGTCCCAAAGGCTGGAGCCTGAACTGGTCGTAGAATGAAGCAACAGCGTAAACGTCGCTTGGTGGGAGGTGGAGGTATTTTGCGATTTCCGCAACGGCTTTTTCCGGGAGGTAACCCAGGCCGGACTGGACCTTCTGCAAGATCGGAATTATTTCACTCCGCGACT
>JBFLWY010000023.1:7490-17419 GCA_040757355.1 Bacillota bacterium | reverse complement strand
GCAACAGCGTAAACGTCGCTTGGTGGGAGGTGGAGGTATTTTGCGATTTCCGCAACGGCTTTTTCCGGGAGGTAACCCAGGCCGGACTGGACCTTCTGCAAGATCGGAATTATTTCACTCCGCGACTGCCTGTAGTAGGGGAGTATATCTTTGACAAAAACAAGCTCTTCATCCATCCGTTTTGACTTCCTTTCCTAAGCCTGCCCAAGGAGATTATTACCCCTCAAAAACTCAAGCAGATGAAAGAGGGTCCACCCAGCACTCAGGTGGAACAGTATCGCTGGAACGCCTGGGTAAAGCTGAGGAGGAGCACAACACATCGTGACAAATGTAAAACATAGATACTGAGTGCTGGGGCAATAAGGGCAAACGGTAGCGGCCGCTCAGGCACCGGCTCCATATTTGGTCGTCAGAAAAAGCCCTTTTGTTTATTGTCTCTCCGACGCCCGACGACTGACTACCGACGGCCGTTATCTGGCCGCCTTAACAAAATCAGTGGAGACCCACGGCCTCTTCCCCTGCAACGATTGATCACGGCTGTAGGTAACGCACATAAACCCGCAGAGCCTACACCTGTTGCACTTCTCTGTATCAACGTAAACATTGTTGTCCTTGGACGAGATGCTTATTGCATCCACGGGGCAAACCGTTATACAAAAAGGGGCGGGACAAAACTGGTTGCAAATCATATTAAGCATATTCAAACCCTCCTTCTTATCCCAAGATCCTATCGATCTCTTCCAGATCCGATTCCATTACGTAAGGAATCCCTGTTACTTCCGCAGCTTCCCGGGTCAAGGCGACGAGGTCGGTCCTTTCTATCGCGTCGAGCTTGAACTTGCGTGCTCCCGCCATAAGCTGTCTTAAACCTACCGCAAGTCTGTCGTAGTAGGTATAGATGCCGATTGCCGCCGGCGGGATCTTATCAAAGTCCTTCCCATATTTATCCTTTAGCGCTGTGGCACCGATGAAAGTACGCAGTACGGCATCGCGGTACTCCTTGCCTTTTCCGTACACCTCTTCCAGGCTCTTGGCTTGCGTCTTGCCGACCATAGCGGCGGTGAGTGTCGACCTTCCCATGCAGACGGCCTTTATATACGGTGCTCCCAGCGCGACGGCTTTGAAGATTTGGTCTTCGAGGACGATCCCGCCGGCGATGGCACACACCGGTACAAACTCGCCTTTTTGTTCGAGTCTCTTTAAGAATTGATAAAGGAGGCTTTCGAGGTGAACGGTGGGAATTCCCCATTCGTTCATCATCCGCCAGGGGCTCATACCGGTCCCGCCGCCGGCGCCGTCCACGGTCAGCAGGTCAATTTTGCCCAAGGAAGCGTATTTTACAGCCCTGGCCAGGTCGGCCGCGCGGTAAGCCCCCGTTTTCAGCGTGACATATTTTGCGCCGAGGTTTCTGAGCCTTTCCACTTCCTTGAGAAAGGTCTCTTCCTCCACCATCCCCAATCGCGAATGCCGTTCAAATTCGCTAATCCCCCCGAGTTTAAACTGCTCTTGAACCGCCGGGTCTTCCGGGTCGGGTTGCACGATGTAGCCCCTTTGCTTCAACTGCAGGGCTCTTTCCAGACTTGGGAGCTTCACTTCGCCGCCGATGCACTTGGCACCCTGCCCCCATTTAAGCTCTATACCTTCAACGCCGAGTTTATCGATTGCGTACTCGGCAACACCCAGGCGCGTATCTTCTACGTTTAACTGTACGACCATCAGCCCGTAACCGTCGTACCAGTCCTTGAAAACCTGAACCCTTCTCTCCAACTCAGGGGATTTGACCACTCTTCCGTTGCTGATTTCTGCATTCGGGTCCATACCGCAGACGTTTTCGCCGCAAACCAGGATCGTCCCGCAAATGGCTGCGCCAACAGCGCAACCCTCCCAATTTATCCGGGCGATATCGGTTGAGCCCAGGGCGCCGGTAAAAAAGGGATATTTCATTTTTACCTTGTTGCCGGGAGTGCCCACTTCCGTAGAAATATCTACAGCGGGGAAGGTCGCCTTGTCGGGGTCAGCTTCAACGCCGACCGCCCCAACGCATGTTCCCTGGATATTAAAATAGGAAAAATCAACGGGATAGTCCTTTTCCGCTCCGCTTGTAGACGTGCCGAAGGGCTGTGGATAGATAATTTCTCGGCCGCGAAGAGCGGATCTTCCCACCTCGCAGTAGCCGGGGCAGCCGTCGACGCAAGTCACACACAGTCCGGAAAGGGGAGCGGGTGAAACGCGGGTTGTAGTAACCGTAGCAGCACTGACGTTGGGCTTACTTAAGCTCATCCTTGAGAAACCTCCTTGTTTAATTTTGTGGCAGCATCACGTGGCCGCCATTGTTCTCCTTTGAAATTTCACCTCACTGGTTTGGCAACTTCTCAGGTAAAAAGAGATAGTAAACTATGGCTCACCCCCAGTCATATTGAAAGAAGTCCGGAACCTTAATTAAAGACAAAAAACCCCTGCAGCAGCTAAGCTGTCAGGGGCGTCATTGCCTCTCGCTTTAGGGTACGTCGTTGTACCCCATCTATGGAGACCGTTCAAGAGCCTAAGAACACATTCTGGATTTGTCCATCAGCCGAGAATCTTTTCTACCTCTTCCGCATCGACGTCCGTTATGTACCTGATACCGGTTAGTTCTGCTGCTTCCCGGGTTAGTGCCGCTACGTCATCGCGGTCAATGAGGTCTATTCTGAACTTCCGGGCGCCGCACATGAGCTGCCTCATGCCCTGGGCAAGACGCTGGAAGTATGTGTATACACCAATGGCGCCAACAGGCAGGCGCTTGTAGTCGTCGCCCAATATCTCTTTTAACTCGCTGGCCCCGATGAATACTTGTTCGACGGTGTCGCCGTAACGCTGGTATTCGCTTGGGACTTTGCCTTCGCGCATCGCTTCACCTACCGTTTTCCCAACCATTGCCGCCGCCAGCGGGGCCCTTGCCATTCCGACTGCTTTAATGTAAGGCGCGCCGATTGCGATCACTTTGAAGATGTGGTCTTCAAGGCTAAAACCGCCGGCCATTGCTACAGGCGGCAGGTATTTCTCCTTCTTTTTCAGGGTGTCCATGTAATTAACCAGAAGGGCCTGCAGGTGCAGTGAAGGCACACCCCATTCGTTCATCATCCTCCATGGGCTCATCCCGGTGCCGCCGCCGGCCCCGTCAACCGTCAGCAGGTCGAGTTTTGCGTCCGAAGCGTACTTGACCGCCCGTGCCAGATCTGCCGGGCGGTATGCCCCCGTTTTCAGGAAGATATACTTAGCACCGGCTTTGCGCAGTTCCTCGACGCGCTCCATAAAGGAATCGTAGTCAACCATGCCGACCCGGGAATGGCGCTCGAACTCCCTGAATGCACCGGCTTCAAAAGCTGCTTGGACGGCGGGGTCTTCGGGGTCGGGCAAGACTATGTAGCCGCGACTTTTGAGCTGCAACGCCCGTTTCAAGGTGTTAAGTTTCACCTCGCCGCCGATGTCCTTTGCGCCCTGACCCCACTTTAGCTCTACCGCATTGATGCCGTACTTTTCAATTACCCACTCCTGGACGCCCAGGCGGGTATCCTCTACGTTGGCCTGAACAGCTATAAACCCATCGTCCCCGGCCCACTCGGTAAACGCCTTAATCCGCTCTTCCATGGCGGGCGATTTTACAATTCTACCGTTCTTGATTTCTGCTTTTGGGTCCATGGCACATACATTTTCACCGATGACTATCCCGCACCCGGAGATCGCTGCTCCGGCGGCCAGGTGATCCCAGTTGTTGGCCGCTACATTGGTAGAACCCATTGCCGCAATGACAAAGGGCAACTGCAGGTTGAGGCTTTCATCGGCCCCCACGGCGCTGCGGAGATCGACCACCGGGAAGATTGCCTTATCCGGGTCGGGGTCCACACCGTGTGCGCCTACCGCGGTTCCCATGATACTAAAATGCGAGTAATCCACAGGGTATTTTTTCTGGGAGGCGGAAGTGGTTTTCCCAAAGGGCTGCGGGTAAAGCACTTCTTTTCCGCGGATTGCCGATCGTCCCACTTCGCAAAGACCCGGACAGCCGTCGAGGCAGGTGACACACATTCCGCTGGTTGAACTCTGGGTCTGGGTACGTAACTTGGTAAGTGTAGCTGCGGATGCGTTTATTCCAAGACTGAACATCATTATCATCCTCCAAGGCATGAAAATAGAAATAAGTAGCATTATAGTATATCATCTACTAGTTGAACGCTTTTTGGTTGCTTCGCGGAAACCCACCTCGCTTTATCTTAGATTTTTGGGACAATTAAAACTCTTTGCCCGAGGCCCGATAAAATTATACGATGTTCCGGTCGGTCGAGCACCGAGATTACCGGCCCTATTGCTAAGGCAGGTAACGTTCAATTTCCCAAGGATGGATCTCTTCCAAAAATTCGTTCCACTCCTTTTCTTTTTCCTGTACATACAGGCCATGAATTAGGTCTCCCATGATACTCTGGAGCACGGCGTCGGCTTTTAATGCCTCGATTGCAGCGCCGAGGTTCTTGGGGAGACTCCTGCAGCCGGTCGAATCTTCTGCCGGGAGGCCGTCCTTCGTTATTACCGGCAGGTCTGCCGCCTCCGAAACGCCTCTTATTCCGGTAGAGAGAATGGCGGACAGAAGCAAGTAAGGATTGCTCATGGCATCCGGGATCCAGTATTCCAGGGCTGGTTCATTGCCGACCAGTGCCGTGTTTAGCATAGCTGTCCGGGTGTTGGGCGATAGACCGGTTAGCACTGGATCCTTGCCCGAAACAAGTCTTTTATATGATATTACCGAGGGGCATGATAGAGCAGTAAGACCCCCGGCGTGTTTTACAAGTCCTGCGGCAAAGCCATATCCCACCTTACTCAATCCCCACGCATCTCCATTGCTCTTGAACAGGTTTTTGCCTTCTTCCATGAGGATAAGCAAGAGTGACATGCCTGCACCGGGATATTCCTTAAAAGGCTTGGGAATGAACGATGCGTAAAGACCGTGACGCTGAGCGACTGCTCGGATGACAAACTTGGTAGTAATGATCTTGTCGGCGATTGCCGGTAATGCGCCTGTTTTGAGGCAGATCCGGTTTTTCCCCGGGTCTTCACCGTGGTGGGACAACACTACATCTATTCCCATTTCATCTAAGGTATTCACCAAATCACGACGGGCGTTTTCGCCAAGATCTAGAGGCGAGAGGTCGCACAGGCCGGCATAGTCTTGCGGGACAAGAACCGGTTTGCCTCGTTCGTTTACGTGAAAAAGAAAAAAGTCCAGGGCTACCCCTATGGAAAGGCGATATTCCGGGTGAGCCTTTTCCAACACTTCTTCCAATACTCCGCGGGAACAGCCGGAAAAGCGTTCACCCGTTTTTGTATATCCGTTGCAAACAAGCCTCGCAACAGCGCCGTCGCGGGGGCGCCAGGGGAACAGTATGAAGGTGGAATAGTCAGGGTGCAGAAAAACCCTTTCTTGCATTCCGGGTACGCCGGTGAAGACAGCACCATCGACTGTCACCTGGTTATCCAGTACCCTTTCCAGTTCGGTAATGGGTACGGCTATATTTTTAACACGTCCGAAGATGTCTGTAAACTGCAGCCGAAGAAACCGAACGTGTTGTTCTTCGACCAATTTGCGAATATCGGCAATCGTATACACGCTCTCCACCTCTCAGTCAACAAAAAAATCCCCACACAGGTTGTAGAAATTTAAGCTACAACCCGGAGGGGACTGCGTTGCCCCGATCACTTATACTCTTCGTAAACCAGTGTTGATGCTTGTGCAATATTATAAAACAAAAACTTGTAAAATCAACCCTAAACGGAAAAAACTTTCACTATATATTATTCCTTATTACTGCGACATCAGATTTTATTTAAGGATGCTATTATCTCCTTAGCAACCCTTGCCATGGGCTGTCTCCGGTTCATGCTTAAATGTCTCAGGTAATGATACGCTTCTCGCTCGCTAAGCCCTTTCTTTTCGGCAAGCAAGCTTCTTGCCTGTTCCACCAGTCGTCTCTCAGCGAGGTTTTTCTGCAACTTGATGGTTTTGTGCTCAAGTGCAGAAAGCCGTTGGAAATTTGCTACCGCAACCTCTATCGCCGTAATAACGTTGGCTTCTTCCAGGGGTGGTAAAATATAAGCCATAACCCACCCCTTTTTTGCCTGTTCGACAATCTTTTCCTCATTCCGTGAATATAATATTACCGCTGTTAGACGGTGTTCTTCCAGTATTTGCAGCGCACCGGACCCACCGCAATCGGGAATGGAAGGATCAATAATCATTCCGTCCGGATGAACTTCGAAGGCAAGGCGCAGGGCCGAGCGGGCTTCTGATGTTGTTGCTATGACGTTATGTCCCAACCTTGAGAGAATGTCCCGCAAATGGTTGCGGTCTGGTTGCTCCGCGACCGCAAGAAGGATACGGTAACCGTCCACTGGCACTCACTACCTTCCCGTATTGTATTTTAACATAAAAAAATTCTCCTTACAGGGGTTCCCCCTGTAAGGAGACAGAGGATGATAAGGATCTCTCAAATGCAAAAAACGCCTATAGCAAGTATAATGCTATAGGCGTCGTTGCCTCTTGAAGAGGTACAGACGTTGTACCAACTATTAAATTGTTGTAACTATACAGGCACTCTGGGGGCGCGGCGTTAAAGAACGCATTTCAGAAGTCAGATGCAGGATGTCAGAGATCAGAACCTCGTAGAATTCGCTACGCGAATTTCCTTTTTCCCCTTTTCAGACCTCCGACTTCCGGCTTCCGACCTCTGAATTCAGTACGCTCCAGTTAGTCTCCGCCGGACTTCCTTCACTGCATCATTTCTCGCCGAGTTCCTTAAGTGTTAGGTGACGGGTTGAAATAGCTACAAATTGTTCTTATTTCTGTTTCTTTACCCTTCCGGTAACGCCGTGTGAGAGGATGATCGCATCCGCGACCTCCCGCATGGGCAAGCGCTTATCCATGCTCAGCTTCTGGATGCGCCGGAAGGCCTCGTTTTCTGAAATCCCGAGGTTTTCCATAAGAAGCCCTTTGGCTCTTTCGATAGCTTTGCGGTTTTCGAGAGTTGTTTTCAACTCCCAGGCCTTCTGCTCAAGCGCGACGACCTCTCGGTAGTTAGTTAGTGCAAATGTTACCGCCGGAATTAATACAGTTTCGTCAAAAGGCTTCACGAGTAAGCCAAAAACCCGTGTCTGTCTGGCCTTTTCTAAAGTTTCCTCCCAGAAACGGGAGCAGACTAAAATGACCGGGGCGAGCTTATCTTCGTGAACGATGGAAGCTATTTCCAGACCGTTTATACCCGGTAGATGCGCCGAAACAATAGCCAGTTCCACCTGGCGCATACGGATAAGATTTAGAGCGGCTGCTCCTTCTGCAACTTCTCCCACCAGGTGATAACCGAATGTGCTGAGCCAGGTGGCAATGTTTTTTCGCCAACTGACGTCCTCATCGGCAACGATCACTCGTTCCCTCACCGAGAAGGCCTCCAGACGAACAAAAAACGCCCCGCAGCTCATCAGACTTGCACAGGGCGCCGTTGCCACTTAAAGGATACACCGCTGTATCCTTCATTTCTTTATGAACTTTGGCACTTCAGAAAAAAACCTGTACGCTAACAAAAAACACCGCCGTGGTGCTTTCTATTTCCTCAAAGGCTTCGTGCTATTGTGGTTTATATTATACTCCCTACATGTTGAAAATCAATACCTTGGAACAAGCAAAATAGAAGACCTTCTTCACAAATGACCAGTTGTTCCTCGCTGCTACCACCGTCCCACTAGGGCTGCTGTGTTATCACCAAGGCGCCCGGCACTCAGTTGGCAGTCCACCTTATTGTACATATCTTACTCACCCGGTCAGCTACACCGACCATTCGCCAACACACCTCTGAGTGCTGGGAAGTGCCGGTTACGCAGATACGGCGCCGTAAGGGGTGGAATTGCCTGCCTCGTTCCTGCGCATCTGCGTTTAGACAACCTCTTGGGCGACTTTTCTGATAAGTTCTATTAGCCGAAGGCCGCCGCGGTAGCCTAATACAGGCCAGCGGTCGCAACTGCACCGGTCATATACGGGGAAACCTATCCTCAGTAAAGGCACTCCGGCACTTTTAGCGATGCCTGACAAATATGACGGGCCTAATACAATATCGGTTTCACGTTCATGGATAACGTGTTTAAACTCCGACAATTCACTGCCGGAAATGATGACCGGAGAATTGCCGTACTCCTTTGCTATGGTTTCAATCTCCTGAACGAAGGGTTCACTTGGCATATTACTCATAACCACTGCTGGTTCCATCCCTAATTCGCAGGTAAAGCGTGTAAGCGACGAGACAAGATCGGGATCCCCGGTTATCGCAACCTTTTTCCCTGCTGTGTAACGCTTGGAATCTGCCATCCCATCGAGAAGACTTTTCCGTTCGCGTTCTTGCACGGAGGAAATTCCGACGCCGGTAAGACCTTTGATCCGGTCAAGAAAAAGGTCGGTGCTGGTCAATCCTACGGGGAGAGGGCCGTAAACGGCCGGGATGCCGAATTTCCGGTTAAGGTAATCGGCACCTGCTCCTCCGGCATGCCTGCAGAGGGCAATCGTTCCAATGGAATTTGCTGAATCGATAAGCTCTTCAGGAAAGGTAGCATTTGCAGGCGGGTCGACTGCGTACTCCACGGGTCGGGCGCTCAATCTTTCCGAGCCATCGTACAACATGGTATATGGGACAGCCATATCTGCCAAAATGCGTTTTACTTCCTGAAGATCACCCGGGTTGATCATACCAGGAATAATATTAAGCCTTCCGTGTCGCACACCGGCGGGTTTCGCAAGAAGTTCGAGTACCGCCTTGGAGGCGACATCATATCCAGTTGCATAGCTGCCTGAAGGATGGAGTGCGTTGATGTAAACTATTTCAGGGACTTGTTGCGACCCTGCTTTCATCTCTTCAAGCCAGCTATTGATGATCTCGGCACCAGAATCATTGAGGCACGTGTTTATCAGACAAATAAAACGCAGGTCATGATCCTTGATTAGGCGGCAAACCTTTTCAACGAACTTCTGCCGGCCGCTGGAAACCTCCGTGCATTCGTAAAAAAAGGGTTTTCCCGTTCGTAATTCCGTAAAGTGCTGGGAGATCGTGAAACGCATGTAACCACAGCAACTCTGGGGCCCATGTACAAGCGTCGTTGCTCTCTTAATACCGTAAATAAGGTATATAGCCCCGAAAAGCTGACAGACGTGGCAGGGACGTTCCACCGCCGTTTGTACTCCGGTTGCCGTGGCCATAGTGCAACCCCCGCTTTCTGTAGATCGTTTTGTCTTTGGGTACCGCCTTACTTATCCCACGGATGGTGTATTTGGCAATCCCGACGCAAAAACAAAAGTCCATAGATCACGATTCTTAGGCTGCTTTGCCCTCGGGAAATCGTTATTCTGTGGACTTAGTAACCGGTTCTTAAAATCTACTGTCAAAAAAGTGCAGGGCAAACGTTTAGGATACCGTTGAACAGTTCTTAAAAAGCAAACGCCCAGGAAAACATAAAGTTTCCCGGGCGCCTTCGCCCTGCTTTACCCCATTGTAAAGCAATTTACAACTTCAGCATACCAGTAAGGGTAAACGGTGTCAATGGGTTTATTGATAAAATCACAGGAGATCGCTTCGGTTTTTCAGCGGGTGACTTTTCTTGCTGGTGCTTTTGTGGTAATCTCACAATAGTCTTAATTTATGACTCTTTTTTGTGCTGCGGATGCCTGTATTGAAGGAGTGTCCTAACAATAGATAAGTGCAACGTATTGATAATCGGCGGCGGGGTTGTCGGCTTCACCGTCGCAAGGGAATTGCTGCGGAGGGGACTTGACGGCATTGTCATAATTGAAAAGGAGAAGGCTCCGGGTAAGCACGCAAGCGGCAGGAATAGCGGTGTACTTCACGCCGGCATTTACTACTCTCAGG
>JBFLWY010000023.1:0-7390 GCA_040757355.1 Bacillota bacterium | reverse complement strand
GTCGCAAGGGAATTGCTGCGGAGGGGACTTGACGGCATTGTCATAATTGAAAAGGAGAAGGCTCCGGGTAAGCACGCAAGCGGCAGGAATAGCGGTGTACTTCACGCCGGCATTTACTACTCTCAGGGAACATTTAAGGCCAGGTTTACAGTAGAAGGAAACCGTCTCATGAAGGATTTTTGCCGTGAAAAAGGCCTGCCGCTGTTGGCGTCGGGCAAGGTGATCGTGGCTAAGAATGAGTCTGAAGTTCCTGGTATAATGGAACTTGAAAGAAGGGCGCGTGCCAACGGCGTCGAAGTTAAGATTGTTGACGTTAAAGAACTCAAAGAGATCGAGCCTTACGCTTACACCTGCGAAAAAGCCCTCTATTCGCCGAATACCGCCGTGATTGAGCCAAAGAGAGTACTCAAGTCGCTGGAAGAGGAGCTTCTTTCCTCGCGTAAGGTGAAAATCCTCTATGAAACCGGGTTCACCGGCTTGAGAAGATGCGGAACGGTTGTAACCAGCCGCGGGGAAATTTCGTTCTCAAAAATGGTAAATGCGGCGGGTGCATACAGCGAGACCGTAGCCCATGCTTTTGGGTTGGGCCATGAATACCGCATTATACCGTTTAAAGGAACCTATAAAACACTTCGTCCGGAGAAAAAGGGCCTGGTAAAAAGCAATATATATCCTGTGCCGGACCTTTCAAACCCGTTCCTCGGCGTGCACTTTACCAGGGGCGTAGATGGCGTGGTAACGATTGGTCCTACAGCCTTCCCGGCCCTGGGCAGGGAGAACTACGGACTTTTGCGCGGGATAGGAACGGAGTCGATCAGCATCCTGTGCCGTGACGCAACCCTATTTTTCTCCAACCGGAATTTTCGGGACACTGCACTTGGGGAGATCCGGAAGTATAGTAAGAATGCGTTCTATAAAGAGGCAAAGAGCCTTGTTCCGTCCCTGGAAAAGGCCGATATCCTGCCGTGCAACAAAGTGGGGATCAGGCCGCAACTCATAGACTGGAGAACAAGACGGCTTGTTCTGGATTATGTAGTCATAAAAGACGGGGACACCGTGCATGTATTGAACGCTGTTTCTCCCGGATTCACTTCTGCAATGTCCTTCGCCCGTTATGTGGTCAACAAACTGTTAGCACGGGACGCGTGATTACCCAATAGGTTCATTTTCCACGAGGTTCCAAATCCCGCAAGGGCAGGCCCCTGCACAGAACCCACAACCGATGCATCTATCGGGGTCCACCACCATTTCAAAATCTCCGTCTCCGTTGTCTTTTTTGCACCCGGACGTCGAAGGGGTGCTGATCATTTTGAACACCGTTGGTGGCGGCGTGGAGGCAGGTGGCCATTGCTGAAATGGGCCTCAATTTCGAAACCGCTGTTTCGCTCTGCGCGGCGGCGGGCACAGCATCGGCGTGCCCGTTGCGGTTTCGGTGTGGTACTCGTTTATCACGGAAACGGCCAGCATGACGATCCACCCGGTACGGCTCACCGGGCTGGTGATCGAAGTGACGTAGACCTACAAGTACTTCCCCCCTGAAATTTCACCATCCTTCATACACGATTTTCGCGGTTTCAAACACGGTTTCGCACTTTTCAGACACGAAATAACGCTTTTTAGACAACACGGCTGTACAATAGTCAACTGTCGAGATACACTTTTCTAAATTGCGGCAACCTTGGAACAGACCTTGCAGTACATGTAACTTATCCCAGCACTTACCCTCATCTTATCCTGTTCCGAACGACTTTCTAAAGTAGAACGGCTTCTAAAAAAACCTGTGGTCCAAACGAATTGTATGGGGGGCACCGATATGGGAGCGAACCGCTGTTCCGGTCTAAAGCCGGCACTCTTAACCGCGTTCTTCCTGTGTTTTTCGGCTTTATTGCTGCTTTTTCCCGCCGGACCGGCGTGTGCGTACACCACCTACGAATACGACTGGGATTCCATGACTCCCTGGCGCCAGCCGAAATCGGGCATAAAGGGAGAAATATCGGTCGCAGAAAAGACCAGCGGCGGGCTGATATTCGTCGGCATTGACAGCGCCACAAATGAGGTATGCGAAGGAGACGTAGCCGATGTCGATACCCTGCTCGGCGGCAGCAACACCGTAACCAACTGGCGGGGGACGGGAATTAACGTCGGGCCGTACGGCTGCTGCTGCGTATTCAGGACAGGCGGCCAGCTCTGGATGACCGCCGGTTATGCCGGGTCATCCACCGCCCCGGCATGGTACAGGCTGTACCGATCCCCCGGCGGAAACGGCGGGGACTGGGAACTGCATTACGAGTTCTACAGCGAATTGACCGTTGACGACGCTCCCTACGCCGGAAACGCCACCGCGGGCATGATAACGGTGCTTGACAACGGCAGGTGGGTGCTACCCGGACCGAAATACGAGTATGACGGTTACAACTACACCGTGGCCCGCCCGTCCATTTGGACCTCGGATGACCAGGGCGGCACCTGGACGCACCGGTTAACCTGCTATCACGGTCCTGCGCACGGCGCGTGGTACTCCAGCGGTTTCTCCAAACGTGTAGCCGCCAGCCGGTCGGGGTGTCTCTACTTCGCCATGGGGTACGATTACGGCAGCACCGGCAGCAAGATCTACCGGAGCAACGACAACGGGGCGACCTGGAGCGTGTACGGGTACCTCGGCGGGATGGAGAAGCTCTCCGCGACTCTCCTGGAAGAGCGTGACGGGGGGCTGCTTGCGTTCACTTCTTTCTACGTGGGGATTACCAACTATCCAGCGTACGTCTATAGGATAGACGACCCGGACAACTCCCTGGCCAGCACCCTCCTGAAGACAACCGCCAATGTCCTCCCGCGGCACAAAAACTACGTGGCTGTGATCGACGACCGCCTGATCTGGACCACGGGGTATTCCGTCTGCGGCTTCGCCGCCAAACTCCACTTCACCGGCATACTGGCCGCTCCGGCCGTGAGTCGCTTGGACCCTGCCACACGCGAAGCCTCATGCGAAGGAGAACCGATCGATACCGGCACCGGCGCCCACGTAATGGAGCGTACGCTGCTTACGGTAAACGGCGCCCGGGAACTTCCTTTCAAGGCCAGCTATAACTCTCTCCTGCTCAACGAAGGACCGCTCGGCAAAGGCTGGGGACATAACTTCGAAGCCCGGTTGGCGGTGTTGCCGAACGGCGACATAGACCTCCACTGGACCGCCAACAGGGTAAACCGCTTCTTGTACAACGGCAGCGAGACGTACTCGCCTTTAGACCTTGCGGTTCGCTATGACACCCTCGTCAAAAACCCCGACGGCAGTTACACCCTGACCCGCAAAGACAAGAGCATTTACGAGTTCAATGCTGCCGGCCGGCTGGTACAGGTCAAAAACAAGTACGGTCAGCCGATAGACCTCAGTTATAATATTGACGGCCGTCTTGAAACTATTGCCGAAGTCATTTCCGGCCGCGCTTTAACCGTAACTTACAACGTCTATGGATTAATTGACAGGGTGACCGACCCGCTCGGCCGCTCTGTGAGTTTCAGTTATGACGGCAGTTACAACCTGACCCGCATCACGGACCCCGAAGGGCATTACATCAACTATACGTACAATAGTAACGGACAAGTTGAGCGCGCGACCGACGAAGAAGGCATCCAGATCTTTTACGACACCTACGACGAACTGGGCCGGGTGGTCACCCAGGACGACGGTATCACAACGAATCATCTTAACGAGTTCCACTATGATGAAACCACCCAGCCTGGTACAGTAATCACCACCGTCTACGACCGCAACGGCAACACGAAGGTTTACACGCACGACAGCAGTTATAATCTTTTGAGCGTCAAAGACCAGCTGAATCGCACCTACACCAACACCTACTACGAAGACGGCAACATCAAAACCTCCACCAATCCCAAGGGCATAACCACCAACTACGGTTACGACCCCCGCGGAAACCTCACCAGCGAGGTCCGCGAGCTGAACGGTACCGTACTTGGTTCCACATACATGTCGTACTATGCCGACGACAACCTGGAGTCGCTGACCAACGCCGTATCCGAAACGGTCTACTATTACTACGAAGATCCCACCAACCCCAACTGCGTGACAAGAAAGATCGACCCGTTGAGCAAAGAAACAAAATATGAATACTACCCCGGAAACGGTTTGTTGAAAAAGGTAATAACGCCACTCCTCAACGAAACAACATACACGTACGTGGCCGGACAGGTCTATGAAATCGTCGATGCGGCGGGAAAGATAACCGCTTATAGTTACGATGCCGCCGGCAGGCTTCAGGCGGTAAGTGACGGTGCGGGGAAAACAACCACTTATCAGTACGACGGCGCCGACAACCTGCTGAGCATTACCGACCCCCTGGGGCATACCACCAGTTATACTTACGACGGCTATCACAGCAAACTTACCGAAACGGATGCCAGGGATCACACCACCTACTACCAGTACGACAATAACCGCAACCTGGGAAAAGTCTCAACCGTAGTGGGTGGGGTGTATTACGAGACAACATACCAGTATGACGGAGAAGACCGGTTGAGGTATGTAACCGACGCCAACGGCTACACCACCGAGTACCAGTACTTCGACGACGGCAGCCTCTGGAAGATGATCGACCCCGAACTGCACACCACCGAGTTTCAGTACGACGAACTGGGGAGGCTTACCGGGAAATGGGATGCGCGGGGCATAAAGATATTGACCGTCACCTATGACGATCTTAATAAGACACAAACGATAACCGATGCTCTGAATCGTAGCACCGTAAGAAAGTATGACGCCCTTGGCCGCCTTGAACAGACGACCGACCCTTTGACCCGGGTTACCCGGTACCAGTACGACGCGCTGGACCGGTTGGTTCACGTATATTCACCGGTGCCGGGCGTCGAGAGCAGCCAGCGCTTTGATGACGACGGCAACCTGGAAGCCATGGTTGACCCCAACAATTACGAGACCGGATTCGACTATCACCCCAACGGGATGCTCTGGCACGAGCGTTACTCATATCCGGGCGGCACGATTACTTACGATTACAACAGCAGAAACCTTGTCCAGCAGAAGACCAACGCCCGTGGTCAAGCAACTAGTTACCAGTACTACGACGACAGCCGGCTGGCGAGCTTCACCGACCCCGACGGGACTGTATCTTACCAGTACGACCCCAACGGCAACGTCGAGACTGTCACCGAAGGTGTGTCCACGATCACCCGCGAGTACGACGAACTCAACCGGGTGAAGAAATACACTGATTCGCGCGGCAACGTGATCCGGTACGAATACGACCCTGTCGGCAACCTTACAGTCCTCACCTACCCCGGCGGGAAGCAGGTCAATTACACATATTACAAGGACAACCGTTTAAAGACGGTGACCGACTGGAACGACAGGATAACGACATATGAGTATTACCCCAACGGACTGCTTTGGAAGACCGCCAGGCCGAACGGTACGGTGCAGGTTGTCTATTACGACGATGCCGGTCAGTTAACCCAGCTTAAAGAAATTGACGGCAGCGGAAACCTCATAATCCATTATAATTATACTTACAAAGACGATGGGACCGTGGAAACCGAACAGAGTTCTTTAGAAGAGCAGCCTTTTGCAATGCCGGATACGGTTATGACTTATACTTACGACAACCGGCTCGCCACGTTCAACGGTCAACCGGTTGAATACGACGCAGACGGGAACATGACCTACGGGCCGCTAAACGGGTCAATGGCTGCCTACACCTTCGATTCCCGAAACCGGCTCATGAGTGTCGATGGTACAAGCTACATTTACGACGCGGAAAATAACCGGATCGGCGTGACCGAAGGTGTCTACCGGACGGAGTACGTGGTGAACCCGCATGCTTTATTGAGTCAGGCCTTAGTCAAAACCGACGCGGAAGGCAACCAGACATTCTACATTTACGGCTTGGGACTCATCGCGCAGGAAGAAAACGGCATCTATCGAAGCTATCATTACGACCTTCGAGGCAGCACGGTTGCCTTAACGGACGAAACGGGTACCGTGACCGACCGGTTTCAGTACGGTCCTTATGGCGAGTTGGTAGACCACCGCGGCAACACTCAAACGCCGTTCCTTTACAACGGCCGCGACGGGGTGATGACTGACGCAGACGGCTTATACTATATGAGGGCACGGTATTATAACCCGGAGTTACGAAGATTTATTAATAGAGATTTAGTATTAGGGACGATAAGCAACCCATTAGCACTAAATACTTATTCCTATTGCGTAAATGATACTATAAACCATACAGATCCAGCAGGCCTTCTTCCGAAAGATGCATACTTGGGTGTTAAGCAGAATCAAGAAACTATTAAGGAAATGGCTTCAAAATACTCTGTAGATCCTTATCTGATTGCTGCTGTAATTGTTAATGAAAATATTTTTCGTTGGGGTTACCACCAACTAAAGGATGATGTAGGCGAAGTTAAGACTTGGTTCCTTCCAAGCGATGTTTCTATAGGATTAGGTCAAATGACGATTTCAACTGCATTTTATCTGGATTGTAACCCAAAGCCTGTTACAAGTGGTGTGGAGTTTGACAAAAACAAATTTGCTCTATTAAGAGCTACAGATAAAGTTCTCCGGGAAGATTATGTTGAAAGACTTAAGGATCCTAAAACAAACATCGAATATATTGCAAAATATTTTGCGTATTTACAGGAATGTGGGGGATTTGCATCGTCTGAAATGCTTCTTGATGCCTATAATAATAACACCTGGTACGATGAACCTACGTCTTATGGAAGCAAATATCGGATGATTGTTAAAATGCTTAATTTGTTAGGTATTACATTTGATCAAGGGAGAAGATGCTGAACATGTGGTGGTATATTATTGCAGGTTTTATGGTTTTATTTGGCTTACTTGCATGGATTTGTGTTTATATGTTATGGAAAAAGGCATCTTTAATAACTAGTACAAAACTAAATAAAATATTTTATTTGCTATTAATCATTATACTTTATCCAATCGGATATTTTTTAATATTTGTTGGACTAGGAATTGACCACTGGGATGATTCTAGTAAGTGGTATTGGGATACTTGGCTATTGTTTAGTTCTACAACCGCGTTAATTATAAGTTACTCACTAATGAAACTAGATAGAATTTTAAGAGTTATTATACCTATAATTACTGGATTAATTTTTATCACCGTCGTTTTAATATACGCGTTATGGCATTTTTATTTGCCTAAGTTTTTCTAACATTAAGTATGTTAAATTCAACTTTTTGCAGCAGAATCATAATTCAGTAGCGTTGCATAAAAAAATATTTTCCGAAGTCAAGCGCAAAATGGGCTAAACACCTAATGGTTCCATAATACATAAATGGTGTATACACCCAACCGGTTTTTGACCCACAGGTGAAAATTAC
>JBFLWY010000022.1:0-48404 GCA_040757355.1 Bacillota bacterium | reverse complement strand
GAACGGACCCCACCCAGCACTCAATAGACTTCTTGCACTTCGAAGGACAGACCTTCATTGAGCTTAATGAAGTGATAGCTTTCAAACTTCAAGGATTACATTGAGTGCTGGGCTGTCAGTATAAGGTTGAACGACTATTTTCGGGGGAGTCATTCACGACCCAGCACTCAATAGACTTCTTGCACTTCGAAGGACAGACCTTCATTGAGCTTAACGAAGTGATAGCTTTTAAACTTCAAGGATTACATTGAGTGCTGGGTCGCCACCGGAAATGAAAATGTTTCAACCGCTTAGGCTTTGTTCTCATTATCAACGTCGAACGTCGAACGGACCCCACCCAGCACTCAATAGACTTCTTGCACTTCGAAGGACAGACCTTCATTGAGCTTAATGAAGTGATAGCTTTCAAACTTCAAGGATTACACTGAGTGCTGGGCTGTCAGTATAAGGTTGAACGACTATTTTCGGGGGAGGAACTGGAGGCTCTCCTCCCCCGGCTCACATGGACTATAGGGAATCGTTAGGGCCAGCGTTTAACCTGCAATCCTGAGACTTTGCTATATTTCATTGATCTAATGAGCACCGCCGGCAGTTAGGGCTGGCGTTCTACTTGCATTTCCGTAACCGGCAAGTATTTCATCTCTTTGACTATGCCATGCTGGATCTCGTCACTCAAGACGAAATCGATGAAAGCCTTCACTACAGGCTGCGGCTCACCCCTGGTATACATATGACCGTATGACCAGAAGGGGTATTTCCCGCTGGATATATCCTCTTCGGTAGGCGCCGCGCCGTCAATCTTGATTACCCTTACCTTGTCGTCGAGGTAGGTAATGCTCAGGTAGCTGATGGCCCCCGCGGTTTCCTTGACGATATTGTAAACTGTTCCGGAGGAATCCTGCTCCACGTCGCCCTTGGACTCTTCCGTCCCGTCCATGACAAACTCCTTAAAGGTTGCCCGGGTGCCGGAGCCTTTCGCCCGGTTTACCAGGAAGATCTTCTGGTCGCTGCCGCCGACTTCCTTCCAGTTGGTTATCTTGCCTGTAAAGATATCCTTAATCTGCTGCTTTGTCAGACTGTCTACGCCCACGCCGGGATTTGCAACCACGGCAAACGCCTGGACGATAACCTTGTGGTCAACCAACTGCGCTGCGTCGATCCCTTCCTTCTCCTCGGCAAAGATATCCGAATTGCCGATGTCGCAAGCACCCTGGCTCACCTGGCTCAACCCCGTGCCGCTGCCGCCGCCCTGCACCGTAATCTGCACGTCCGGATGCTTTTCCATAAACTTGTCCGCTGCTTCCTCGACGAGCGGCTGCATAGCCGTGGAGCCGACAGCAGTCACTGACCCGGAAAGCTCTTCGCCTTCAGTGTTCGGGCCTCCGGAAGGCTGCTTCTTCCCACAACCGGCGACGGCGATCACGGCCACCATCACGAGCGCCATTATTATACCAAGCCAATCTTTTCTACGCAAGAAAATCAACCCCTTTCAAAGTTTTTGAAAAACGAGTGATAAGTTATCATAAAACCGGTTAAGGTATTGTTCAGATCTCCCCTCCTTCAAGCATATTCGTTCTCTACACCCCAACTATATCCACCTTTTGTTAAGAGAACATTAGCGTCGGCGAAAAGATCCGTGAACTTCTTGACGTTTTCTGAAAAGTCTTTGCGAACAACGGTTGTCAAAACAATCATAACAAACCAATGTTAAGTCAAAGTTAGGTAGATTTTAAATTATTGTTAACCAAAGTATTCTCTTTCAAGTTTCCTAACAGAATTTCCATTAATAGAACCCAACTCGGTTCAGAGTCCCCCAAAAAGACCGATACTTTAGAAAGAGTGGATTGTCATAACTATCCCGGGTGATAAACCAAATTGAACCAGGTTATTGATCTACTGCAGAAAATATCCCTTTTCAACTGGTTTTCCCCCGAAGCGCTGGCGGATCTGGCACGCTATGTTAAAGCAGACCGGGTTCTCCAGGGAAACTTGCTCCGAGTCGGGCAAACAACCGGCCAGATGATTATCGTCTTGCAGGGACAGGTCGGGATCAACCGCCAGACATTGAAGGGATCTGTTTATGAATCCGGCGGCCCAGGAACCGTAATCGGCGTCCTCGATCTCTTAGGAAGCAATTCAACACCCGCTGCAGTTCGGGCGGAAGAAGACACTGTAATCCTGGCGTTGAGCCGCAATGATTTTCTTGCGTACCTTAGGGACCATCCACAGGAGAATGTTTTACTGCTTAAGTACTTATCGCAACGCCTGGACCAGGCGGGAATCACCCTTGACGTAACAGTATCTCCTTTCCTTAAAGGTTTTGAAACCTCGTTTGACGCCGAAGAGAACAGCGGCGAAGCCGACGAGGCCGGTCGGGTAAAAAGCGGGGAAGAGGACCAGTTTTATACGAAGCATTATACCTGTACTTTCTGCGGTACCAGGTTCCCGTCGCTGGTGGTAAAGTCGAAAAGCATCCAGCTCATTAAGACCGACACTGATTTCTGCCCTTATTACCGCACGCTGAACCCGCTGTTTTATGAAGTAGCGGTGTGTCCCAAGTGCGGTTATGCCTTTAATCAGGAGATGCCGAAAAAGCTTAACGACCGTCAACGGGCCAGCCTCGCCCAGCGGCTGCCGGAAATCCGGAGGCCATCACGGTTCGACGCAGGGAGAAATCTTTCACTGGCAGTGGAGTCATTCCGCGCGGCGATCGCGTGCCTGGAGGCCATGGGCGGCAAACGCCTCCTCCTCGGAAAGCTTTACTTGAAAGTTGCCTGGTTATACCGGACATCAGGGAATGAAACGGAAGAGCGCGGTTACATCGAAAAAGCTTTATGGTATTTGGACGAAGCTTACCGCACGGAGCATTCGACTGACCCCTCGTTGGAGCTAAACCTCTTGTACCTTTTGGGGGATCTGAGTTTCCGCCTCGGGCTCGATGATGTTGCGGCACGGTGGCTGAGTAAAGTTTTGACCCATCCAAAGCGCTCCGCCAATCCGGGCATTGTAAACCGGACAAGAGACCGCTGGTATGACATCAGGCAAAAGCAGAAGGAACAGTCTCAGGTCTAAAGGATTATCGTAACTACTCAGCCTCATAGACGGAACACGGCAAGAAGCAAACAGAGCAAGGAAGAGGACCGGCGGCGGGCCGGAGCATACTTAATTCAGAGGTCGGAAGCCGGAAGTCAATCCTGCATCTGACTTCCGAAATGCGCAGCTTATCGCCGCGCCTTGCGTAGTGCCTGAATAGTTACGGGTTATCCCGGGATCACTTTAACGAGCACCTTGCGCCGCCGGGGGCCGTCGAACTCGCAGAAAAAGATTCCCTGCCATGTTCCTAAAACAACTTTCCCGCCGCTAACGAGTATTGAATGTGTTACCCCGATGAGGCACGACTTGATGTGCGCCGCAGCGTTTCCCTCGGCATGGCGGTAAGCCCCGCTGACCGGAACCAGTTCCTCAAGTTTGTTCAAAACGTCTTCCACCACGGTGGGATCGTAGTTCTCGTTGATGCAGATGCCTGCGGTGGTATGCGGGCAGTAGAGGCAGGCAACCCCTTCCGAGACACCGGCCTCGCCGACGGCTGACTGTACGCGGCCGGTTATATCGACAAACTCCTGGCGTTTGTGCGTAACCACTTCGATGGTTTTGATCATCTAAGCACCCCTTTGCTGGCCCGGCAGATAGGGCGTAAGTACAGGCAGTAACTCGCGTAAGTCTGCACACTCCAGGCTGACATGAGCACTGGCACAGACGGGGGGTTCCGCATTGACGGCAATGCCCAGCCCTACCTGTGTAAAAAGCGGGACATCGCCGTGGCTGTCGCCCACCGCCGCTGTTTCCGGGGGCGCCGCCCGGAAGAAGCGGCAAATAGAACCGAGATGGTCCGCTTTTCCGTCCCACGTCACCTGTATATTCACCCGTCCGTCCAATATTCCGTCCGTGAAACTCAGGCCGTTGGCGATCCAGATGTCGAAGTCGAGTTCCCTCGCCACCCGGGACACCAGGATGTCAAGACCCGAAGAAAGAAGCGCTAGTTTCAGCCCCTTTGCCTTGAGCGCCGCAACAAGCTCTTGCGCACCGGGACGGTAAGGAATCCCCGCGACTATCTCTTCGATGTAGCTCTGCGGCACACCATACCATGCTCTCACGTCTCTCCTAGCAAAATCATCGTAAGTGATTTCGCCGGCCAAAAAGGCCTCGAGCGATCGGCTGCCGTGGCTCTCCCAGGTTCCGAGTGCTTCGTGGATGTACTGCCAGACGCTCCGGACCGGGGTTAAGGTACCGTCAAGGTCGAAAATCACCCCGCGCAAGCGCCTGCTTTCCAAAATGCTCGCTGCCGCCCGCTCTACGTACAACCCCTTACCCCTTTCTCGTGCGACTTGGACCCGCCCGATCTTAATTCGGCAACCTCCCGTAAGAGAGCAACCCCCACCAAAACCGCTATTCCTAGAACAACCACCGCCGGTCCGGGCGGTAGATCGCAGGCATAAGAGAGGTGCAGCCCGCCCAAGACCAGCGCCGTCCCTGCCGCCGCCGCTGTGATCACTGTACCGCGGAAGCTCTTGTTAACCCGCACCGCAATAAGTACCGGGATAACCACCAGCGCTCCGGCAAGAAGCACCCCGACCGCTCTGATCGCCATCGCTACCGTTAACGCCGCCACAAACATGAACGCGGCGTTGACCACCGGCGTCTGAAAACCCGCCGACCGGGCATATTCCTCGTCAAGCGCCAGCGCAAAAAGACTCCTGTACAAAAACAGTATCACCGCGACTACCAGCACCGCCAGCCCCGCGATCAGATAAAGATCCGTTGGAGTTATTGTTAACAGGCTGCCAAAGAGATACCCCGCCAGGTCCGCACCGAAGCCGCGGCTCTTACTGACAATAATTATACCGAGCGCCAGTCCCCCGGCCATTACTACAGCCAGTAAAGCGTCGGCATAAAAGCGCTGTTTTGCCCGCAGCCATTCCACAGCGAACGCCGCCGCCAAGACTGCTGCTATTGTAGTGACTCCCGGCGCAATACCCAATAAAAGACCAAGCGCCACACCGGTCAAAGAAACATGCGCCAGGGCATCGGCGAGGAAAGAAAAACGCCTTGCTACAAGAAAAACCCCTACCAGCGGACACGTAATGCCACAAATCGCACCCGCCGTTATTGCCCGTGTGAAAAATTCATAGTGCCAGATATCCATCATCTACGACTCCTTGCCGTACGCCTTCCCTGCCGACGGTTAACAACACCGGGAATGTAAACCGGCATCCTATAAAGCGCTGAAAGCTTTCCGTTCTCGAGGCACTCTTGGGGTGGTCCCTCAAACACTATGCACCGGTTTAGACAAACCACCTTCTTGACCCTGCGCGATACTGCACCGATGTCGTGAGTAACGAGCACAACCGTCAACCCTTGTTCCCGGTTAAACCGCTCAAGCAAGCCGTAAAAGGAGTCCTCTCCAGCCGCATCAAGCCCTTCGGCTGCTTCGTCCAGGAGCAAAACTTCCGGCTCCGCAGCCAGCGCACGGGCAATTGCGACCCGCTGCCGCTGTCCCCCCGAGAGCGCTCCCACCGGGCGGTGGGCCAGTTCCTCAAGCCCAAGTGCTGAAAGCGCCGCCCTTATCTTTTCCCGGTCCTCTACTCCCAGGCCGCGCCACAAACCTATCCTCGCTGTTCGTCCCGTAGCCACGATCTCCCACACCGTGGCGGGAAACTCCCCAAAAGCCCCCGTTTTCTGGGGAACATAACCGATGCGGTGCCGCTCGCGAAACCGGCTGCCTTCCACCCCGAAAAGCTCAATGACACCCGCTCCCGGTTGGTAAAGGCCGAGGATGAGCTTCAACAGAGTGGTTTTTCCGGCACCGTTAGGCCCTAAAACAGCCAGAAAATCACCTCGTCTTATCTCCAGGTTGATATTCTCCAGCACCCGGTTTCGCCCGAAACCAAAATCGACTCCTTTGATCCGGATGAGATGTTCCGCTGTTAAGTGCTCCTCACGGGAGTACGACCTCAAGGCCTTCAGCATCCTCCCTTTGAAAATAGTACTTCTTTCGATGGGCGCGGCGACCTGCCTGTCGGCAGACAGGTGAGCTTCACCCTGCTTCGCCTTCCTCGCATCGCTCGCTCCTCACCGCGTTCCGTTTATGTTACTCTCTGCATCTAAGTAACACGCTTACAGGTCTATTCGCCCCGTTTTCAGATTTCGTGGTGTCGCCCAGCATTCAGTATTATCGTTCCGCTTTGAAAAGCCACCACTTCCTTTAGGATAATGAAGATCTCTCCTGCAAAGCTCAACAACTACTCTGAGTGCTGGGCGGCAGGGGGGACTCCCTCTTCTAAAGCACTTTGTAATGCGGTCAGGTTCTCTTTCATTACCGTAATATAATCCTTCGCTCCGGCCTTTTCTTCCGGCGAAAGCCCTGCAACCGGGCTGAGCACGAGACTGTTTACCCCGGCTTCCCGGGCCAGTGTCTCCGCCAACCGGGGGTTGGCAGCAGACTCAAAAAACACGTATCTTATCCCATTCTCTTCAACTAACTGTACGAGTTCCTTGAGTCGCGCCGGTGAAGGTTCCGCCTGGGGAGACAAACCCGCAACCGGTATCTGTCTGAGTCCGTAGCGTGCCGCCAGATACCCGAAAGCGGCGTGTGCCGTTACAATCTCCCGGTGTTCAAAGCCAGCCGCCGCCTCCCGGTAAGCAATGTCCAATGCTTGGAGATCCGACGTATAAGCAGCCAATCGTTTCCGGTAATATGCCGCTCCCGCCGGATCCGCCTCAGCCAGCCCACCGGCGATTTCTGCTGCGTAATGTTGGGCGTAAACAGGATCGAGCCAGGCGTGCGGGTCATAAGGGCCGTGTTGGTGGTCTGCGGCCTCGTGCTGGTGATTTCCTTGCAGATCGAATTGCAAAAGCTCAAGCCCCCGGGTTGCCTCCACTATCCTTTTCCCCCTGAACTCCGGCAAGATCCGTGTCACCCAAGGCTCTAACCCCGCACCGTTGTAAACCAGAACATCCGCTTTTACCATCCGGGCCACATCTCCGGGAGTCGGCTCCCAATCGTGAACACTTACACCGGGAGGCACCAAACAGGTCACATGCGCCCTCTCTCCCCCGATCTGACGGGCAAAATCATACAGCGGGAAAAAGGTGGCCACAACCTCGACCTTCTCACTGCCCCGGCCGCGTTCGCTACCGGTACACCCCCCCAGAAGAACGCCTAAAACCACCATTAAAATCAAGATCCGGGGTCGCAAGAAAGACATCACCCTCCTGACCGCTGTACCTTCCGGCACTCCCCGCAGTAGCCGAAGACCGCGAAAGTATGCCCCCTGACATCGAAATCCGGGTTTTGCTCGGCCACTTTCACGAGACAATCGGCCGGACAAAAAGGAAAGGCCACCGCTTGCCCGCACCCGAGGCAAATGAGGTGGTGACGGTGTTTCCGGTGAAGCTCGAAGCGTTTTCCGCCGTCGGGGAAAAGGATTTCGTCAAGGAGGCCGAACTCTCTCAGCGTGTCGAGGGTACGGTAAACGGTTCCAAGGCCGACGTTCGGAAAGCTCTTGTGAACGAGTTCCGCGATCTCCTTCGCTGTCAGCGGTCCACCGGCTTTCAAGAGTACTCTTAAGATTTGCTGCCGTTGGGGTGTTAGCTTTAGACCCTTTTCTTTAAAGCCGGCCAGTACCTGATTAAGATTCACACGCATACCCTCCGGGACCGAAGTTAAAATAAAGTAGCAACGAGTTCAACTGGTACAGTAAGTGGACCAGGAACGAAGATACCTCTTAGGCGTATTCGTTGCTGAATTAAGAATCTTTCTCAATTAATATGCCTTATCATTAGATAAAATGTCAAGAGCCAACGTGGGAAAACATGAACAGTTAAACCTACAACCCTCAACGTTGAACGTTGAAAAGAACTCCAAACCGCAAAATTATTTTCCGGGAAGCAATTGGGGGGTGCCGTCTTTCAGCCTCGCCCGCTCGCGCATACCACGGAAACCCGGGCGCAGCCACTCCGGCAGGGTTCCTTCCTCAACTTCTGAAAAAGCCTCCAGCGCTTCCGTGAACCGGCCCAGCCGGCGGCAGAGCTCCCCCACCAGATATGCGGTAAAGGCCGCTTCTATGCCGCGCAATCCTTGGGCCGCAGCTTCACGGAAGTACCGGACAGCCTCTGCCTGATGGTAGCTCTCTGCCTTCCGGTTCTTTTCCTGCCGCGCGCACCACGAACCGCGCAAGTGCAAGTGCGCGATGCGCATAGCCGGTGCGCCTTTTCGCCGGGCCGCGCCTGCCGCCAACCTGTATTTTTCGCTACCGGGGTAAAGGCGGCGCTGGTTCCGTAAAAACTCGCCCATCACCCGTTTTATTGGATGGTACTCACTGTAGCGCGGAAACTCTCCCAAGGACTCGAACTCTTCAAAGTAAGCGGCAAAGCGGCATCCGGGACAGACCACCACAAGAAAAGGATAGACAAATACACCACCCGCCCGGTAGCACAGGTCACTCTCAAGCAACCCGCCCGAACCGGTATCCCGGATTACTTCGGCCGGGAAAGTGGTATAGCACTGGGGACAGCGCATGCGGAAGAACTGCGGTATCAGCATCTAAGGCCACCTTAAAGGTCAATACGCCACAAAACCCGCCTTACCGGGTTTGGATTTGCGCTTGAAAAGCCTTGTTAAAAGCCGGTTCGCTGCTCAACGGTTTTCTCCTCGACAATAGACGTTCAACCTGATACTGACAGCCCAGCACTCAGCGTGGCTTTTAAACTTCAAAAAAGAAACCTTCATTAAGCTCAATGAAGGTCTGTCCTTCAAAGGGCAAGAAGTCCATTGAGTGCTGGGTCGTGAACGACTCCCCTGTTGTTCCCGCGGGGTTTTCAGCCGGGACCGTCATGCTTTGATAATACCGCCTCCCCGGAGTTTTTTCTGCACAGAAGGATAAAGGGTAATGTCGGTGTGCGGGAAGAACTGACTCCCGGCGAAGCGCGTCATAAAGTCCCCATTAGCGTTCAGCTCAAAGTAGGTTATTCTCCCACAGATTTTTGTCAAGCTGCGCCTTGCTGCCTCAGAAACCAGCGCTCGCTTTGCTCCCTCCAGCGACGAATTCCCCAAAAGCACGATGCGATTTCGGGGGAGGTCGGGATAAAGCCCGATGGTTACTGCGGCCTCCACATCGAGGTGCTCACCAAAGGCACCGCCCGCGTAGAACCGGCTTATCGCTTGCAATTTTACTCCCACAGCTTCAAGCAAGGTTTCGACCGCAGCGTTAACGGCTCCTTTTGTTTTCAGAAAGTTTTTAATATCCTGCTGGGTGATAACAATGTCGGCACTTGACTCTGCTTCCCCGGCAGGAACAACAACAAATTCTTCTCTCCCGTCGCGGAAGCGCCCGGCGCGGTCGATAATCCCCGCCAGAAGCATCCCGGCGAGGCTGTCAACCACGGCAGATCCGCAAAGGCCGCGGGCTTTCACCCCGCCTATCACCCTGTAATCAACCTCATGCGTTTGCGGGTGGATCTTCACCCGGAACACCGCTCCTGGGGCCGCACGCATGCCGTGTTGCAGCACACCGCCTTCAAACGCCGGGCCTGCAGCGCCTGCAGCCGCAACCAGCCAGTTCCGGCCACCGATAATGACCTCACCGTTTGTACCGATATCGGCAAAAAGTGATACCTCTTCCCGGTTATGCATACCGCTGACCAATACGCCTGCGACGGCATCGCCGCCGACGTAACTCCCCACTCCCGGCAAGCAGTACACCACCGCTTCCGGGTGAGCCGCCAACCCTAAGTCGGCCGCCCGGAAGAGGCCGGGGGCGTTGGCAACCGGAATGTAAGGCTCCCGGCAGATCTTGGCTGGATCTAAGCCGAGCAAGAAGTGCGTCATCGTTGTGTTAGCCCCTACCGCAACGGCCATGATCTCACGAACGCGAATGCCCGCCCCGGCTGCCGCCTGTGCCGCCACTTCATTGATGCTCATTACCAGAAGCGCCTGCAGCCTCTCAAGCTCCCCCGGCTGGCCTGCAGCAAGAATCCGCGTGAGGATATCCTCGCCCACACTGGTCTGCATGTTTTCCCCCGATGCAGCAGCAAGCACAGTGCCGGCGGTCATATCAACGACTGCGGCGGCTATCGTGGTCGTGCCCGCATCAACAGCAAGGCCGAAGTGGGAAGCAGTGGTATCCCCGGCCTCTACCTCCTGCAACCGCCAGCCTCCCTCGGTCCGGCCTAGAATCGCCGTAACCCGCCACTCCGCAGCGCGTAATGTCTCCGGCAACCGCCGCAACAGACCGAGCGGAACCGATACTTTGCCGGCGGTAACAAGAAGCGCCGACAGCAGCCGGTCGCAGTCCGCCAGGTTATCCCCCAGGCGCGGTGGCACAAGTTTAACAAAAAACTTTTTGCTCAGCAGAAAATTCACCCCCGCGAGGTTTAACAGAATTGTAACACTTCCTTCAAATTTCGGCCACAATCACAGGCTATTCTAAAGGTGAAACGGTATTTTCTCCCGAAAGGAGGTGTGACTAATGGTGTCAAACAAAAAGCTTTTAGCGGTGCTGGCGCTTCTTTTGGTCGTCGCAACAGCCGTCCCGGCTTTTGCGCAGCAGGATCCAACGTCCGCCGCGCCGCAGGCTGCCGTTACGATCGCGCCGGAAAAGGTACAGGAAATCGTCGCGATCCGCAAACAGATACTTGACCTTAAGCAGCAACTTATCGAAAAGTACCTGGAAGCCGGTGCCATCACTTCGGAGCAGGCTCAGACAGCGAAGGAACGTCTGGACCGCTGCAGGCAAAACCTGGAGCAGAACCCGAACATGATTCCCGGCTTTCTTCGTGGGAGAAAAGGACAGTTCGGCGGACTCGGTAAAGGTCTTGGCAGGCAGTACGGCTGCCAGGGTAACTGTCCTTGGGCACAGGAACAACAGAGCACCTGAGCAGTTCAATAACACCAAGAATCCCCCACCATTCGGATGGGAACCCTACCGCCAGGGTTCCCACCTTAATTTTTACGGGAGTTTAACTACTCTGACACCACAGAATTTGCCGATACACATCTCCCGGTGCTGAACGGCCCATCGGGTTACGGCGAACCTCGCCAAGCAAGACGTTTTTCAATAACTTATCTTGAATTTGGATTACTCTTCAGATATAATTGCCTTAGTTTTGAGAATAAGACTTAGTCTCAATCTCAATTGCCTGAATTAACCCAATTGGAGCGTTTCAGATGCCAAGGGAACTCGAGAGCTTTCGCAATTTCCTTGCCAGCCGCGGCGGCAAGCTGACTGCTGAAAGAAAAGCCGTGATCGAGGCGATCTGCAGCCTCCACGATCACTTCAGTGCTGAAGAGCTCTTTGACCGGATAAAGGCCCGCGGGGGTAAAGCATCCCGTGCATCGGTTTACCGGGCTTTAGAACTGTTGGTTGAGTCAGACCTTTTGCGTAAATTGGACCTCGGCGTAAACCGGAATTACTATGAACGGCATTTCGAAACCCACCATCATCTGGTCTGTACCAGTTGCGGCCGTGTAATTGAGTTTTCCGCCGAACCGATGAAAAATTTAGAGAGAGAACTATGGAAGCGGTATAAATTTGCTGCCGTAGGATCGCCGCAAAAGATTCTAGGACTTTGCCACGAGTGCAACCAAAAATATCAACAGGGAGGATACCAGGAGAAGTGAATAGTCCCTTGCAGTGCACGCTACCAGAGTTGAAGAAAGGGGTCCGGGGCCGGGTGCACCAGATAACCGGCGGCATGCAGGCCGCCAAACGGCTTCACGCACTCGGCATCATTCCCGGGAAAGAGATCGTGAAGGTCAGCGAAATGCCGCTTCACGGGCCGGTCGTGGTGAACGTAGAGCAAACTCGGGTAGCGCTCGGGTTCGGCCTGGCTAAAAAGGTCGTCGTGGAGGTCCTTAATGAGAATTCTGCTGGTCGGTAACCCCAACGTCGGCAAGAGTGTCGTCTTCTCGCAGCTTACCGGCACGCGGGTTATCTCCTCAAACTACCCCGGCACTACTGTTGAGTACATCAAAGGCTATCTTAATTTAAACGGGGAACGCGCCGAAGTCATCGACGTACCGGGTTCCTACACCCTCGATCCCACGTGTAAGGCTGAAGAAGTTGCCGTGGCCATGATTCCGCAGGGTAACGTCATAATCAATGTAGTGGACGCCACTAATCTGGAAAGAAACCTGTATCTCACGCTGGAGGTACTCGAGCGACAAGTGCCGGTGATCATCGCGCTAAATATGTGGGATGAGGCGAGACACAAAGGGATAATCATTGATGCGGCCGAACTGGAGGCAATTTTGGGCGTTCCCGTCGTGCCGACGGCCGCGATCAGCGGCCAGGGAATTAAAAAACTCATCGCCCGTCTCCCCGAAGCCCGAACCGGACAGGTGGGCTGGCAGACACCCGATGAGCGCTTCGCCACTGTTGGCCGGATCGCTCGTAGAGTGCAGCAGGTGACCCACCGCCACCACACCCTGCTCGAACAACTCGAAGATTTGAGTGTAATGCCGCTTTCCGGTTTTATCTTCGGGGCAGCGGTGCTTTTCGGCGCTTTTAAGCTAATAAGACTTGTCGGCGAAGGTTTAATCAGTTACATATTCGAACCGTTTTTTCACCAATGGTATCTCCCTTACTTGGAGGGTTTAAGCGTTACTCTCGACTGTCAGGGCCTTGCCCACGACTTACTGATTGGACAACTTATTGACGGAAAAATAGACTTTCTCCAGTCCCTGGGGCTTTTAAGCACCGGGCTTTATGTGCCCTTTGCGGTTGTTTTTCCATACATTATTGCGTTTTATGCCGTATTGGGATTCCTCGAAGACTTCGGGTACCTGCCCCGCCTCGCGGTCCTCCTGGACGGGTTGATGCACCGTGTAGGCCTGCATGGGTATGCGATTATCCCGATGGTCCTCGGGCTCGGCTGTAACGTCCCGGCCGCCCTTTCCATCCGAAACCTGGAAAGCCGACGTCAGAAGTTTATCGCCTCCACCTTGATGGTCACCGCCGTCCCTTGTTTTTCTCAAACCGCAATGATTCTTGCTCTGGTGGGCCGGCATGGGGGGATCTACGTTGCCAACATATTTCTTACCCTTCTCTGCATTTGGATTATTCTCGGCCTGGTCCTAAACCGGAAGCTGCGGGGATTTACCCCCACCCTTCTGGTTGAAATTCCTCCCTACCGTCTTCCGGGAGTAAAGGTATTGGCCCGAAAGTTACACCTGAGGATAAGTCACTTCTTGAAAGAAGCAATTCCACTTATACTGGCAGGTATACTGGTGGTTAACCTGGTTTATCTTTCAGGAGTCGTCCACCTCCTGGTCCGGGCATTAGAGCCGGCGTTTAAAGTGCTTTTCGCCCTTCCGGGAGACGCGGCCGTCGCACTTCTCCTTGGTTTCCTGAGGAAGGATGTGGCACTCGGTATCCTGGCCCCGCTGAACCTTACACCAGAACAGCTTGTAGTGGTCAGCACCGTTCTCGCTGTATACTTCCCCTGTCTGGCCACCTTTCTCATTCTGCTGCGCGAACTCGGGTGGCGGAGCATGCTGAAGGTTACCGGGATTATGTTAACTACCGCGGTCACCGCCGGCATGTTTGTAAACTATGTATTAAACCGGTACGGGTTGCTCGGATGGGTATGCGCCGCAGCCTTAATCGCAGCTCTGATTCTTGCCGAATACAGAAGCAACAAGGAAGTTCATATCCCCGAAGAACTATAAACTCCTAAAAGAAAAGTTTTACCTGAAGCAGCGTAAAAGGGACCGGTCAACAAGCACCGGTCCCTTTACGGTCCCTGCTACGTTACGAAGAGTGAAATTTCTTGTCAGGGCACTGCGGCGGGAAGAGCGGGGGCGGACAGACAATCGGCGGCTGGGGCGCAACCTCCTCACAGACCTTCGGAACACAGAACCCGAAGCTGGGCACCAACAGCTTAACCACAGCCACCACCTGAATAATAATGCAGAGATCAAAGGTGCAGCATATCTGGTTTCCGACCAGTATACAAGGACCACAACTGGCGTTGGCAACAGAGCACACCGTTTGGGTACCCTCAGGAGCGCAAAGGACCACAGTCTTGGTGAATCCGAAGGTTTTCGTGTCCCTAAAGATGACGTTCCCGTTAGCGTCCAAAACCTTAACCTTGGCCGTAACAGTAATGGCAAAGGTAACATTTGACCTGCCCTGTTCGTCAGGGGTTGTACGGCTAATTTCTTCACACTGAACGTCTTTAATTTTACACCGGATGGTTGCCCCCTGCGGGATTTCTAACGCGCCAACGTTAAAGCAGTTGTTTTCCCTGCGCTCCGCCTGAAAACAAAAATCGTAGACCTTGAAGGTTTCGATACAAACAACTTCGTATCCCCTGAAGTCTAAGTCCGACATTTTGTAAACCTCCCTGGCAATTTATTGGTTGACTACCTTTTAGTGTCAGTTTATGTTGCCGATTGATTAACGGTTACATGCCAGGCCACAATAAGTGGTGAAAAAAGCTTGATGGGTAATGACCAAAAACAGACCCCGCCAGTATAATAAACAAATACTTTTTTGCGGGGTGAAGATAATGCCGTGGCATTGGCGTCCATTATTAGGGCCGGTTTGGATTGACGAGTCCAAAAGTGCAAAAAAAGAAAATTCCTGCGTAAGCGAAGGAGATTCGGAGGAAGTCGCTGAGACTGAAACCGGGAGCACGGCAACGACTGAGACGGCTCCGACAACCGGAGAACACATCGTTGCCGAAAAAGCCGCCGTTCGCCAAAAGCATATTAACGCCGGAAAACCGATCATCGGCAAAGCACCTGTTACAGATGATAAACCAACCGCTACCGGAAAAGCTACCACTTCTGGAATCGCAGCCGCTCTTGGAGAACACTTTGAAGAGGCGTCGCCCGGTGTCTTCCGCTTCAAAACCAGGAGCAGTGCTGCCTCCGAGGATAATAAATGGATCAGCGAACTCAACCGCCGGCTCACAGAGATGGCCGTTCGCTCAGGCGGTGCGCTGCCTAACTCGATAGACGCCTACAAAAAGGCCGGCCAGACGAGCAACGGTGTACCGGTTTATACTTTTAAATGAACGGAAAAAAAATGAGGCCGGCAGTTGGCCGGCGCAGCAACGAAAAAGGCGGGCTAAGTCCGTCTTTTTGTCTATTTAATCACCTATGAATAGCTGGGTTACATAAACTCCGTAAGGCGTAGACACGACCCCGATCCCGATCGAGTCATGCCTGGGGTCCAGTATATTGGCGCGGTGCCCCTCACTCTCCATGAAAAGGTGGTGCGCCCTTTCGACGGTCGCACACCGGGCGATGTTTTCCGCTCCCATGACCCTCGCCGAAATGCCTGCATCTCTTTCCATATCATAAGGGGAACCGTAAGTGGGTGAAATGTGGCCGAAGTAATTATTCTCGTACATATCCTGGCTTTTCAAGCGCGCAAGCCTTACCAGGCGGGCGTCTACCTTAAAGGTGTGCAATCCTGCTTTAACCCTTTCCTGGTTAGCCAAGTCGAATAGGACCCTTTCATCGGGAGTAAGGGAACCCACATCACCGGCATCACCCGGTGGTGGTGCGGAGGGATTACCTGTACTGCCGTCGTCTGCCGGCGTACTCGGCGCCGTACCCGAGGACGGGGTAGGAGAATAAAACCGGCTGTTGAGTATCCGGGAATAGTAATCGGAACGGGATAACCATAAGTTGTTAGTATTAACAGCCGGTCCCGTTGTCGGAGTGCTAATCGGAGCCGGTTGTACAGTACCGGGGTTCACTGGCGAACCTGTATAAACTTTGGTGTAGCGTATTCCGTATTTTTCCCACTGGGCGTAGTAATCTGAGGCCGAAAGGTATGCATGGGCCACCCCCGTTGGTACCACCACTGCCAAAATCAGTGCAACAACCAAGAGAAGCTTTCTTGTTAGAGCCTTTTTCATTATATGACCCCCTTTTAATTTTGACTGGCCGACACCAGTTATGGCTAATTCTAATTAAAAGGGGATTTACAGTCAAAACCGGTATTCCATGCAATTTTACGGTATTTTGCTCCATTATAGGTTACTGGCGGGTTTGTCGGTTTGTTGGATATATTGTCATTTTATCTCTAAAAGGAAGCTGGCTATTCCAGATTTGAACTAAAAAACTGTAATACGGAAGATTTTTTGGCAAGTTTTCTCCTAAAATTACGGCAAATCGCCCTAAAGCTTCATCTTGTTCCAAGCCTGTCCAACCGTCTCCAGGAAAACCATTTGGTAAAAGAGCGTGCCTCCCCGAGGGACTCCTCTTCACCTCAATACGAACCCGCGGTCGGCTCCAGTTTAGCGAGCACCGGCAGATGATCCGAAGCGTCAGTCTCAAGCACTTCGACGCTCAGGACGGACCAGTGTGACGATATAAATACATAATCAATCCTCGCCCCGGGCCGCCCGGCCGGAAAGGTCGGGGCATCCGTGCCAAATACTTCGGCGGCGTCCCGCGCCAGTGAATAGAGGGGGACGAGTTCTCCGGCGCCCGGATGGCAGTTAAAATCACCGCAAAAGATAAACGGCATTGTCGTATCTCGCAAAACCTCAACAATTTTCCCGACTTGTTCCTCGCGATCCTTTTCATCCAGGCCGAGGTGCGTAGTAACAAAGTTTACCTTCATTCCGTTGCCGGTGACTGTCACACCGAGCAGACCTCGTGCTTCGCCTCTTCCGGGCAGTTTATGTTGAAAAGTTTCCGCTAGGTTCCATTTTCCCAAGATTGCGTTTCCGAACTGCGCCAGCTTGAATGTTTTCCTCGTGGGACCGTAAACACTCCACATGTTAAGTTGCCGCCCAAGGGCGGCCGCCTGGTGCCGAAAACCGCTCCGGGATGAGAAGGCATCAACTTCCTGGAGGGCCACAAGGTCGGCGCCGGCAGACCGTATTACCGCAGCCACCCGGCAAAGCGAAACCTTCCCGTCGAGCCCCTTGCAGTGTCTGATATTGTAAGTCAAAACCCTGAGCGGGAAGTCTAAAGGCATCTAAAAGCCCCCATCCGCTTATTCATAGTTACACTGCCTCAAAGTCCTCTCTTGAAAGCATGCCGGCCTTTATGCAGAATATGAAAATATCGGCCCGGTGTGAACAATACCGGGCTGATTGCGCAAGGGTCTATTTTACATGAGTCAAAAATGATGCAGACGGCTTGAGGCCTTCCAGCTGACGCCGTTTGAAAATCTAGTCCCGGGAAATCTGTTAAAACGGATAATTTGGTTACCGCCGCCGGCTTTCGCGCTCCTGGCGGCGTACGAAACGGATGTCATTTTCCACCAGTAAGCGGTATGGGCGGCACATCTCAATGAGACGTGAGGTGGTCCGTTCACCGAGGTATTCCTCGAGGTCTTCAAGAGCCACGTTGGTGGTGACCACCACCGGCAGGCGGTGGTTCAGGCGGTGGTTCAGAATAGAGTATATCTTCTGGCGGGCCCACTCCGTATAAATGAAGGCCCCCAGGTCGTCCAGGATTAAAAGAGGAATGCTTTTGGCAAGGCCGAGAAGTTCATGCTCACTGTATGCAACGTCTGCCTCTTCGTCGTAGGTGGCGCGTATTTCGTCAAGGAAATCCGGTACCGCGACAAATAAGACCTCTTTTCCTGCTTCCAGGACAGCGTTGGCTATGCAGCAGGCGAGGAAGGTCTTGCCCGTCCCGACCTGGCCGGTAAAGATAAGTCCCTCCTGTGCCTCTCCCTTAAGAAAAAGCTCTACAAACTCCTTGGCCGCGCTGTAAGCACGTTTGGCCGATTCATAGTAGGTGATCCCTTTTTCCGCTGCTTTACGGTTTCGGGGATAGTACCCAAAGTTAAAGCGCTCGAAGGTGTATTCGCGCATCAGCGGCGTAAGCTGGGCTTGGGCGAAACGAAACCCCGCAGCCTTCCTCTTTGTGCATGCACAAGGTACGGCCACATCGCCTTTCAAGATCAAACCACGGTCGCCGCATTCACGGCAAACACCCTCCACGAAACAGGCCTCCTGAAAGGAGGCCGTTGAAATGGTTATGGCCAGCCCCACAGTTCGGGCTATCGCCCGAACTCCCCTTAACCCACACCACTCAGGCCGGCTTAGAATCCCATCCGTACCAACGGCCCCCCAAAATACAACCACAACCGGGAACTCAAAACCGAGGCATTCCCCTTAGCTCAAATAGAGGGTCTTAATAAGCGCCCTTTTCTTTTCTCTCTCAGCATTATCTCTTGTGGACACGGCCGCTTTTCTTTTCCGCTTGCGGCTGGCTGCGAAATTCTGGTCATATTCCTCAACCTCCGCCAGCGTCTGGAGGTTGTTTTTTTGCCATTCTAATAAAATCGTGCCGATGTACTTAAAATTACGCTTTCCAAGCAGCACTGCCCGGCGAAGCGCCTCCAGTACCAACTCGGGGGCCATCTCGCGCCGCCACTTCAGCACCTGCTCTGCCTCAATCGGGCTGAGCGGCCGCCCGAACTCCTTCTCAAACGCCCGGTACAGCTCGCCGAAAACCAGATCTTCGGGGGCTGCGCCACCGCCCTCACCCTTTAGCAATTCCTGTATCTCTTGGATTTCGGCCATTTTCGCACAGGCCCACACCTCTGAAAGCTTTTCAAAAAGCGGTTGGAAATCGTACCCCTCAACAATCCCTTCCCCGTCGTAATACTCACTGATCGCAAGAATCTCCCGGTCTAGAAGGTCCTGAAGCTCGCGACTCAAAACTTCTTCCTTCGCAGTTAGGTATTCAGCAAGTTCGCTTGTATCGACGTGCAGTTTAGACTCCTCCGTACGCAAGCGAAGAATCTGCATAAGGAGCATCATTCCGGTATCACTTATGCCGAGCTTTTTATAGAAACGAAGGAGGAGGTTGGGTATGAAAATACCCCCGCTTAACATCAGGTCGGTACCAAAAGTACTGACGATGTTCCCCTCGCGGTACTGCTTTACCGGTTTCTTACCCGCTATCTTCTCCGGCATGAACCAACCCCCTTGGCAGATAGAAACAGAAGGAAGTCGCCAGTGATAAATACCCATTGGTTTTTTCTGTACGCGACCTCCGGCCTCCACGCTCACTTTACCTTTATCGTATATGTGATCCCGGGGCCCTTGTAGCTTTATTTGTCAGAGTCTCCCACCACCTTGCGGGAACAAACAGCGATTGATTGTAACGAACGCTATTCTCCACGAGCCGACAAAAATCCTCCATCAGGCGAAGGTTTTTCCTCTCCGAATTATTGGTAAAATATTTATGGCTTGACCGCGATAGGGATACCGCAAATCAACAGGTATACCGAGTCTGCTGCCTCAGAGACCTGCTGGTTTACGCTGCCGAGCACATCCCAAATGCGTCCTGAGGGACATGGCGGCACGGTTCCCATCCCTACCTCATTCGTAACCACTACCGTCGTTTTCTGCCTTTCGACAACCGCCTGGAGAAACTCGTCCACCCGTTTGTTAATCTCTGTCTCCGGAATCTCTTCATTGAGAAGATTAGAGACCCAGACCCCAAGGGAGTCCACTAACAATGGTGCTTCTGTTGGGGTCATCCGGGCTACCGCGACCAGATCGATCGGCTCTTCGACCGTCTCCCAGGAAGAAGGGCGCCGGGCCTTACAAGCGGCTATCCGCGCCGCCGTCTCCTCGTCGGCAGCAATCGCAGTAGCAGCGTAAACCACCCTTCGAACCCCTTTAAACAGTGATTCTGCAAAAGCACTCTTGCCGCTGCGGACGCCGCCCGTGATCAGTATTAATCCACCGTTAACTGCCTTCTTCATTTCAAAACCCTTTTCGCTGCCCAGGTAAAAACCGTACAGGTCAACCTGATAGTCATTCAGCACGGTGTCCCGGTAACCGTCAATAAAATCCACCACCTCGTGAAACAACCGGTGGATGTGCACCGCCTCATTAGCAACGGCAGCTACGGCCAGTGTTGCACGCTGCCATGAATTTTGGTTCTGGATCTCAGCCACGGCCACGTTAAACCGCAGGCGCAGCCGTTCGCGCAAACTCTTAAGCCGGTGGCGTTTCTCTTTCAGCGAAGAAGTACCCGGCATAAAGAGTTCGGCAGTCAGAACACCGTTTATCATGGATTACCTCCGTGGTTGGAAGCAGTTATCCTGTTGACCGTTAAAGGCTAATTTGTTAGTCTAGATAAAAAATTTGCAGGTGAAAAAAATGGCTACTATTGGACTCGTCCTTGCCGTGATCCTTTTCCTGGCAGGGCTTGCCGGCACCATCCTCCCTGTATTACCCGGAGCACCGCTCATTCTAATCGGAATGTTGGTTTACGGCCTCTTGGCCGGGTTTGAAAACCTTTCGATCTACTTTTTCATCGGGCAGGCCGCGGCGGTTTGCCTTACTTTCGCCGTCGATTACCTTGCCAACGCCTGGGGCGTCGCCCGCTACGGCGGTTCCAAAGCAGCCATCTGGGGCGGAGCCGTCGGACTGCTTGTCGGAGCTTTTTTCGGCCCGGTCGGGATTATCCTCGGCCCATTCCTCGGCGCCTTTTCAGGTGAGCTGCTTTCCTCGCGCCGCTCCGCTCACGCCGTGCGCGTCGGCATAGGTTCTCTTCTCGGCTTCCTTGGCGGTACCCTTGTGAAAATAGGAATCGAAACGGCGATGATCATCTGGTTCTTCCTGACGGTTTTTTAGACTGTCACACAGAGTTCAAGCGCGATCAGAGCCGCGCCAAGGGCGCCTACAATCTGCGGCTCAGCAGGGATGGCCAGTTCAACACCGAGTTTTCGAGAGACGGCCGCTACAACGCTGGTGTTTTTCGCCACCCCGCCGGTCATCACAACCTTTTCAACAAGGCCGACACGGTGACCCAGCGCTGCAACCCGGTCTGCCACTGCCTCGCAAAGCCCGAGAGCGATTTCCTCACGAGGCGTCCCTTGACTGATCAGTGAAACGACCTCGGACTCTGCAAAAACCGTACAGACACTACTCACGACCGCCGGCTTTTCTCCTTTTTCGGCCAACATGTTGAAGCCCCTCAGGTCTGTTTCCAATGCCCGCGCCATAACCTCCAAAAAACGGCCGGTGCCTGCCGCGCATTTGTCGTTCATCGCGAAGTCTTCAACCTCTCCACGGGGACCCACCCGAATAACCTTTGAATCCTGGCCGCCGATATCGATAATGGTCCGGGCACCGGGAATGACGTGTACCGCTCCCCGCCCGTGACAGGTGATCTCGGTTACCCGCCGGTCGGCAAAAGGCACGTTAATCCGCCCGTACCCGGTAGCTACAACAAAATCCACCTGCTCACGTTGGATACCGGCCGTTCCTAACGCCTCGACCAGCGCCCGCTCGGCGGCCCGCCTGCTGTTCGCCCCCGTGGGCAGGATACTGTAAGCGGCGATACCGTTGTTTGAAAACACTACCGCTTCCGTCGAAAGCGAACCGACATCAACGCCGGCAACTATCAAACGATCAATCCTTTCTATCGAAATCTCTTCTCGGCATGGAGCTGCTTATCCGGATCGCTTAGTCCAACCTTGGTAATTCAACCGCCAATTGGTTATTCCTTCCAATTAAACCGAAACATATTCGGCGCCCTTGCGGCCCTTTTTGACGGTGGTTTTCAGCACCTTGTCCCTTCACCGGCCACCTATCTACCTTTCAGACGGACGGCCGTACCGTACGCCAAAATTTCTGCCGCACCAGTCATAATCTGGGTCGAAGTAAAGCGCACCGCGATCACTGCGTCCGCACCAAGCCCGGCCGCCTCCTCCGTTAAGCGGTTCAGCGCCTGTTTTCGTGCCGCTTCCATCATGTCGGTATAGCTCTTGATCTCGCCGCCGACGATCTGCTTAAGCGCTGCGGCAATGTCTCTGCCGAACCAGCGTGCCCTGACGGTGCTACCCATCACGACACCGAGCGTTTCACCGATCTCCCTGCCCGGGATCACCTCTGCCGTGGTCACAATCACCATTGACCCCTCCGTTCAGTCTTTCCTCGCTATTATCCAGAATACGGGATGTTTTCGCCCGGCGCTGCTGCCAGAGGTCGTTAAAGCTGACGTTTTCCAGTGCACACCTGAAGCGGGCGCGAAACTCAGGATACCTTTCGGTGATGCACCTGACAATGTCTTTCATGCTCTCCCGTCTCGTCTTGCCGGCATAAGGGCAGGCGGGCGGTATCACCGGTATGTTCTCCTGCGCAACCAGCGCAGCCAACTTCCGCTCCGGCAGGTAACTGAACGGCCTGATGAGGTAAAGCCCTATCCGGTCAAGGTATACCGCCGGACGGAAGGTCTTGATACTCCCTGCGTATAGCAGGTTCAAGAAAAAGGTCTCAATCACGTCATCAAGGTGGTGTCCCAGAGCCACCCGGTTGCAACCCAATTCTTTGGCGCGCGAGTTCAGCAGGCCGGACCGCAGCTTTGCGCAAAGGGAACAGGCGCTCTTTTCCTCTCTTTCGGCAATGATCTGTGCGATAGGGTACCTTACGGTATACAGTGTTACTCCTTTGGCCGTACAAAATGCTTTAAGCGAGGAGTAATCAACCGTTCCCCACCCGGCGTCAACATGGACGGCCTTTAGCGAAAAAGAGAGATGGGAGTAATCCCGCAGGTAAGCCAGAACATACAACAGCGCCATACTGTCCTTTCCGCCGGAGAGGCCGACCGCCACCTCGTCCCCCGGGGAAATCATCTCGTAGTCCTTAACGGCCCGCTTTACGTCTGTTAAAAACCACTGCCCCCAACTCTTATTCACGACCGACCTCGACATTTATTTCCGGCAGATTTAGGATTAACCGGTGTGACTTAATTATGCTTAACTCGCCTTAGTAAATCAAGTCTGGTCAAAGACCATTTTGTAGAACAATTTGGAGGATATAATAACCTTGAGCCGAAATCTGTAATATCTATGCAGCGGCAACCTTTTCCTTTTGTATAAGCTTAAAGGAAACGGGAAGTCTAAAATTCAGCACGGAGGTGTATGTCTTGACAAAGCTAAAATGGGTTAAGACAAGGGAAGAACTCGCTGCTTTTCTCGAAAGTGTTGTAGCACAGATTAAAGAAGGTAAACTAACAATAGACAAAACAACAGTGGAACTGCCGGAGAAAGCCGAAGTGGAGTTTGAAGCCGAAGCGAGGAAGGGGAAAAAAGAGGTAGAGCTGGAGATTAAGTGGGAGCTTGACGAGAAAACCGGAGCCCCAGAAGAGACCGGAAGCGAAATAAAACAAAACGGCAGCGAACCGGAGGAATCAGAAGAAGAAGTCGTTCACGACCCAGCACTCAATGGACTTCTTGCCCTTTGAAGGACAGACCTTCATTGAGCTTAAATGCCCAGCACTCAATAGGACTTTTTGAGCTTTGGAGGAGAGACCTTCTTTAGTCTAATGAAGTGATAGCTTTCAAACTTCAAGGTTATATTGAGTGCTGGGTTAAGCTTCAAGGATTACATTGAGTGCTGGGTCGCCACCGGGAAGGAAAATGGTAGGCTAATGAAGGTTTCTTTTTTGAAGTTTAAAAGCCACGCTGAGTGCTGGGCTGTCAGTATGAGCTTGTTGGGCCGTACTCTTGCCATTATCTATTGAAGTGCTGAAAGGGAGGACGCCTATGGCAGTAAAGGTCGGTATCAATGGATTCGGGCGCATCGGGCGCAACTTTTTCCGAGTCGTCGAGGATCGTGACGACATCCGGGTAACGGCGGTCAATGACCTAACTACCGCTCAAACACTCGCCCACCTTTTGAAATACGACTCCGTCCACGGCCGGTTTAACGCAGATATCGACGCCGGCGAATGCGTCATCCGGGTAAACGGCCGGGAAATCAGGGTTTTCGCCGAGAAAGACCCGGCGAACATCCCGTGGCGGCAAGTGGGTGTGGAAGTGGTCGTAGAGGCAACCGGCCGCTTTACCAATTACGAAGACGCGAAGTGGCACCTTGAGGCCGGTGCCCGTAAGGTCGTCATCACCGCCCCCGCCACCATGCCCGAAGACGTTACCCTGATAATGGGTGTGAACGAGGATTGGTACAACCCCGAAAGACATGATGTTGTCTCGTGCGGGTCCTGCACAACCAACTGTCTGGCCCCGCTGGTTAAGGTGCTACACAACAACCTTGGGATCGTGCGCGGAGCCATGACCACGGTACATTCCTACACCAACGACCAGAACCTTTTGGACCTCCCGCACCGTGATCTGCGCCGCGCCCGCGCCGCCGGTCTCTCAATGATTCCCACCACCACGGGCGCCACGAAACTTGTAGGGCTGATCTTCCCGGAACTAAAAGGCAAGCTGACCGGGCTCGCAGTGCGGGTGCCCACGCCGAACGTATCGCTTACCGACTTAGTGGTAGAGGTTTCGCAGCCCACCACAAAAGAGGAAGTAAACGGATTCTTCAAGAAGGCCGCTGACGGACCGCTCCGGGGAATAATGAAGTATTCCGATGAGCCGCTCGTCTCCAAGGACTTTAACGGGGACCCCCACTCCTGTATCATTGACGCTCTCTCTACAATGGTGATCGACGGGGTGATGGTCAAAATGATTGCGTGGTATGACAACGAGTGGGGTTACTCCCAGAGGGTCGCCGATGTGATCGCTTACATGGCCCGGCGGGAGCGTTAGGTCACAGCGGTTAGGGGAGTGGCTGATGTAATTGTAACAGCTTTTAATCAGCAGAACCTGAAAACCCCACCGGCCCCCAGAGGGAAGCACACGGCAGGTAGTAAGGTTGGCAGCCGCCGGGGACCAACCCTCGGTTTAAGGGCTGGTTCAGTACCAAGTGCAGGGACAGCAACCGGACTAAGTAAGAGGACAGATAACGATGCAGCTTGTTCACAGGGACAGTTTTTAAAATAACAGGTTCCAGATGGAAACGCGAAAACCTCCGGGTGACCGGAGGTTCTCCTGTATAAGCCTACTTTCGTCTACTCATCAGTTGTGGATGTTATGGCAGAAACGGCAGTCCGGCTTGGCGTGGTCGATTTCACCGGCCGCGTTATCGTTTATATGCCCGTGACACCCGAAGTTGGAGCAGGTCTGCCGCGCCAGGTAGGGATCGCGAGGCGTATCGGGCGGCGGCGGCACATTTTCGTGCCCGTGACCGCTCCGAAAAATCGGAGTTTTCACTTCCAAATCGGTTGCATATGCTATAAAAAAAGCCGGATCTATCCGGCTATGGAACAGCGTGACAATCTCGGCATACCGGCCTAGCGACGTTAATCTCGCCTTCGGCGTCATCATTTATACGCCCGTGGCAGTGGGCGTTTGTACAATCACCGTGTAAGGCGGAGAAGCCAGCATTGTCCTTCCATTTTGAACCCTTAGCCCAGTTATTAAAATACTGACTCATTGTCGAAGACCAATCCAGCACACCGGACGGCAAATATCCTCCTTCGATGCCGTGACAATAAGTACACTCGACTTTTTCACCAGGGTGTGTATAGTACGGGGGTGTGTACCAAGGATAACGCAACCGGCCTGAACCCTGGTGGCAAGGCGAACAGGCGGAATTACCGCATTGTTTCTGAATCGTATACTCATGCCCGTATGTTCCGGTCAACAAGTCTCCCGGGGTATGTGTTTTTTCGGGATCGGTGAGATTGCTCAGGTCGAACATCTCACCGCTACTACCCGCTCCCCCCAACTGACCGTACCAGCCATGGGGACCCCAGTATCCTCCTGTTGGCGCACACCAGGGATAAATTGACTTGGCCAGGTTAGACTCCAAGTGGCAACGGTCACAGCCCCAGCGGCCGATGTGGATCGGTTGCCGTTTGATTATTTGGGTACCAATTTTCGCCCTGACGGTTAGTTCCTTGGGTTCCCAACCGGTAAACGACTCCCTGCCGAGATCGCCTTCAGAAAGCATAAAAGAACCGCTATAAACCCCGGTTTGGATATACGTTGTCGAACCTTCTTTGAGAGTACGTCCGCCGTTATAAACCACGTCGTAGACAACGCCTTCTTCTACATCCATTGGGTTTCCGCTTAAGTCACCCACGTAGACCGTAAAATATACAGTACGGCTATAACCATCTTCCGGCCACCAATGCGGGTTTCCGGCGGGTCCTGGTAAATCTGCTTTCGCGGCACTGTACACCCAGTAGTACGGGTCCATCAGGTAGTACTTCTTATCGGTTTTTATCTCCACCCTGGCGGGGCCCAGGGCGCTGCCTTCAGCTGTACCAACTGCCTGGTTGCCGTCCAAAGGTGGACCAACGGCAAAAACGGCCGCCAGCAGCAGAAAAACCAATAAATACCTTTTCACTTAACAACCCCTCCGGCACAACTGTCGACATATAAAAATAAGGCGTTATTTATCTCTACTTTATTAATTAGTTAACGCTCATACATTTTTAACCATATTTTCAAGGTGAGCCTTAGTACTAAGACTCACAACTTACGGAACGGCGTGGCAATCCTGGCAAGCGGGTTTGCAACAGTCTATCTCACCCTCCGCCGTGTCGCTTATGTGCCCGTGGCAGCGGGCATTCGTACAGTCGCCGTGTAAGGCGGAAAAGCCGCTGTTGTGGACCCACTTCGAACCCATCGTCCAGTTCTGAGCGTAGTTGCCGGGCCAATCCAACAGCCCGGACGGCGTGTAGCCGCCCTCGATGCCGTGGCAGAAGGTGCACTTCACCGTCAGGGACCTATTGTTCCCCAGCCACGGATACTCGCCCGTCCCGCCCCACGGATACCGGACGCGGCCCGAACCCTGGTGGCATGGTGTACAGGCCACGTTGCCCCCCTGTTTTACGTTCGTCCGCTCGTGGTAGCCCGGCAGTTCGTGCTCAAGGTCGGGGGAAGCGGTAAGGTAGTCGTACGGCGTATGCGTTTTCTCCTCAGCCGTATAGACCGCCCCCGCTACATCAACAAGGTAGCTTAGGTCAAAGCCTTCATACGACAGCGGGTCCGTACCCCCGGACGGGTCGTTCCTGCCGAGAATATTCCCCCAGTAATGGGGGCCGAGCGGCCCTCCGGACGGATAAGACCACGGGTATAGCTGCCGCGCCAGGTCCTGGGAAATGTGGCAGCGGTCGCACCCCCAGCGGCCGACGTAGATCGCTTCCCTTTTGACCACCTTGTCGTCGACCAGAGCCTGAATCATAAACTTTCGCGGCTGCTGGCCGGTGAAAGAAGCACCGCCGAGATTACTTTCACTGAGCACGAACGAACCGGTATATACTCCGGCCTCAGCGTACGTAGCGTCACCGACTGTAAGAACATCATTACCCCCGTACACGACTTGGTAGACTACGCCCCCCACATCGGCCGGACTCCCGTCAGACTGCTTCAGGTATACAGTAAAGTTAACCGTTCGGGTATAGCCCTCCTCCGGCCAGAAATTCGGGTTCGCGTAGGGAGGATACCACCACCTGAATTTCGCAGCACTGTACACCCAGTAGTAAGGGTCCATCAGGTAGTACTTTTTATCGGTCTTAATCTCTACCCTGACGGGACTCGACGTGCCGCACTCGGCTGTGCCGGACTCCCCCCTATCCTCTAACGGTACGACGGCAAAAAGCATCAGCAGCAACACAAAAAGCAGAACGTGTTTGATCTTCATTCGGCGGACCCCCCGTCGGCAAGGTCCACCCCCGGCTAACTAAGAATGGCAAAAATCACAGTCAACATCGCCGTCGCCATTATGACCGCTGTCCGTATCAGGATGACACTCAGCGCAATTAATCCGCGGATCATTCCACGTGTTATACAGCCCCGCCCCGTGGCAGTTGTGGCAGGTACCCCGGTTGTCCATCCGCAGCAGCGCAGAGGTGTTACTCCTGCCGCCCACACCCGGATCCCGCGGCCAATCCGCCGCCCAGTCTTCCATCACCGCCGTAGAGCTGTGCGCCCGGTGGCAGGTCAAGCACGCCACCTTGTCCGGCAGGCCGTTGAAACCGGAGGTCCAGATCTCGAGCGGCGTACCGGTATCAACGGTCCCGTCACCCATTTCGGCGGCGGTAGGAAGAGAAGCATGGACATCCACCGGGTGGCGCCACATGCTGAGGAACTGACCGGCGTGCCCTGTTCCGGCGATCCGGTCGCCGGCAGTACTGGTGTCAAACTTGTTGTGGCAGGCGCCGCACCAGGAAGATGTGCCGTAAACGTACTGGGTCACGCGGTAAACACCGGAATCAACGCTTGAATAAGTAAATGTACCGACAGACTCCTCTTGGAATATAACCTTATCAACCGTTTTACCGAGAATGGAGGTTTGCATCAACCGCGGGTTGTAGGCGGAAGCATTCGCGACACTGTATGCCTCACCTGAACCAGGCGGCGTCCAGGAAACGGTTTGCGGTATCTTGCCGCCGCCGTGCGGGTCGTGACAGGACCCGCAGGTGAGGCCGTTGCCGGTAAGTGTATCGGTGCCCCCCGGAATGACAAACTGAGCTGCACCCGCGCCGCTCCACGCGCCTGCTATATTCAGCCCGTCCGGAAGGTAGCCGGTGACGGTATGCCGCGAGGTGACCGTTTGATAGTCCTCACTGCCCGGGCCGACCCAGATCCGCTCGAACCCGCCGGCCCCCGAACGGTAAGTGGTCGCACCCGCGATAATCTTGCCGTACTGGATGTCGTAGGGAGCGCCGGTAGCACCGTAACCGTGACAGTAATAGCAGAACTCTGTTTGAGTGGCTCTTGATATTCTTAAAAGGTTCGCTGCGGGAGCAGCGTGCGCAACGTGGCAGCCGGCGCAGGCATCCGTTGTAGCGGAAAACTGTCCGTGAGTCCAGGCTAAGGCCTGTCCTGCGAAACCCACTGTCAACAGGAGCGTTGCACTAACGATTATAATTAGTGCTCCCCGGCTCATCGTTCTGAACTTCCTTTCCAGGATCGTAGCCTTTCGCATCTGGGAGGTGGCTCAGTCAGCGCTTCATCTCTCTACTATCACAATGGTTCATCGGACTTTTAGTGTTATTACTTCAGTTAAGTTCAGATTTGCTTGAAAGTGCCTTTATTTACTATAGCAACTCAATACAAATTGTGTCAACGAAATGGCCGATAATCGCTGGTAATATTCATATTTCAACAATATTCGGCAGTTTTTACCCCAAATGCATGGTGGTTACCATTCATAAACAAGCTCCTAAAACCTTAAGTCCAACAATTGTAAGACTATTCAATTAATAAATACCCGAAAAGGATGAACTTTCGGTAAAAAAAGGCCGCATAAGAAAGTACACTTTGCAAGCAACCATTTGAATAATCATAATATGGTTTCTGAACCTCAGCCCCCACAGGGACAGGCCGGCTTTCGTTCTTACCCCGCTGATTCACCCAAAACGGAAAGCCCAGAGGCCGTTTGAAAAGTGGGCACTTCCTAATTGCCAGGTGAAACCTTGCAGCGGTCAGATACCGAGCTGCGAATCGGCAATGGCCCGGTCTATCTCCGCCTGCAACACCTCGGGCAAGCCTTCAATGCGTACGTTCAAAAAGCCCCGCACAATGGTAGCCGTTGCTTCTTCCTCGTCAAGCCCGCGCGCCATCAGGTACTCAATTTCCTCTTCCGCCACCTTTCCGACAGCGGCTTCATGCGAAAGTTCGACGTTGGCAACCGACGCCTCCAATTCAGGGATGGCATAAATCCGGCCGTGTTCTGAGAGCATCAGGCCCCGGCACTCAAGGTGACCCCGAGCCCCCGGCACCTCTCCGGCAATGTATCCCCTGCTGATGATCTCGCCGCCGGTGGTAATCGCCCGGGAGATGATCTCCGCCTTGGTCCTCGGCGCACTCAGGAAAACCCGCGAACCGGTGTCCATCATCGTCCCTGGCGGCGCTACGAGGATGGTGTTGTAGCGGGCCACCGCCGATTCACCCGCAAGGCGGGTGAAAGGATTCATTTCCAGGCTCTTTACTCCGCTGAGACAGACGAAATTGGACAAAAAGACCCCGTCGCTCTCCACAAGTGTTGCGCCCCGCGGCCGCACCACCACCTCTTTGCCCCAGTTGTGAATCATTGTGAAGCTTAGCTTCGCCCCTCTTTTCACGTAAGCTTCGGTAATCCCTATGTGCAAACCACGGTGCACCAAAGCACCGGTTGCGCAACCGGTGATCACATCAAGGGACGCCCCCTCTTCCACTAGCACCAGGTTGTATACCTCCTGTGCAAGGCCCTCACGCCCGATGTAAAGGCTTGCCTGCACGGGATACCGGGTCTTAACTCCCGGTAAAACCCTGATAAAATAGCCGGTCAGCGGCCGCCCGTCTAATTTTCCTTCTAGGGGAATCAAACGGCCGAAATACTCACCGATCCAGTCGTACTTCTCGACGGCGTCCCGGATGTTCAAGACTTCGACCCCTTCTTGAACACTCCGGCAATGGACCACCGAATGGTCAAGCTGCATAAAGGTTCCGGCCCTGCCTTTACCGGTCACGTCTATGCCCGTATACAGCAGGCGTTCTTTTTCCGTAGCCGGAAGTATACTGAGATCGTCGATATAAGAGTGTGGTTCCGCCTCTTGGAGGAATTCCTGCTTAATGTCCTCAGACATCGATGCTGATCCCCCTTACTTCCTGAAGGGCACAGCGAACGCAATCGCCGTACCCGATGCGTTTAATGCAACCAAAAAGTTCCCGCGGGTTTCCGCTGCATGAGAGCATCCCTTTATAGAGGACGTGGCCCACATCGGCTTCTACGTAATTCAGGATGTACCCGGTATGGGTGATAATCAGTCCGGATTTGGTACGGCCCCGTCGTATCTCACGTAGCGACCGGCTATCCCACGGGGCAACCTCTTTCTCTAAGAGGTGGTTGATTGCCTGGCCGATAAGCGCCATGTTCTCAAGGTCTACCCCGGATTCAGGCTCGTCCAGCAGGATAAGATCGGGATTCTGCGCCAAAAGCTGCAGTAGCTCGGAACGCTTCAGTTCCCCTCCCGAAAACCCGTGGTTGACCTCCCGTTCGAGGAAGTCGTTCATGTTTAAACTGCCGGCCAGCGTATCCGGTGAAACCTGCTTCCGGGAAGCTATCTGAACGATATCCCGCAACATCACCCCACGGAGCGTGGGCGGTCTCTGGAACGCCATCCCGATACCCATGGCCGCCCGTTCGTTCACCGGTAACCTAGTGATGTCTTTGTCGTGAAAAAGTATCCGGCCGGCGGTCACTTCATAGCGCGGGAAACCCATGATCGTTCCTAAGAGAGTGGTCTTGCCGGAACCGTTGGGTCCGAAGAGGACGTGAGTCTCACCGGGTTTAATCTCCAGGTTTATCTCATTCAGCACCGGGCGGCCGGCTACCGCCACGCTGAGGCTTTCCAGTACTAACATCTTCCCCCTCCTTATTTCGAGCTGAAAGCCGCAACAAAGCTGCCCTGCGGCACCCCGATTGCCGCGGCTACAGGGCGGCATTTAGCCTTCAGCAAGTGCATAACCCTATCGTCTTTAACTTCTGAAAATGTTTCGTAATAACCCATTCCCTTTGCCAGGATAAGATCCGCGCCGGAGTAAAGCGTCTTGAACTCGGGCGAGGCCGCTTCCATATCAAGACCGGGGGAGTCCGTTCCGGTAGTTTCCACACGCTTAAATGCTTCCTTCAACCCACACGCTTTTAAATCCGTAAGGGTGAGATCGTTTTGCACCGGCCGCGCCTTAACCACATAGATAACCTCCTCAACCGCCTCGGAAAGACAGCGGTAAAGAGGCAAATCGAAGTAGCATTCGGCGGCATTGTCGGTCATGAACAGGATCCGGCGCGCGCTTTCTAACCGTCCAAGGAAGACCGGGATTTCGTTGACCACGAAGTCCACCGGCCGCCCCATTTCCTCGGCCACTGTTTCCAGATCTCGAAAAAAGTCCACCGTGTTGCCCAGGGCGGCTAAGCGGAAAAGACCGTCCCATCCCTCACCGGAAAAGCGCATCGCCTCATTGACAAGCTGTGCCGAAAGAGCGAGTTCGCGGTCTTTGACTTCCCGAAAAGGATCGGCGTTTCCGCAAAGATCCCTGATTGCGCGCTGGGCCGCCGCGGCGATCATGGCGGGAATCCGCTCAAAGGAAAACTCTTTTTTTAAGACATTCTGGCCGGTCTCCACCGCTTGTTCCTGCAAACGCGGCTCATCCGTCGCCAGAGTAGCCGTAGTGATTATCAGACGTTCGAGACAATCGTAGCATTCCTCTACAGCACGCATTTTCCCCACCACGAATACTATTATACTGCTTTTATACTGCGACGGTAAGGTCTTTTGATGCTATTCGCCTACTCAAGCTCCACAACGGTTACTCCGCCGCCGCCTTCCCCCGGACCGCCGGCCCGGAAGGTTTTGACCCGCGGGTGTCCTGTCAGGTACTCCTTTACGGCCGCCCGCAACGCCCCGGTACCGTATCCGTGTATAATATCAACTCGGCCGAGTCCGGAAAGGAGCGCTGCATCAAGATGCTGTTCCAGTTCCTGAAGGGCTTCCTCAACACGGCGCCCCCGCAAATCAACATTTGAACGCACCGGTGTAACGGTACCGGTAAACCGGACCCCACCGGCAGACCGCCGTTCTGCCACCGGTCTAACCGCCGCAGCGGGAAGGTCGACGCGGAAGGAGCCCACCTGGACACTGACCGTCCCTTCCCTCGGCACGTCAACAACGGTGCCCTCCTGACCGAACTGCGGCACATAAACGGCTCCACCCGGTTGGACGGACGCCGGCGCTGAGCTTTCTCTAAACGAAGGAACCGGTTGAATATAGCGTTCACCCAACCTGCGCAGGCGCTCCCTGGCCGCCTGCACGGCCATCTCCTGTTCCCGCCGCTCTTCAGCTTTTATTCTCTCGCGAAGATCCTGGATGACCGCTTCAGCGTCCTGCCGCGCCTGCCGCACCATAGAGGCGGCACTCTCCCTCGCCTCTGCCAAAATTTTTTCCCTCTTGGACAAAAGCTCCTGAAGCCTGCCCTCATACTCAGCCTTAAGTGAAGCAGCTTCGCCCCTCAGCCGGGACGATTCCGCCGCTTCCGCCTCCGCCCTGCGCCGCGCCCTTTCCATCTCGTCGGCCAGCTCATGCAGCCGCTGCTCCTCGGGACCTAAGAACTCCCTGGCCCGCGCCACCAGTTCTGCAGCAAGGCCGAGCCCCCGGGCGATTTCAAAAGCGTTGGAACGCCCGGGCTGGCCGATGACCAGACGGTAAGTCGGTAACAACGTTTCGGGATCAAAATCAACAGCAGCGTTTACCACCCGGGACCGCCCGGCGGCGAATCGCTTCAGTTCCCCGCTGTGGGTTGTGGCGATTGTCTTGGCTGCGCGCCGTTCAAGCTCCTCCAGTATGGCACAGGCCAGGGCCGCCCCTTCCTTCGGATCGGTCCCCGCACCAAGCTCGTCAAGCAGTACGAGCGACCGTCCACCCGCTTTTTCCAGGATGCCCGTTATATTTCGCATATGCGAAGAGAAGGTGCTCAGGCTTTCGGTGACGCTCTGCTCATCGCCGATGTCCGCAAAAATCTCCTCGAAAACCCCGACCTCACTTCCCTCCGCGACCGGGAGCTCCAGCCCGGATTGAACCATCAGGACGCAGAGGCCCACGGTTTTTAAGGTGACAGTTTTACCGCCTGTGTTAGGCCCGGTTATAACCAGGATGTCAAAATCCTTTCCGAGGCGTATGTCAACCGGCACCGCTTTGCGTCCTAAAAGGGGGTGCCGGGCTTTTATCAACTCCAGTTTGGGTTCGTCAAGAATAACCGGCGTTAGGGCGTCCAAAGCCGCACTGTACCGCCCCTTGGCCATGATGAAGTCCAGGCGGCCGAGTGTTTCGGTTGAACTAAGGATCTCCGCAGCCACGGCCCCCACCGCCGCCGAGAGTTCGCCTAGTATCCTCTCGACCTCCTGCTGCTCGGCAGCCCTCAGCCTGCGGATTTCGTTCCCTTTGTCGACCACGGCCATCGGTTCGATAAACAGGGTAGCGCCGCTTGCCGATTGATCGTGGACCAGTCCGGCGACCTTTTCCCGGTATTCAATCTTAACGGGCAAAACATAGCGTTCTTCACGGATGGTAACCAGCGGCTCCTGCAAATACTTCTGCCAAGCCGGCGAACGAACGTAACGTTCGAGGGTCTCTTTGATCTCACCCCTCAGGCGTTCGGTGCGCCGCCGGATATCCGCAAGCCGGGGGGACGCCGTATCGGCCACCCAGCACTCGGCGGGCTGAGTGCTGGGCGGGCGGATGCATTTCTTCAACCGTGTTTGAAGCTCCGGAAAGGGAGTGAGACCGGCAGCAACCTGTCTCAGCGCCGGGTATTTATCCCCGTGGTCTTTGAAAAAGGCCTTTACGCGGCGGATAACGGCAAGCGTCTCCGCAATCCGATGCAGTTCACGCGCCTCAAGGACGCCCCCCTGTAGTACACGTTTGAGTTCAGCGCGGATGTCGAACCAGCCGCGGAGTTCAAAACCGGGTTCGAGGCGAAATAGCTCCCGTGCCTCGGCGGTATGCGCAAGCCATAGTTTTACAGCAGCAACATCCGTTACAGGGCGGAGGTTTTGCGCCAGCTCACGCCCGATACTGCTTTCTGCATATCCGGCAAGGCGATCGCGGACCAGATCAAACTCGAGCCGCCGCAGCACTCGTTCGTTCAAGCTTCACACCACTCCCCGAATTCATCCTTCATCCCTTGTATATACCGCCAAGACGCCAAGATCAACTTTGGGTCTTCGTGTCTTTGTGTGACTATTTAGTGAATTTTCTCTCACAAAGCCTTTATATATTCCTTGCTCCCATCTTAGAACAATTCGTAATATTCCATAATCTGCTTTTATCTGATTCTTTCCATAATATGTGCCCTTGGCGCCTTAACGGTTCATCCATCACCTCACGTCACTCCCCGGAAATAGTGACCCCGGGTGAACCGCGTTCCCTCTGTCAGATGCCGCTCCAACTCCTCGAGCGCCACCTGCGTCCCTGCCAGCACCGCGTCCAAGACCTGGCGGTACGCCCGTGTTACCTTCGATACGTACGCCGCGTCGCGGGTGCGTGCCTCGATCCGGAAGCCCGAGACCCCTGCCCGAACAAGCGCCGGAAGGTGCCCCAGCATTACAAGTTCCTGGCTGTTAAGGATGTGCATCCGGCAGGCGGTGTCCGTAAAGACCGGGAAGAGCACGCCCAAGCGGTCCCGGAGGTAGAATGTTTTTCCACGGCAGGGCACACCGCAGCGACGCCCCAACGCCATATTACCCAAAACACTCCCCACCAGGCAATACTCCGACACCATCAGCGGAAAGAGCCCGTGAACGAGGACTTCGACTGGAAGAGGACTTCTTGCGACAATGCTTTCCACTTGCGCAAGTGTTAATTCCGGCGAGAGCGTTGCCCCTGATACCCCACATTCTTGGAAAAAGGCTATCGCTTGCAGGTTGAAAATATTTAAATAATAATCAGCCCAGACCGGGAGCGCCGTTTTCCGCCTTAACTCCCGCAGTAACCCGAGGTTCCCGGCCATCACCCCCGTGGTTTGGGAAGCCGCTTTATTTATCGCGGAAACGACCGCCTTCAGTTCCTTATCCTTGGTTATCCTGGGCGTGAGCAGGAAAACCTCCCGGCCCCGTTCGCAAACACGTTCGCTGACCTCCGCCAATGCCTCCGGTTCGGTACTCTCCTGCAGGCGGCTCCGGAAGCTTTCTCCTCCGAAATAAATCCTGTCGGCCCCGCCTGCAAGGGCCGCTTCCACCGCGTCAACATCGCCGCAACTTACTGCGAGGTAGGGTTTCTCCCTTCCCGCCCGCGGCTTTATCCGAAGCGCTGCCGCAAGACGTGTAGCGAAGACTGTGTCCGCCAGCGGCGGCGGAATGCGCTGCCGTGCATCCTCAATTTCGCCGACCGCCTTGCGGCGCGCGTCGTTGAGCTCACTTAACGGGATAAAAAGCCCTTCGCCGATCTCGCCTGTGAGCTCATCCATTTCAAAGGGTGTATTACCCAACCGCCCCATCTGATCCTGAAGCAGCTCCAGCGTCAACGGCCGTTTCTCCGCCCGTACCGCAGGCGAACGAGTAAAACCCTCCCCAAAGTTTTCTTCGTTATCGCGAACCCGTACTGCAACCGGCTCCCCTAACTGTGCCCGCACCTCAAAGAAAAGCGGGACCTTCTTCCGCTCCCTAACACCCGTGAAACTTGCTTGCGCCTCACGCAGCAGAGCTGCATCCGCCGTCTTGAACACCCGGTCACCCGGTTTGACCCGACCGGCCACAGTAACTTCGACGGTTTCACCCGCTTGCGCTGCGGGTCTGTCCTCCCCGTCCACAACCAGGCTTCTTACCTCGGTTCCCACCCGGCCCCCCTCGGAAATCCAGAACTCGACCCCGTCGCCGGCGCGCAAAGGCTGGCTCAGCTTTATCTGCGCCACCCGGCGTTCGCGGTCGTACGAAAGGACTCTCCCCAGGAAAACACCCCTGTTGTTTGGCCTGCGGTAGCTCATCAGGTCCCTGCCCGGCCGACCCAGAACGTACCCCGGCGAAAAGCCGCGGTTGAACGCCTGCGCGAGCGCGAGCGTTTCTTCCGGCTTGACGTAGAAATCTCCCCGGCCTAATCTGTCGAGCAAGGTACGGTATATGCGTACAACCGTCGCTATATATTCCGGCCGCTTCAACCGCCCTTCAATCTTCAGTGCATCCACCCCCGCCGACGCAAGGACCGGAAGATGGCGGCTGAGGTTTATATCTTTGGTTGAAAGGAGAAACTCACCCGCTGCCGCAGGGGCGGCAAGCGAGGCTCCGGTCTCACCGGCCAGAGTGTACGGCAGGCGGCAGGGCTGCGCACACAGCCCGCGGTTGCCGCTCCGTCCTCCGATAATGCTCGACATCAAGCACTGCCCGGAATAACAGACACACAGGGCGCCGTGAACAAAGACCTCCACCTCAACGCCTGTTTCTCTTTTTAGAGATTCTATCTCTCGCAGATAGAGTTCTCGCGCGAGGATCACCCGGGTGATACCGGAGTCCCGGGCTAATGCTGCCCCGGGAGCGTTATGGACCGTCATCTGGGTGCTGGCGTGCAGGCAGAGTTCAGGAACCACCCTCCGGGCGAGGCGTAGGAGGCCGGTGTCCTGGATAATGGCTGCATCGGCGCCGGACTCATAGATGAAACGGAGGAAGCGTGTCGCCTCCTCCATTTCTTCGTCTGACAGGACCGTATTTACTGTTACGTAAACCTTTACACCCCGGATGTGCGCATAAACGATAGCCCGTTTCAGTTCTTCGGGGGTAAAATTCGGTGCCTGCCGGCGGGCGTTGAATTCCTTTCCTCCCAGATATACCGCATCCACGCCGTTTTGGACCGCAGCCGCGAGCCCCTCCCAGTTGCCGGCAGGGGCCAAAAGTTCAGGAACGCGCATTATGCTCTGGCCACCCTGATCAGCCCTGAACCGGCTATGATCTCGATTCCCTCCCGTGCAACCTCGTCCAAAAAGAGGTTCATCCCAAGCGAGTCACTTGCCATATGGCCGGCAATCACCACGTTTATATTGTTCTTTTCCGCCTCTTTGCGGTGCTCTTCCTTAATGTGCATCCCGACCACTGTGCCGACCCCGGCCACCGCCAGTTTGGCGTAAGCATCCTGGGACCCGCTTGTACCGCCGGTCATGTCCACAAAGACCTTCCCGGCACGGCGGTCCTTCTCACCCACCACGATTGTAGGGCCCGCACCCTGGACGGCCGCCGTCTTATATTCGGGTATTTCTTTGAGGAGCTTGATCAAATCGGATAGACGCTCCGGTTTACGCTCGTCAAAAAGACGCTGGAGGTGATCGGTCACCAGGTTATCCGCCGCGGTGTGCACGCACATGAGCGGAATATCGAGCAGCTTCGCAGCATCCACGGCACGGAAGTGGTTCAGCGGCATCAGCCCCCGCTTAACCTCGCTGATCCGCGAGGCCATGATTCCCTCCGCCACGTTTATCGGCACGCCGAACCGGGCCAGGACGTCCTCCTGCAGGTGCATCACTTCGTAAAGTTCGGCGATTGCCCGCCCCTCGGGGTGATGGGCGATAATCAGATCCACCGGCCGGCCCTTTTCTGCAAGCCGGTCCGCCAGGAGCACCTCCGCTGCTTCCATATCTATACCCGCAAATACCCGCCTTACCTCGCGTTCCGGGTCGCCGTAAAGGACTCGCGTGTCTGCATACGGGTTGTTAAGTTTTTCGGTATCGTACTCCTCTCTCTCATCTTCCTTCATTTCCTCGTAACGCTCGCGTTCTTTCGCCAAAAGCGCCCTGACCGCCTCTTCACCCCGGGGGTCCCTGCTCATCCCCAGCGCGACGGCAAGATTATAGATATCCTGTATCTTCAACACCCAAACCCCCTCTCACCTCTATTTTACCCGCTCAGCCTCAATAAGCTTCACCAGGTCCTCATGCTCGTCCTTCAGCCGGAGGTAATCGTCGGCAATGTTGAGCGCCGCTACAACAGTCGCTTTTAAAAGCGACAGGCGCGAATTGCGCGTGCGAACCTCCTTTATCTTTTTATTTACGAGGTGCGCTACCCTCTCGATGTATTCGGAAGGTGCGTCGCTCTTTAAAACATAAGGTTCACCGCCGATTTCGACCTCAACCCGGTTCTCCTTTGCCGGCATAATTTTCCCTCCAATGTGGCATTACGCAGGTTTTCGCCACATTGAAACAAATTCCTGCAGGTTAGGACCGCAGAACAGCACCAAATTCTTTTTCGAGCTTCCTTACTACAGCTTTAAGCCGGGAACTCACCTCTTCGTCGGTCAGGGTACGGTCGTCCGCCTGAAAAAGCATTGAAAAGGCAAGGCTCCTCGTCCCTTCGGGCAACTTCGCCCCTTTATACACATCAAAAAGCTCCAGGTTTCGGAGTAAATCTCCCGCCGCAGTCTTTATTGCCTCCGCGACTGCTGCCGCGGGAATTTCTTCCGGGAGGAAGAATGCAATGTCCCGGATTACTCCCGGAAACCGCGGTAATTCTACAAAAGCGGCGGCCTTCCGTGCCGCGAAAAGCGCTTGCACGTCAAACTCCGCAACAACCGCCCGGCTGGAAATGTCAAACGCCTCCAGAACCTCCGGGTGGACCTCGCCCAGGAACCCGATTTCCCCGGCATCCATCGAAATGCGGGCCGCGCGACCAGGGTGAAGAGAAAGGTGGGCGGCAAGCGGTGTAAATACCGGTTCTTTTATGCCCGTTTCCCTGAGGAGCGCCTCGACAATGCCCTTCAGGTAAAAGAAATCCATCTCCCGCGCCGGGTGCCCCCAGCCCCGCGGCCCCTTCCCCATAACCGCAAGACCAAGCTTCAGGCGTTCTTCCGGCAGCTCTTCCGCGCCACGCGGGTGAAACACCCTTCCCAACTCATATACGGCGGCGTTATCCACCCGCCGGGAGGCATTTCGCGCAAGCACCTCCAACAGCCCCGGCAATAACATCGTCCGTAAAACTGACTGCTCTTCGCTGATCGGGTTTTTCAGCCGGGTTACATTGCGCAGAGGGTCGTCGACCTGCAAGCGCATGCGGTCGAAGTATACCGGATTAATAAAACTGTACGTAACAACTTCAGTAAGGCCGATTCCGGCAAGGAACTCCGAAACTCGCCCGAGAAAGGTCTCGATCGGCGGACGCCGGCCCGGTGTAGTCTCCCCAAACGGAAGTGTAGACGGGACATGGTCGTACCCGTATACCCGGGCCACTTCCTCCATTATATCTTCTTCGATCCCCACATCCGGGCGAAATGCCGGGACGGAGACGACCCATTGCCGCCCGTTCTCCTGAACCGCGAAACCGAGGCGTTCGAGCCAGCTTACAGCTTCTTTCCGCGGCAGCGGTGCACCAAGGATCTCTTCAAGCTTGTCCGGTCGGACAACCACCGTTCTCTGCTGCGGCGGAACCGGGTAACAGTCCACAACCCCGGGTACCGCCGTGCCGGCGCCGGTTTCTTCAATCAGCCGGGCGGTCCGGTCGGCCGCCAGCACCGCCCCCTCGATATTCACACCCTTTTCGAAGCGGAGAGATGCTTCCGAACGCAGCCCGAGGGCACGAGCAGTGCGCCTGATACTCCTGGGGTTAAAGTTCGCCGATTCCAGAAGCACGGTAGCCGTGGCGGAGGTCACTTCGGTGTCAAGCCCGCCCATCACCCCGGCTATGGCGACCGCCCGCTCGGCATCCGCGATCACCAGGTCTGCCTCAGAGAGTTCTCGTTTCACCCCATCTAGTGAGACCAGCGTCTCACCGGGCTCCGCCCGGCGTACAATAATTTTCTTGCCTCGCAGGGTTTCGTAATCGAAAGCATGCAGCGGCTGTCCCAGTTCGAGCATAACGTAGTTCGTGATGTCGACAATGTTGTTTATCGGTCTCATTCCGGCCAGCCGTAACCTGGTCTGCATCCACAGCGGCGCCGGGCCTATTTTTATATTTTTGAAGACCCGCCCTGCATACCGCCCGCAGAGTTCCGGAGCAGCGATCTCAATCTCAATGTAGCTGTGCGCGTCCCCTTCCCCGGACGGGAGAACAGGCGGTGTTTTCAACTCTTTGCCGTAGAGGGTAGCTACTTCCCTTGCGATACCGAGCATTGAAAGACAGTCGCCGCGGTTGGGTGTGAGGTCGAGTTCCAGGACCACATCCGGAAGCCCTAAAAGCGCACAGATGTCCTGACCGAGCGGCGTTTCCGGCGGCAGGATCATGATTCCCGCCGAGCGGTCCTCAAGCCCCAGCTCCGCCTCGGAACATACCATACCGTGGGAGGCAACACCCCGAAAACGCGCTTTCTTCAGTACCGTCCCGCCCGCCAGCCGGGCACCTTCTAGTGCCAGCGGAACGACCGCCTCCGGAAAAACGTTCGGTGCTCCCGTTACCACTTCGTACACCGCGGTACCGGTATCGGCGGCACAGATGCTCAGACGGTCCGCGTTCGGATGGGGGCGGACCTCGCGAAGCACTGCCGTGACCACCCCTTCTATCTCCCGGCCGACTGGAATTACTGCATCCACGGCGATCCCGGCCGCCGTCAACCTGTCCGCCAGCTCCTCCGGCCGAACCGGGACCGCCACAAGTTCGCTAAGCCACTTTAAAGGGATCCGCACGAAACAACCTCCCTCGCCAGGTATCCCTGGTCAGAATTCAGAAGTCAGAAGTTAAAGCTTTAACGTTGAACATTGAACGTTGAACTTTGAACCTAATTCAGAACTGACTTAAAAAGCGAAGGTCGTTGTCGAAAAACAGCCGCAAGTCGCCGACACCGTATTTAAGCATTGCGATACGTTCGATTCCCATCCCGAAAGCGAACCCCCGGCACTTCTCCGGATCGTAGCCCGAGACTGCGAGCACCCGGGGGTGTACCATCCCGGCGCCCAGGATCTCCAACCAGCCGGTGTCCTTGCAGATCCGGCACCCCTCACCGCCGCAGTTGAAGCAGGATATATCGACCTCCGCGCTCGGCTCGGTAAACGGGAAGTAACTCGGACGGAACCGCATCCTCGTTTCCGCCCCGAACATCTCCCGGGCAAACGCCAAAAGAATTCCTTTCAGGTCGCTGAAGCGGATGTCCGTATCGACCGCCAGCCCCTCAACCTGATGAAACATAGGGGAATGCGTGGCATCGTCGTCCCGCCGGTAAACCTTCCCGGGCGCGATCACTTTGACCGGCAGATTCGGCGCAAGACGCTCGAGCGTCCGCACCTGTACCGGCGAGGTGTGCGTGCGGAGCAAAACCTCGTCCGAAATAAAGAAGGTGTCCTGCATGTCCCGCGCCGGATGGTCCTTCGGCAGGTTCAAAGCCTCAAAGTTATAATAGTCCAGCTCTACCTCGGGCCCCTCGGCGATGCTGAAACCGAGGCCGAGAAAAATCTCCTCGATCTCCGCCCTGATCAGGTTCAAAGGATGCCTGTGTCCTACCATGACCGGATGCCCGGGCAGAGTCACATCAATGGCTTCCGCCTGCAGCTTGCTGCTTATGGCTTGGTCCCGCAGCACCGCCGTTCTCTCGGCGAGGGCCCGCTCAACCCTTTCCTTAAGTTCGTTGGCCCGCTGCCCGATAAGGGGTCTCTCTTCATCCGACAGCGACCCCATCTGCCGCAGTATCTGCGTCAGCTCCCCTTTTCTGCCCAGGAAGCGGACCCGCGCGGCCTCGATTTCCTGGAGGCTTTTTGCGGCGGTGATTGCAAGCTGCGCCCTTTCCCAGATGTTATCCAGTTCTTTGAGCACTTCCGACCCTCCACAAGGCTTTTTTCATTTTCTAATTTGGTGAAACTTTTAATTGAGTGCATTTAAAAAAGACAGCATTCTCCATAATGTTTCCATAAAATGAAGCACATCTTAAATAATTTTAGCCGTTAAAGCCCGATTTGTAAAATAAAAAAGCCCCTTGCAACTTCAGCAAAGCGGCCTCGGAAGTCCAAAACTTCCAACGCGTTTCTTCTGTGACCTCAATCACCGGTCAGTATTACCCTAACCATCGCCTCTACAGCGCCCGTTGCTCAAGTTGGACGCTTGGTCTGACGACGAAAGTTGACTTAACAAGTTGAGTTCCTGGCTCCCGGTTTTTCCCCTGTAGTCAATACTCCAAATTAAAATCTGCAACTTGATTCCGCTCATTAGGCAACAAGCGGGCGGAATCGACTCGGACTAACTATTTCAAATAGCGCCATTTATTTCATGTAGTTTTGTCTTCAGCAAGATTATAGAATGGTCTACAACCAGTTCTTATTTTTCGGGGAGGTAAAGGAGTGCAAAAAAGCTGTAAACGATGCTGTCTTCTATTTGCGCTGGTTTTTTTGTTTACCGGGTTCCTTTTGAAAACACCCGTCTACGCGCAGACGCTTTATACGGTAGCGCCAGGTGACACTCTTTATTCAATTGCGCAAAAACACCGAACGTCTGCCGAGACGATCAGGCAGTTAAACGGTTTACAGAGCAACCTGATCTACGCCGGACAGGTGCTGGTTATTCCCGACCAGGTACCGGTTCATATTGTGGCTGAAGGAGAAAACCTGTATCGAATCGCCAAGTTATACAATACGACTGTTTCCGGAATTATGTCCGACAACAACCTGCCTGACGATTCTCTGCGTGCCGGTCAAGTCCTCAGGATCGCCAGCGGGCGGTACGAGCGCCCGAATGCGTTTATCGTAGGTTACTATACCGAGGAAGAAGATTATTTGCCGTCCTCCGCCTGGTCAACCATTGTCCATATGAACGACCTGTCCTACGTCGCCCCGTTCTGGTTTCGGTTGAACCAGTGGGATGCTACGGACCTGGAAACAGCAGGTGACTTTGACCAATCAGAGGCCCGCAGATTGGTAGCGGCGGCCCATGCGCACAACGTGCGGGTAATACCGGTGATCCATAATTTCCTGTACGAGGACAGGTCGCTAACAAAGAACCTGGTAACTGAGATGCTGTCGAGTCCGGAGTCAAGGAGAAAGTGTATCGAGCGCATTACCTGGCTCATCAGTTTTTACGGCTTCGACGGGATCAACATGGATTTTGAAGGTATCAGGGTGAGCGACCGGGATAACCTGTCTCTTTTCTACCAGGAGTTAGGCGACGCGTTGCGACAAAAGGGATATCTTTTCACAGTTGCCGTCCCGGCAAAATCAGGTGATAACTGGGCTAATTCCTGGGCAGCCCCGTATGATTATGCGGCTATCGGCAGGGCGGCCGACTTGGTCGTACTGATGATGTATAACGAACATGGATGGCCCGGGAGCGGCCCCGGACCTGTTTCGTCGATCGGCTTTAACCACGCCGTTCTTAAGTACGCCGTAAATAGAATCCCTGCGCAGAAGATTATTGTGTCCGAACCGGTTTTCGGGTTTGATTTTAACCTGGAGACCAACAAGAACGGCTACTTGTCGCACGAGTTGGCCATGCAGCGGGTTAAGAATTTTGGTGCCGCCCCGCTGTTTGATATGATAAGTCAAACACCGTTTTATTTCTATACCGAAAATAACCAGCGCCACGAAGTATGGTATGAAGATGCCGAAAGCCTGAAAACAAAACTGAATTTAATCAGGGAATACGACATCGCCGGGGTAGCTCTGTGGCGTCTGGGCTTAGAAGACCCGGCCATCTGGCAGACGATGCGAGAGCGGGTTAATATCCGATAGGAGAAGATTAGCCCTTAACTGATTAAAATTAGTTTTGCACCTGGAAGAAAACCTCCTGCTGAGATTTATAGGAGGTTTTTCTTTCTTAGACCGGGGACGGCCGGGGGCCATAAAGAACCCGGCCTCCGGAAAGACTAGAGGCCGGGGGGTTTGAAAACATGGACCGCATCTACGTGAACATCGAGCCCGAAATAAACAACCGGACGGTGAGCCGCGTCCAGAAAGCCATCAACCAACTCCAGGACGGACAGGAGATCATGATTACCATGGAGGCGGCGGACGCCCACCAGGCGGGCCCGGTCCTCGAACTGCTGGAACAAGCCGGCCTGGACTACCAGTCCCGCGGCAGCCACGAAGGCCGGTCCTATTTCCTCATCGGCCGCCGGAAACCGCATTAGCCTGGCTGACGGCCAAACAGCATTCACCTCACTACCCGGTTGGATAAAGTCCTTGATAGAGGAGAATTGATACTAAGACAAGCACGTCAGGTGTACACCAGTCAGCTAAAGCTTCCGGAACGCACGTGGTGAGTATTTATGAGACACGGCCATCCGGCGCGGTTAAGCGCACCGGGAAAATGAGGTCGGCAACAAAGTACGACAGCGGCCAATGGCGCACCGGCGGCTGCCGGTGCTGGGTAGAAGGAGCCATTTGAGGTACAATCTAAACCGGATTGCTCAACTGGCCTGAGCTGGACAGCAACACCAAACGATAATCAGTTGTCAAAGTTTTCTATAAAAACAAAAAGCCCTTGCCCTTAAAAGATAAGCGAGAGCGTTTAGAAACGTCCTCCAATGAGAGTATGTTATTTATAAGGTCTGAGGCTTTTTTGGGTTTGATTTCGCTGGGTTAGTGCACCGCCAACCTGCGGTAAAGAACGTAAGCCCTGATCGATCCGGTCCTTTCAAAGAGTCTCCAAAAAAACTCGGCGGTCCAGAACATAAGCTCACAACCTTTCGCAGATTTTTTGGAGCCCTCGGTTCAGATTATAACACACCGCCAAATCGAAAACAAGCAAAGTTCGATTCCATTTATTTATATCTCAAGCGCCGAATCTAACGCGTTTGGCATACAGTCTGAAGCGCCTCAAAAACGACGATAATTACTATAACTGTTATTATTGACCGCCGGCACGGGCTACTCCTGCATAAATAATAATAGTGTATTAGTAAAATATTCCAATTATCATCAGTCGCCGGTGAAAAAACAAACTTAAAACGCATGTCGCTGGCGTACTGCCTCGTAGATCAATAGCGACGCAGCAACGGCCGCATTTAATGATTCAGCCCCACCCGGCATCGGGATGAATACACGCTCCGAAGCCGCTTTCTGCACTTTATGCTTTATACCCGTTCCCTCACTTCCGACAACGATTGCCACCGGACCGGATAAGTCAGCGGCATAAAAAGGGACGCTGCCCCGCGGGTCGGCCACCACCAGCTCCAGGGCCGCATTCTTAATTAAGGTGAGGGCTTCGTCAAGCGGTAGACCTTCAATCACCGGGAGACGAAAAAGCGCGCCGGCAGTAGCGCGAACGACCTTCGGATTATAGATATCAACTGTACCGGGCAAGAGCACGGCGCCAGAAGCCCCGGCGGCGTCCGCCGTGCGGATGATCGTGCCGAGATTACCGGGATCCTGTAACCCGTCGACAACCACAACCAGCGGTGAAGGGTCCCGGAATAGCTCGCCCGCCTCCACCTTTCGCGTCCGGGCAACGGCAAGCACGCCCTGCGGCTCTTCGGTGGATGCGATGCGGCTAAACACTTCAATGGGTAGAGCATAAACGATGACTCCGTATTCGTGCAGCGAATTCAGGAGTTCCGCATTTTTCTCACTTTCTGCAAACCGCGCGGTGCAGTAAACCGCCTCCAAGGGCCAACCGGCGGACAGCGCTTCCAGAACCAGCCGCGGACCTTCGATGAGGAACTTCTCCTCTTGTTCCCGCCGGTGCCTCCGCGCGAGGCGTAAAAGTCCCTTAACCCGCGGGTTGTGCTTCCCCAGAAGAATCATTGCTCGAGCCGGCTCAACCGGTCGTTGCGGCCCACCACAACGAGAATGTCCCCTTCTTCGATCGCGTGGCGCGCTCCAGGCGAGATAAGGATGTCCTGCCCCCGGCGGATAGCCAAGACCGTAACCCCGTACTTCATCCGGATAGCGGACTCACCGATGGACTTACCGACAAACTCCTCGGGAGCGATTAACTCCATGATGCTGTAATCGGGTGAAAGCTCGATTTGATCTACGATATTCGCCGCGACCAGCGCACGCGCCACCCGTACGCCCATGTCCCTCTCCGGAAAGACCACCTTGTCGGCTCCTACCTTGGCCAGCACCCTCCCGTGAAGCTCGGTCCGGGCTTTTGCCACAACCGTTTTCACGCCCATCTCTTTAAGCATCACCGTGACCAGGATGTTGGCCTGCACATCCTCACCTATCGCCACGATCACTACATCGAAATTCCGGATGCCCAGCGATTTCAAAGAATGTTCGTCCAATGCGTCAACCTGCACAGCGTGCGTTACAACATCCATCACTGCGTTGACCTTGTCCCCGTTGACGTCCGCGGCCAAAACATCATAACCCATCCGCGTCAAGGTCTCCGCAACGCTGGTACCGAACCGTCCCAGGCCGATAACCGCAAACTGTTTCATTTTCCCTTCTCCTTACCCTACAATGATCTGCTCCTCCGGATGGCGGAAAGCCGCCCGGCGCCGCTCCGCAAGCGCAAAAGCCACCGTGAGCGGACCGAGCCTGCCGACGAACATCGTCATGATAATTACCACCCGCCCTACCGAGGTAAGCTCAGGCGTGATTCCCGTTGAGAGCCCGACCGTACCGAAAGCCGACACACCCTCAAACAGAAGCGGCAGGAACCTTTGGTCTTCGGTTATGAGGAGGACCATAAAAACAGCGCTCAACCAACCGACACCCAGCAAGAAGATTCCCATCGCCTTTAACACTTGGCCAAGCGGTATCCGCCGCCCGAACACTTCCGTTGCTTCACGTCCCGCGGCCAGGGACCAAACCGTCAACACCAAAAGGATAAAGGTAGTGGTCTTTATCCCGCCCCCTGTAGACCCGGGCGAAGCCCCAATGAACATTAAGACGGAAAGAAAAAGCTGGGTGCTTGGATTGAGCGCCTGGATGTCGACGCTGTTAAAACCGGCCGTCCTTGGTGTCACCGCTTGAAAAAAAGACGTCATGAGCTTGACCGGCCAGGAGAAACCGCTCAGCGTGTTTGCGTATTCCAATGTTAAAAAAACGATAAACCCTGTAAAAAGTAAGGCAGCCGTCGTTACCAGCGTGAGCTTGGCGTGAAGGGACAACCGCCGCCACTTTCTGGTTACGGCGATCTCTGTAATGACCGAAAAGCCTAAACCGCCGATAATCACGGGCAGGGCTATGCCGAAAATAACCACCGGATCGGCCACGTACCCGGTAACACTTCGAAAACCACCGAAAAGATCGAACCCGGCGTTATTAAAGGCTGATACCGCGTGAAACAACCCGTACCACAGGTTAAGCGGCCAGGCGTAATCCTTGCTAAGGCGGAGGACCAGGACAACAGCGAAAAAGGCTTCCACCGCTACTGTGAAAAGGAGAACATACCGCACGAGCCTGACGACCCCGGCCACATTTACCTGGCTCAGCGATTCACGAATAAGAAGCCGTTCTTTGAGCCCTATCTGGCGTCCCAAGAGGATAGAAAAAATAGTGGCACTGGTCATAATGCCCAGACCGCCGAGCTGGATCAAAACAAGGATGACCGCCTGGCCGAAAGACGACCAGTAAGTCCCTGTATCAACCACCACGAGGCCGGTTACACACACGGCCGAAGTGGCGGTAAAAAGTGCCGTTAGAAAACCGGGGGATACCCCGGTTTTCGCAGCCCAACCGGTATTTAAAAGGAGCGTTCCGGCCAGAATAAGCCCCGCAAAGCCAAGAACCAATACTTTAGGGGGGGTAAGCCGCAAGCGCCGTCGCTGCTTCCTCTCAAGCCGGCTATGTCTCAAAAATCGCGCTTCGTTCATCACCTTTTGAAGTATTAAGCATGGTTATTAATAACCATGCTCAACGTTAACCAAAGAGGCGCCCGCGTAAAGCGTCTTTATGAACTCAGCTTGGCCTTGGCCATCTCCACCAAACGACCAAAAGCCCGCTGGTCGTTCACCGCTATATCCGCAAGCACTTTTCGGTCAATTTCAACCCCTGCCTGCTTAAGCCCGCTGATTAAGCGGCTGTAAGACAAACCGTTTTGCCTTGCGGCCGCGTTAATTCTAGTAATCCAGAGACGCCTGAAATCCCGCTTTCTGACCCGCCTATCACGGTAAGCATACATCAGGGACTTCATTACCTGCTGCCTGGCTACCCGAAACAGCTTGGACTTTGCTCCCCAGTAACCCCGTGCCAGCTTTAATATCTTTTTATGCCGTCTGCGCTTTACTACAC
>JBFLWY010000021.1:33010-50595 GCA_040757355.1 Bacillota bacterium | reverse complement strand
CGTTCTGCTGTAGCCCGCATCCGCGTCCTCCTGCTTCTTAGTTTATTCATACAAAAGCAAATGACCTATTCGGCGCATTTTCGGAAAGTCCTTTAAAATTTTATCCCAATTCCGGCCAAAAAACCCAGCCAAAAAGAGAACCAGGGTAAAACCCTGGCGCCTCGCCGTTAGTATTATTATAGATGAAGCAGATTCGAAAAGCAATATTCAATCCAAGAGTAACCAGAAGATAGTCGGTTCGGAATACACTTGCTACTTAGAGAGAACCCGGACCTGCAGCATTTTATCCCCAATTTCAATCCGATCGACAACCTCCATGCCTTTAGATACCCTCCCGAAAACTGCGTACTGACCGTCGAGGGAAGGTTCATCCGCCTTTAAAATATAGAACTGAGAGCCAGCGGAGTCGGGATGTAAAGCGCGCGCCATGGCCAGGGCACCCCTGACGTTTACCAGTTTCGGGTGCGTCTCAAGTTTTATGGTCCAACCCGGGCCGCCGGTACCGTTACCGTTCGGGTCGCCGCCCTGGATTACCCAAGACTCAATCCGATGAAATGTCAAACCGTTGTAAAACCCCTGGCTTACCAGCTTCTTGAAATTCGCAACTGTCAGGGGCATCAATTCGGGATAAAGCTCCAGCTCTATATTGCCCTTTTCAGTCGTCATAAGCACGCGCTCGGTCTTTGTGGTCTTTCCCAATCCTTCCAAGGGAGACGGCGTGCCGGTAGTTTCACCGCTCGCCCCCTGCGCGGTTTCCAATTGATCGGTCTGCCCGGCAGCACCGCGTGCGGTATCCCGCTCGCTGCTACCGGTCGGTTGCCCTTTTCCTAAACCGCAGCCTGCCGTAGAAGTGAGCAAAAACAGGACCACCACTGCAACAAAGACTTTGGTCCGGAGCCCCCATATTCCGCGACTTGCTATCACGATTCCCTGAGCCTCCCTTAGGCGTTTAACCTTATACTGACTACCCAGCACTCAGTGTAGTCCATAAGTTTTTGAAGCTACCACTTTATTCCAGGCTAATGAAGGTTTCTTCTTCGCCCAGCACTCAGTATTATCTTTGCGCTTTAAAAGCCACCATTTCCTTTAGGCTAATGAAGATCTCTCCTCGAAGCTCAAAAACTACACTGAGTGCCGGGTCAAAAGCCCCGCTGAGTGCTGGGTGGGGTCCGTTTTACAACGTTTAGAAAAGACTGAAGCACAAACAATTGAATCAACCGTCCGGCCGAAAACTTTTCAAGGCCGGTGCCGTTACGCCTGAGGCGCGCGTTTATATGTGCTTACCGTTTACTGGAAACGTATTCGTCGATCGCCTTGGCGGCCTTCTTACCTGCACCCATCGCCAGAATCACTGTTGCGGAGCCGGTAACGATGTCCCCTCCGGCAAAGACGCCCGGCCGGCTGGTCTGCCCCGTCGCCTCGTCTGCCACAATGCCGCCAAACCTGGTCAGTTCAAGCCCCCCGGTAGTCTTGGCTATAAGGGGGTTCGGTGTGGTGCCGATGGCGATTATGACTGTCTCAACATCGATTACGTGTTCCGAGCCGGGCTTGGCCACCGGTCTCCTCCTTCCCGACGCATCCGGCTCACCCAGTTCCATCTCCACGCATTCCATGCCTTTTACCCATCCGGCATCATCCCCGAGGACCCTCACAGGGTTGGTGAGGAGCTTAAATTCGATACCCTCCTCTTTGGCGTGGTGGACCTCTTCAAGCCTGGCGGGCATTTCTTCTTCGGAGCGCCGGTATACGATGTATACCTTTTCAGCGCCGAGCCTGAGGGCCGAACGGGCGGCATCCATGGCGACGTTCCCGCCGCCCACTACAGCTACCCTCCGGCCCACCTTCACGGGTGTGTCGTACTCCGGAAATCTGTATGCCTTCATAAGGTTTACTCTGGTCAAAAACTCGTTTGCCGACATAACGCCGTTGAGGTTCTCGCCGGGGAGACGCATGAACACCGGCAGCCCTGCCCCCGTGCCGATGAATACCGCATCATAGCCCTGTTCAAACAGCTCATCAATGCTTGTTACTTTTCCGACCACCATGTTGGTCCGGATCTCAACACCCAGCTTTTTGACATTCTCTATTTCTCTGTGAACTACGCTCTTCGGCAGCCTGAACTCGGGTATCCCATAGACCAGGACCCCGCCGGGGGTATGAAAGGCTTCGAATATGGTAACCTCGTACCCCATCTTTGCAAGGTCACCGGCGCAGGTAACCCCTGCCGGCCCGGAGCCGATGACGGCAACCTTGCCCTTGGCCGGAAACTTGTGCGGTGCTTCCTCTTGCCCGTTACCCGGCACGGATGCGGCATAATCCGCCGCAAAACGCTCCAACCTGCCGATAGCTACCGGCTCGCCCTTCTCCCCCCTGAGACAGTGCTTTTCGCACTGGTTCTCCTGCGGGCAGACCCTGCCGCAAATCGCCGGGAGGTTATTGGTCTCCAGAATTTTTTTATAGGCCTCGATAAACCTGTTTTCCTCAATCAACTGGATGAAGTCCGGTATCTGGACGTTGACCGGGCATCCGTCGATGCAGCGGGGCTCCTTGCACCGCAGGCAGCGTTTCGCCTCTTCCACCGCCTGTTCGGGGGTGTAACCCAGAGCCACCTCGTCGAAATTCCTGGCCCGGGCCTTGGGGTCCTGCTCGGGCATGCGCACCTTTTTCTTCGCGAGGTTGGGCTTGCGCTTCTGCTCAGGCATTGGATTCCCCCCTCAGGGTCGCCTGGAGCAGATCCATGGCGATCTTCTCCTGCTCCCGGTACATACCCGTCCTTTTTATCACCTCGTCGAAATCAACCAGGTGGCCGTCAAACTCCGGCCCGTCAACGCACGCAAACCTGGTTTCCCCGCCCACGGTGAGCCTGCATCCGCCGCACATGCCGGTGCCGTCTATCATGATCGGGTTCATGCTTACGACCGTAGGCAGGCCGTACTGTTTTGTAAGGTTGCTCACCACCTTCATCATAATGAGCGGCCCCACAGCGATGGCACGGTCGTACTTGTTACCTTCATCAAGAAGCTTCTTTAGTAGATCGGTGACAAATCCTTTGTGTCCCTTTGAACCGTCATCGGTAGCGATGAAAACGTTCTCGCAATACGGCTTGATTTCTTCTTCGAGGATAATCAGATCGGCGCTTCTTGCACCGATGATAACGTCCACTTTGGTACCGTTATTGTACATCTCCTTGACCTGCGAAAAAATCAGGGCCGTGCCCAGTCCGCCCCCGATAACAACAACCCTCTTTAAGTCCGCAAGATCTGTAGGCTTCCCGAGCGGGCCGACAAGGTCCAGTATCCTTTCGCCTTCGTCGAGAAGTCCAAGCAAAGTCGTGGTCTTGCCGATCTCCTGAAAGATAATCGTTACTGTCCCTTTTTCAGCATCAAAATCGGATATGGTAAGGGGTATCCGTTCCCCCTTCTCATGAACCCGCAGGATGATGAACTGGCCGGGCTTCGCTTTCCCGGCTATCAATGGGTTCCTGATCTCCATCAGTTTGATCGCCGGCGCGAGCACCCTTTTCTTCAAAATTTCATTCAACAATACACACCCCTATCTTACAGAAGTCGGATGCAAGGAATCCGAGGCAGGATTTGGGAACCGCTTTGCGAATTACAGCCTCAGTTCCACTTCCGGCCCCCCTGCCTCCGACCTTTAATAACTGTAGTCGGCCTGGACCCGTGTCCGGGCTGTTGAACACCGAAAAGTGCGTAAACAGTGATCTCGGAACATAACCACAACCTAGCTAACGTTGGCGAAAAGTTTTCAGGTATGAGTCACAATAGATCTCTTTGTTTAAAATGATGTTAGCCGTTGCCGCCATGTCCACCAAGTCGTTGTCCTCAACATCCGCGATTGCGGCATCAAGCCCACAAGCCATCCCCATCACCAGGAACGTCCGGTTGATGAGCGGCCGGTTGGGGCACCGCTGCGAAATGTTCGACAGGCCCACAACAGTCCGCGGCGAAGGGCTGGCGAGCAGCTTGACCTGGCGAATGGTTTCCAGTACCTCCGGCCCGTGATCTTGCGCAACGTTGACAGGCAAAACCAGCGGATCTATATAAAGTTCCTCCATGGGGACGCCGTAAGCATCGGCGTTGGCTACAATCTCCATCGCCAGTGCCAGGCGGTCGTTGGCGTCCTTAGGTACCCCTTTTTCGTTCATCGCGAGTCCAATGATGGCAGCACCGTATCTCGCCGCCATCGGCAGGTAGATGTCCATTTTCCACTGATCAGCGGTGGTGGAGTTGATCATCGCCTTCCCCCGGTGTACCTTTAACCCCGCTTCGATCGCGTCCGGGTTGGTCGAGTCGAGACAGCAGGGCAGGGGGCTTGCCTCCTGTGTCACCTTAACCAGCCACTCCATCGTCGCCGGCTGGTCTTCTGCCGCCACCGTTGGCCCGGTGTTGATGTCAAGGTACCGCGCCCCGTTCTGGGTCTGAAGCACGGCGTGCCGCTTGACCGGCTCGGGGTCGCGGTTCAATATGGCCTCCCTGACATCCTTAAACATCCCGTTGATTCGCTCACCGATTAAAATCATTCCCCCCACCTCCTAATATTGCTGCGGCTGCATCATCTTGTTAATGTGCGCCTTAATGTGTTTCAGGGACTCCGGGTGCCTTACTATGGCAATATGACCGCCCGCGTGCAGCAAACCGGTGGCCGTGGCGACCTCCCAAAGGATCGCTCTCTTTTTCTGGTCACCCCAATCCGGCGCATCCGGTGTTTTGGCCTCCTTGGTCTTCCACGCCTCCTGCCCTACCAGCAGAACCACCGGCATGGCAAGCATCTTGTCCCCCATCAGTGCCCCTGTGCGCATCCGCTCGATGATCGAGTAAGCGTACTCGATGCCGTACCCTAGAGCGCCTATCGACGGGTCCATGACTATCCGTTCGGGTTCGAGATTCATCTCGGTGATAAGGATATTGAGCTGTTTCGCGAGGTTGATGTCCAGCGGGCTTGATGCGATCACAGCGTGCCCGTTCGCAATGCAGCCCGCCACGATCGATTTATAGTTCTCCTGCGTGGCGCAGCCCAGCAAGCAGTTTTTCCCAGACAGCGCGTTCGCGACTTCCGGCAGGACCGCCGCGTCCTTCTCCTCCACCCCGCAACCAAGAACAATTAGGGGTACATCAACCGCTTCCGCCACGGAGGCGGCCACCCGCGCGGCCTCTTCCGGAGAGACGTTTTCTCCGTCTGGATGAGTCCGCGTGAGACGGAGCGCCACAAGGTCGGCTCCGTAGTCGGTGCACTTCTTGGCCCAGGCCGCCGGGTCGCCGAGCACTCCCTCGTAAGCTGCCGACAGGAAATCGGGCCACTCCTGCGGCGGTGCGTCAAAGACCTCGAGCGCCACCGCCGGCGGGTTTGGTATCTCCCCTTCGAAATGTAGGAACGGGAGCGTGCAATCCCCCCCAACCTTCACCTGCTTGACACCGGTGCCCAAGACCGTTTCCAGACACTTGCTGCTCCACCGCTCTTTTGCGATCGTAACCGACATCTTGGCATCCCAACCTTCCAGAATAAATTAGTAGTCTATATCCTTTAAATCATAAAACTTTCGCCCTGGTCAAGATTTCTCCCGCCGCTGCCACCGCAGGCGAATCATCCGGCAGCGAAACAAGCGGGAATGAACGAAGGTCGTACTCCGCCACAGCAGGGTCTGCTGGAATCATACCTGCGTATTCGAGTCCTGTCCCGGCTATTTCCGGTTCCAGTATCTTGATATCATCCGGCCGGGCGCGGTTGATCACAAGATATTTATTCTTCACCCCGAGTTTCAGGCTGTCCGCAAGCTCTCGGATGCGGCCGGCTGAGCGGACACCCTTTACCGTAGCGTCGGAAAGAATAAATAAGACCTCTACGTTTTGGGACGTACGCCGGCTCAGGTGTTCGAGACCGGCTTCGTTGTCCATCACCACATACCGGTAGTTCCCGGCCAATTCCTTGATATAGCTCCGCAACAGGTTGTTCACGTAACAGTAACACCCAGGTCCCTCAGGGCCGCCCATCACCAGCAGGTCTACGTCCTTCCCTTCGGCAAGCGACTGGTGAATTCGATAAGCCACATACCTGTCCTTGGTCATCCCTGCCGGGATGCTGTCACGGTCCTCAGACACTGCACGCATTATATCAGCGATGGAATCCGGGGCATCAATGCCGAGCGCTTGGGCAAGGTTGGCGTTCGCGTCCGCGTCGACGGCAAGGATCGGCCGCTTTCCCGCTTTTAACAGGTGCTTTATCACCAGCGCAACAAAGGTGGTCTTGCCTGTCCCTCCTTTACCTGCGACCGCAATGAACAATACGTCCCATTCCTTTCTCTGAGGCCGCTGCCATGTCGGAAGTGCAAAATGTACATCCCACTTCTCAAGGTCCTCCGGCCTTTCCCTAAAACAATTTGTGCTCATTAGATGAGCCTGTGTTTTCTTATATGTTGGGTTTAACAAATCCTCCCTTACACCGACGGGAAGAGACCCATGTCGGTGTGCGGGAGGAAAAGCGCGGACATGAACTCCTCCATAAAGCGGTTTCCGGTGCTCAGTTCTACATACGTCATCCGCCCGGCGATCTCTTTAATCTCTTCGATGACCTTTCCTGAAAGCAGCGCCAGCCGCGCTCCCTTGAGAGCGGTGTTCCCGACGTAGGCATAACTTTCGAGCGGGATATCCGGAAGCATACCGATGGCGACAGCGTCTCGTATATTGATGAAACGCCCGAACCCCCCCGCGATGAAAACCCGATCTACCGTACCGATCTCCAGGTTGACCGAGGCCAGCAGCGTCCTCAGCCCCGCAAAAACCGCGGCTTTGGCGCGCATAAGGTTCTGGATGTCGGCCTGCGTTAAGACGATGTCCCGGCCGTGTCCCGTCTCGTTGCCCCAGGCTACGACAAACTCCGTCCCTTCCCCTCCCCGGCGCACCCGCGGGGACGCCGAATCCTTTGCAAACCTGCCGTTCCGGTCGATTACCCCCGCCCGGTGTAATGAAGAAAGAAGGTCAATTAACCCGGAACCGCATATGCCCAAGGGTTTTTTATTGCCTATGGTCTCATATACCACTTCAAAACCTTCAGAGAGTACCCGGACGGTTTCCATCGCCCCGTCTACGGCACGCATCCCGCAGGCGATCCCGCTTCCCTCAAAGGCCGGACCTGCCGAACAGGCACAAGCCATCAGCCAGTCCCGGTTTCCCAGCACCATCTCTCCGTTGGTGCCGATGTCCAAGAACAGAGTAAGCGGTTCTGTATCAGCCATCCCGGTGACTTTAACCCCCGCCGTAACGTCGCCGCCTACGTAACTGGCCACGGCGGGCAGGCAATGCACCCAGGCGTCAGGGTGCACTTTAAGCCGTAGTTCCGCCGCTTTTACCGGCGGCGGTAGGTTTACCGACGGTACATAAGGCTCCAGCCGGATGTAGGTCGGGTCCAGTCCCAGGAAGAGATGGATCATGGTGGTATTCCCGGCACAGACGACCGCCCGGACATCTCGCGGGCTGAGATTTTTCCACCGCAACAGTTCGGTGACCAGCCCGTTCATCGTTTCGACTACCGCTTTTTGAAGCTCCGCCCGGCCCCCGGCAGTCTCCGTAGCGTATATGATCCTTGAGATGATGTCATCACCAAAGGCTGCCTGACGGTTATAAGTCCCGTTCGTCCCTACAACTTTTCCGGTCTTAAGGTTAACCAGTTCCACCGCAACGGTAGTCGTACCGATGTCTACGGCGAGCCCGAAGACGTCTTTTCTTCTCTTGCCCGCCGGCTTTACCGCCTGGATCTCGAACCCGCCGTCAATCTTGGCTAAGTCGACCGAGACGTGCCAGTTCGCGTGCCGCAAGACCCCCGGCAGGTCTTTCAGTATCCGGCGGCTTGTCCAGGCTACTTTAATTCCCCGTTCACGCCTGAGCGTCCATATCAGCCGGCCGTAATCATCGGTGTTATCTGCAAGCGTCGGCTCAGAGAGCCTAAGAACTTCCTTGCGGAACAGCGGAGCAACCGCTACAAGATCCTCCTCGACAGCCGCAAGCACCCCGGCCTGCCGCTCTTCGAGCAGCACCCGGTGCTCCACCAGCCTTGACGCTTCAGGTATAAAAACAACGGCATCGCCTTCGGGGACCGCGCGGCAGGCCGGAACCCAACCGGCCGCCGCCTCCTCCGGTGTAATCTTACTTGCCCCGGTCAGGGTTACGTTACCGCTTTCAACCTGGACCTTGCAGCGGCCGCAGACCCCCTTTCCGCCGCAGGCCCCGCGAAGCGTGATCCCGGCATTAGCCGCCGCCTGGAGAAGAGTCAGCCCGGGAGAGATCTCCACCTCAAGGTTGTCGGGAAGGAACAATACCGAGTTTCCGGTCATTATCCGCCTCTTTTTAACCAAAAATAAAACAGAACGTTTACCTTGAACCGGTACCACCCGGTGCTTTGGATAAATGAACCAGGGAAAACCGGCAGGTAAGTTTTACTATTACTATTTCAATTTTAATTCCAAAACTGCTTAACAAAGGCGGGAATGCTCGCTGACTCCCGCGGGCCGACCATGACCTCCCAACCGGAAAGCTCCTGGAGCTTGCCGCTCAAAACAGCCACCCCGCCGGGAATAATCACTTTCCGGTGCGATACCTTGTCGGCGGCTCCGCTCTCGGTCAAGGCCGCCGCAATCTTCTCGGGAGTAAACTTGCCTGCAGCCCAGGCGGTCAGCACCGAGGTTCCGTCCGTGTCCACCGTCAGGATGTACGCAGGCACCCGCGATGCCTCTACATCCCCCGCCACGCAGAAGTAAGTGAGCGAGAAGTTTGTGGTGACAAAGAGCGGCGATTGAGGGGTTACCGCACCTATCTCGTAGACCTTCGGCTCGACCGCAATCGGCTTCTGGGGGTCGGTGTAAATGTTGAGGCGCATAGTTATCAGGGGCAGAATGTCAGCCGGGTCTGCTGTATCCACTACGACTATGCCCGCGTACTTCGCAAGATAAACCCCGGCGTCCACCACCCGTTGGACCGGGTCCGGATTGGTCGCAAAGGTTATCCCCGGGTAGCCGAAGGGTCGAAAGCGCTTCAAGGCCTGGCGCCTAAGCTGTGTCTGGTCGGCAAGTACCTGGTTTACCTCCCGCGCCCCTGTATCCAGAACCAGTTGCTTTGCACCCGCGGCGGTAACCTTATTAACCAGGTCGGCGAGCCCGGCGAGGCTTTCAGCTTTCACCGCCAGGGCCGTGTCGTATTGCTGCGCCAGGGCGGCCATTTTCTCACAGTTCTCAGCAGTAGCGGCGTAAATCAGCGGTTTGGCGCTGCCTGCCTCGGCGAGCGCCGCCGCCATGGCCTCGGTATTTTCACTGATAAGGATCAGACCGAGGTTCGTCTTCCCCTGAATCAACTTTACCGCCGCCGCAAACGTAGGGGGATCACCCGAAGCGTTTTCCACGGCTACCAGGTCCACGCAGTGCATTTGCCCCACCCGGTCGAAACACAGCTTGTTTATCTCGGCCACCCGTGCTTCTATCTTATCCGGTGCCAGGTTATCCAGCACAGTAATGGCAATGCCCGCCGAATGCTCGAAGCGCTTGTCGTGCCGGAACAGGACCGTCTCGTTCCCGATCTCAAGCGCCCGCTCACCCGCACCGATCCTAACCAGAGCAATAGGCGGAGCCGAAGCGGCACCCAGAGCCTCCTTCGCTTGGTCGCTGGCATGCGGACACTTATCGAGTGAAGCTTTCCCCGCAGCAAGTTGCATCGCAAAGGCAAGGCAGGTCGGTTGTCCGCACTCCTTACAGTTCGTTTTGGGCAAGAGTTTAAAGATTTCCAGTCCCGTAAGTGCCATTGGTATAAAACTCCTCTCACCTACTTAAATTAAGGGTTCCATGGTAAGGGCAGGGTGACCTTTTTCCTCAAGAAAGGGCAGTATCTCGTCCGCCGTCACTCCCACCGTCTCATCGGCTATTTTATCAACAAAGTCCTTTCCGAGACCCAATTCCTCCGCCCGCTCCTCCAGAACGGGGCGCATCTGTTCCTTGAACTCCTTCGGCATCCAGGTAATCCTGGCCAGCCCGCCGTCACCGATCACGAATTTCTTGGATGCAAGGTACGACTTGCCGATGCCCATGAAACCGGGCGTCTGGATCCCCCCGCCGATCGTGCCTGCTAGGGTCGAAAAGGTCATTCCCGAAGGGGTCATACCCCGGAACTCCCGGTTGACGATCATGAACCCGTTACACTCCGGCATCACCACCATAATTGCTTCAAAACAGCCGCAGGACGTCAGCGGACTGTCCATGATTGTATAAAAATTAACCGTATCTATTGTACCGCGTGAATTCTGATAGATAAATTCGTTGCAGCTCCTCCATTGTCCTTTCGCCGGGTCTATAACATCTTTCTTGGGAATGGGCTGGTTGCAGCCGTGCGGGTTTATCTCATAGGCAGCCTTGGCGTCAAGCCAGCTTACCGACCCGCAGAGTCCGACCCGCTCCGGCAGGACCACGCAGACGTGCGTCGGAGCAAAGGACTGGCAGAGGGTGCACGAATAAAACGTATCCACCGTATCGTCACTGAGCGCCTTCAGCCGCGCGTCGCGCCTTGCATACCTCCGCCGGGCTTCCTCGCGCATTTCCAGAACCTTCTGTTCGTCAGTAAAAATCGTAACCTGCACCCGGTCCAGGATGCTGGCAAACTCCGACTTCATTTTAGCATAAAGTATATCACCGAAGTGGCGCATCCTGATTCCCTGCTTGAAAGCCGATTTGGATATCCGGACCCAGGTGATGTCCCGCTGTCCCATGTGCCAAAGCCCCTGGGCGTAATTGATGAAATAGTGCACCCGGCGCTCGAGCACCGGTTCGAAATCCTCCTGCATCTTTCGCCCGTATACGTCCACCACGATTCCGAGCGGCAGCCTGCCGCCCTCCGGAATCGTATCCACATCCGGGCCGAGTACCTCGATCTTGCCGTCTTCGACGTGTTCCGCGTCCCGCATCCGGACCAGCTCAAAGGCCGGGGTTTTTTGGCCGCCGAATTCCGCGTGCATGTCGCCCTTGCGGACAGTCTCCCCCTCGAAGGCGGGGCCGAAGGCAACCGGAATGGGGACCTTGGTGACAGTGACCTTTAGGCCCCGGACCTCAATTGCCCGGCTGACAATCTTATCGTGCGGCACCTTTGAAACAACATGCTCGTATGTACAAACGCCCGTCGGCAGTATCTCGGGAATGTCCGTGTCCGCAATCGTCGGGAAACCGAAGTTGATCGCGCCGGCCGCCTGGGCGTACTTTTCGTCGTCAACAAGACCTAAAGCCAGAACAAAAGCAAAAATGCGGTTCTTGTTGTAAAGCAGGATCCGCCGGAAGTCGCCCGGCTTAACCCCGCCGAAGCTCATTGCCGCGCGCGCCGCGAACCCCAGGGAAAAAACGGTGGCGGTAATGTCCTTGCCGAAAGGAACCAGCCGGGTTTCCCAGCCCAGTTCGACCCCTTCCTCCGCAAGCTGCTCCGCTATGTTTTTCCCGTCCGTAGCCGCCGACATGAATACGTAGAGGTTTTTCTCCTGGAGCTCACGGGCTATCTTCACCGCAATCTCGTTAGTCGGCGCCGCCCCGACTATCGCCGCGAAGCCGGGCGCCGTCCCGTCTACGAACTCGATACCCCGCTTCCGCAGGATAACATCGTCCGCAGCTCCCAGCCATAGGTTGTCAGGCGTTGGGGAAGAGGTCATGGTGTACGGGGGCGAGTCGAGGTATTTGGTGGCCTCGATTATTTCGTCGGCGAAGAGCGTCGCCATCCCCGCATCCAGTGCCGGACCGAGGTACGGAAGCCAGCACCGTTTCGACGGAACCGGCGGGAGGAGCTTTTTGGCCTCCTCCAGTACCGGACCCAGTTCCCCGATCTTCTCAACGGGTATGCCCAGCATTCCGTAAATAACCGGTAGGTAGTAACCGGTGTTCGGAAAGGCGACCGGAGTCTCGGGGCCGTATTTCTCAAGCGCGCTCCGCAATGACTCCTCCGCACGCGCAACGATTTGATGCGCACCCCTGATAGCGGCTGAAGCAATGATCTTAGACAACTTCCAGCTTCCTCCTCATCTCCATGTCGTAAAGCACCCGTTCTTTTGCGGTATCAATTCCGAGGGCTTTACGCTTGGAATCAATATGGGTTATTATCTGCTGGGCCATCGCCATCGGGTCAGGCTCAAAGAACCAGTTGGCGCCGACTTGCTCCCTCATACCGCCGAACACGTAGTCAGAAAGCTTTTGGCTCCCCACGGTCGGGAAGGCGACGCCGAAACCTACGGTCACCCCGCTGGTAACGAAGTACTGCCCGATGGCTATCGCTTTTTCACTCATCCACTCCGGCGCGCAACCGCAAACCGGAACCTCCGAAAGGTCCTCGCCCAGCCCGCCTTCCTTTACCACTGCCGTACTGGCGACCAGCAACCGGCTGTTGTCAACGCAGGAGCCGCAGTGCAGGACCGGCGGCATACCTACCGCCTCGCAGACCTCCCGCAGACCTGAACCCGCCATTTCCGCGGCCTCAGGCACCAACAGCCCCTCCTTGGCGCAGTTGATCGCGGCACAACCCGTAGTCAAAACGAGTACGTTGTTGGCGATAAGTTCGCGCACGATGCTCGTATGCAGGTCGCCGAAACGCACCCGCGGGTTTGAACACCCCACTACCGCAGCCACCCCGCGGATACGGCCGTTAATTATGTTATCGTTCAGCGGCCGGTAAGAAGCGCGGAACCGCCCGCCGAGCATATAGTTTATCGTTTCGTGGCTGAAACCGGCGATCAGATCCAGTTCGTCCGGAGGAATCTCTACCGCTCCCCGCTTCGGGAAATTGGCGATAGCCCGGCGGATGATCTCGCGGGCTACTTCCATGCCGTTTTCGTGGTCGAACTCGAGGTGTTCGGCACCGGGAATCCGGGCCCGCGACGATGTGGTAAACAGCCCGGTGTGGTAGCAGCGCGCCACGGTGCCCAGTCCCTGCATGACGCACTGGACGTCGACCACCATCGCCTCGACCGCGCCGGTGGCAATGGCCAATTCCTGCTGCAGGACGCTCCCGGCTACCGGAATTCCCCTGCGCATAAGGACCTCGTTTGCCGTGCAGCATATGCCCGCTATGTTGATTCCTTTTGCCCCTGCGGCCTTCGCCTGGTTCAGCAGTTCCTCATCTTTAGACGCCGCCACCATCAGTTCAGGTAAAAGCGGCTCGTGCCCGTGCACAATGATGTTTATCTTGTCGGCCTTCAGCACCCCCAGGTTGACCTTGGCCCTGATGGGAACCGGTGTACCGAGAAGGATGTCCTGGAGTTCCGTCGCGATCATCGACCCGCCCCAGCCGTCCGCCAGCGACGTCCTCATGCCGTGCAGCAGCAGGTGGGTGTAATCCTGATCCACCCCGACAGAGGTCCGGTGCATCATCTCCACGACCTCGCGGTCGATACCCCTGGGTACTACACCGAGCCGCCGCCATACTTCCTGCCTTTTTTCCGGCGCCCGGCGAATAAAGTTGAGTTCGCCGGCCTGCTGCCCGAACTCAGCCAAAAGCTTGCGACCCACCTCTTCGGCAAGCTGGTTTTTCCTTTTCCCCGCCGCTTCGATCCCTAGGTCAGCCGCTACCGCGCGGAGCTTTACCTCGTCCCGGATCTCGAAGCCCGGCGCTTCCCCGCGTGCCGCCGCCAGAAAGGTGAACACCACCTCCCGTGCGTGGTCGGAATGGGCCGCGGCCCCGGCGGCGATCATCCGGCCGAAGTTCCTGGCGGAAACCGTTTCCGCCGTCGCACCGCACACCCCCGTATCAGACCCGGTGCCGCTGTCACTTACCCGGCAAGGTCCCATGTAGCAAATGCGGCAACAGGTACCGCCCGTCCCGTAGGGGCACGCCTTTTTGCCCTGAGCCCGGTGAAAAACCGTCTTGACCCCTTCCCGGGCCGTTTTAGCAATCATTTTCTGGCTCGCGGTGCAATTGGTCAACAGTTTCTCTTTCACTAACCGACTGCCTCCTTAAAGCTTTGATACTTCCGCCGTTACAGGTTCGTTTGGTGCTCCGGGTTTTAATACTGTATTGGTCTTAGCCGTATAGGCCGGCATTGTGGCAACTCCCTCTGGAAGCGATGGGTCGATGCGCAAAGACGTATTGATCCGGCCCTGTGCCGTCCTCACGGTCACGGCTGCTCCCTCAGTTAAACCAAGGCGGTCGGCGTCTGCCGGAGAGACGGCGACGAAATCTCCGCCATAGGGACAAAGGCCCTGGATACCGCTATGGTAGTTCCAGGAATTGTTATAGCCACCGAACCTGGACGCAAAAGCAACCAGACGCAAAGCACCTTCCTGCTCCGCTTCCGGCTCTGCAACCTCAACCGGCAGAAAAGCCAAGCGCGATGGGGTGCTGGATTTTGCGCCGAAATTCGGTATTATTGTCAGAATTTCGTCTCTCAAGTGCCTGTATGGCCCTAAACCGCCATTCAGTTTCGACATAAGCTGGCCGATAACCTGCACGGCGCTAAAAGTTTTCTCCGGTAATACTTTCCCCGCCTGGCGAACCTTGCATTCCGCATTTATGAAGGCACCACCTGTTTCTGCGGCTACTGACAACGGTAAAACCACGTCCGCCATCCCGGCGGTCTCCGTCAGGAACAGGTCCTGCACTACGAGAAAATCCAATTTCTCAAGGCGCCGGGCGATCCGGCCGCAGTCCGGGAAAGAAACCGCCGGGTCCTCGCCGAGGATATACAGTCCTTTAACAGGCGAGCTTTCCGCCAGCATCTCACCGGCCGTGAGACCCGGTGTCTCCGACAGTTCCGCTCCCCAGAGCCTGGAGAATTTCCCGGCCGCCCGCGGTACCGCCTGGAATCCGGGGAACGTCTCCGTAACCGCGCCCATCCGCCAGACGCCCTGGGCGTTTACCGACGAATGCCCCAAAAATACCGCGTTTTTTACTCTTCCCGTCAACAGGCAGAGGTTGAGCGCAGCACGTCCTGTCTCCTCCGTCACCCCGTCAACCGCCAGGACCACGACACCCTTAGCTTTTTTATCAGCCCAAATCTCGGCCGCCGCCGTGATTTCCTCCGCTGCCACCCCCGTAGCCGCTCTTGCGGCCGCGCGGAGGCCCTTTTTAAAGGTACCGAACTTGCCCACCTGCAGCTTTTCCACGTGGGTGTCACCCGTCAGCTTCAGAACGGCCGCCGCCAGTTGCTGCAGCACCAGGTGTTCGGTGCCGGGAAGCGCCCGCAACCAGGCCTTGGCCACGCGCGCCGGCCGGCCGTTGTAAAATCCTAAATAGACAACTTTCGCTCCCCTGTCCGCCGCCCGTTTTATCCTTCCCCAAACGGCGGGAACCCGGCGTGATACATCGCCGATAACCAGAAGCACGCCTGCGTCCGATATGTCGTCCAACAAAGCATAACCCTTCTGCCCGCCGATTATCGCGTCGCACTCCCTGAGGAGGTTAAGCCCGGTAAAACGCAGCCCGGTGTCCACGTTATTTGTTTTCAGCCCGGCCCGGATGAACTTCTGGAACGCGTACGCCGTCTCGCTGTTAACCGAAGCTCCGGCGATCCCGCCGACACTTTGCGGTCCGTGCCGGTCTCTGAGCTTCCGAAGGCTGCTTGCCGCAACCTCGAGCGCCTCTTCCCAGCTTGCCGGCACCAGTTCCCCCTCCTTGCGCACCAGCGGTGTCGTCAGCCGGCGGTCGCTGGTTAGGTAGCCGTAGCCGAACCTTCCCCGAACGCAAAGGTAATCCACCGGCGCTCCCGTCGTCACCTTCACTATTTCTCCCTGTTTCAGATTAAAATACATCTCGCAGGCGCTGCTGCAATACCCGCAGTGACTTTTAACCGCCTGGAACTCCCACTCGCGCCCCTTCCCGCGCCTGCTTTTCTCCAAAAGCGCCCCCGTGGGACAAACCCCGACACAACTGCCGCAAAAATCACACCCCGCTTCCTGAAGCGGCTTATCCAGGGCCGTGGCGACCTTCGTCTCGATGCCGCGTTTCATAAAGTCGAGGATATCGGCTCCCTGGACGCGGCACACCCTGATGCACCGCCCGCACAAAATACAAAGGTTGTAATTGCGGACGATGAAAGGATTACTCTCATCGACCGCATACCCGGGATCGCGCACCGGAAAGGAAGGACGTTCGATCCCAAGTTCATAGGCATACTGCTGTAACCGGCAATCGCCGCTCTTATCACAGCTCAAACACAGCCCCGGGTGGCGTGAAAGCAAAAGCTCTATAATGAACCGCCTGGCCTCCCTGATCTGGTCGGTATTTGTACGGACGACCATCTCCGGAGCGACCTTGCGTAGGCAGGAGACCACCAGACCTTTCACTTTTTCGATCTCGACAAGACAGATGCGGCAAGCCCCTGTTCCTTTGAGCCCTGAACAATAACAGAGGTGCGGGATTTGAATTCCCGCCGCTTTCGCCGCGTAAAGGACGGTGGTGCCTTTGGGCACAGTCACTTCCCGGCCGTCGATGGTTAGTGTGACTAATTCGGCCAACTTCCTTCCTCCTTTTATTTAAACCACTTCTATGGCCTTGTCTGCACAAACACCGAGGCATGCCCCGCAACGAGTGCATTTTTCTTGTATTATTTCGTAAGGGCGGTTGTCCGCACGGTAAGGGACGTATGGATCACCGACGATGGCCCCTTCGGGACAAGCCTCCCGGCATTTGTCGCACTGGGTACAGCGGTCAGGATTCACCTGATAGCGCAGCATCTCCTGACAGGACAGCTCGGGACACCGTTTTGCCTCTATATGCAGTCTGAAAGATTCATGATGCTCTTGTAACGATTGGGTTAGACTTGCCACCGCTTTCTGCCCGTTTTTACACAAAGCGGTTATTAATACCTCCGCACACACGTTTTTCAACTGGTCAATATCTTCCGGCGTGGCTTCGCCCCGCCGCAAACGCTCCAAAACATCCAATATCATAGGAGCAGCAGTCATGCAAGGGATACATTTACCACACAACTGCTCCTCAGTGAATGCCATGTAATCCTGGTATGCCTTCGTGACCGCGCATACAGCCTCGCTCATACCCCAACCGCCTCCTCCCGGACTTCCGGCTCGATCCGGATGCAGCCGGTCGGGCACACCGCCAGACACGTCCCGCACCGTTTGCAGAGCACGGGTTCAATGTGGTACCCGTCCCTGGTTTCGATCACCGCACCGTAAGCGCAGCTTTGCTTGCAAAGCCCGCACATGACGCAGTCCTCGCCGATAACGTATACGCCCAAAGTCGTGCAGGCCCCTGCCGGACACGCTTTTTGCCGGATGTGTGCCTCGTATTCCCCCCGGAAGTAGCGGATGGTCGAGAGCACCGGGTTAGGCGCACTCTGCCCCAAACCGCACAGCGAGGTCTTCTTGATGTTCCACCCCAACTCCTCCAGGCGCTCGATATCCCCTTCCCGGCCATCGCCAGCCACGATCCGGTCGAGGATCCGGAGCATTTCGTAGGTTCCGATCCGGCACGGCGGGCACTTGCCGCACGACTCGCGCTGCGTGAACGAAAGGAAAAACCGGGCGAAATCCACCATGCAGGTCTTGTCGTCAACCACCACCATCCCGCCGGAACCCATCATCGAACCGAGGCGCGTGAGCGATTCAAAAT
>JBFLWY010000021.1:31110-32910 GCA_040757355.1 Bacillota bacterium | reverse complement strand
CCGCACGACTCGCGCTGCGTGAACGAAAGGAAAAACCGGGCGAAATCCACCATGCAGGTCTTGTCGTCAACCACCACCATCCCGCCGGAACCCATCATCGAACCGAGGCGCGTGAGCGATTCAAAATCGACTGGCGCGTCTATGTGCGCATCGGGAATACAGCCGCCGGAAGGACCGCCGGTCTGCACAGCCTTAAACCTCCCGTCCTCCAAAACACCGCCGCCGACATCGTAAACGACCTCGCGCAGGGTCATTCCCATGGGCACCTCGATCAGGCCGGTGTTGCACGTCTTCCCGGTGATGCAGAACGCTTTCGTGCCCTTTGAGGTCTCGGTGCCGTACTGAGCATACCAGTCCCCGCCGTTGATGATGATCGCGGGAATGTTGGCAAACGTCTCCACGTTGTTGAGGCAGGTCGGCATGCCCCACAACCCTTGCTCTACGGAACGGGGCGGCGTCTGCCGCGGCGCCGGCCGCTTGCCCTCGATCGCGATCATCAGCGTGGTCGACTCGCCGCAGATAAAGGCCCCCGCTCCCTTCTTTACGTGAATATCAAAGTTGAACCCGCTGTTCAGGATGTTCTCGCCGAGAAGCCCCCGCTCGCGCGCCTGCACAATCGCCTGCTCGAGACGTTTTACTGCGAGCGGGTACTCCGCCCGGACGTAGATGTACCCTTCGTCCGAGCCTATCGCGTAGGCGCAGATCAACATCCCTTCCAGGACCGAGTGCGGGTTTCCCTCCATCATTGACCGGTCCATGAAGGCGCCCGGGTCGCCCTCGTCGCCGTTGCAGATGACGTATTTCTTCTCGCCCGGTGACCGGCGCGCGGACTCCCACTTTCTCCCCGCCGGGAAGCCGGCCCCGCCCCGGCCCCGCAGACCCGATTTCTTCACTTCCTCAATAACCTCTTCGGGGGTCATCTCGGTCAAGACCTTGGCGAGTGCAAGGTAGCCGCCCACAGCAATGTAGTCTTCGATTTCCATCGGGTTGATCTGGCCCAGGTCTTTCATCGCTATCCGCGTCTGGTTAAAGTAAAAGGGCATCTCCATTTTCTTGCGGTAAACCGCTCCCGTAGCGGGATCGCGGTAAAAATGATTCAACAGTTCCCCGCCGCGTTTTACGCCGATGTCCACTATTTTGGGGACGTCGAAAACCGTGACCCTGGTCAAAAAGTACTCGAGCGGCTCGAGGGAAACGATCGGCCCCCCCTGGCAGAACCCCTGGCAACCGACCGGTACTACCCTCGCCTCAACTCCCTGGCGTTCAACTTCCAGTGTAAGGGCACGAAAGATGTCCTCCGCGCCCCCACCGACGCAGCCGGTGCCCATGCAAACCTTTATCTTGTTCTTGATCCGCGCACGCTCCGCAGCAAGATTCTTCGACAAAACTTCCAGCTCAACCCGGCTTTCAACCCTGGTCAACTTGCTCACTCCTCCTTAACCCGGCCAAAACCCTGCCGGCGTCAAGCACCCGCTGCGTCTTATCGTTCACTACCACTACCGGCGCCAGCGCGCAACACCCCACACAGCTCACCGTCTCAAGGGTGTACTTCAAATCCGGCGAAGTCTCCCCGCTTTTCAACCCTAGGCCGTCCTCCAGCTTCGTCAGGATCCGCCCCGCCCCCCGGACGTGGCAGGCCGTGCCCGTACAAACGCGGACGATGTTTTTACCGCGCGGCGAGAAGTAAAACCGCGCGTAAAACGATGCCACGCCGTAAACCTCCGCAAGAGAGACCCCGAGTTCCTTTGAGACGACCTCCAGCGCTTCTTCAGGCAGGTAGCCGAACTCCTCCTGGAGGTC
>JBFLWY010000021.1:0-31010 GCA_040757355.1 Bacillota bacterium | reverse complement strand
GCCAGCGAGGCGTCCGGGTCGGCATCTACCGCGTAAACCCGCCGGTGCGTCTCAGCATAAGCCCGGATAAGAGCCGCTGCCAGGGTGGTCTTCCCGGCACCGCCCTTTCCCGAAACGGCGATCTTGATTCCCTTCAATCTCTTACCCCTTAATTTCCAGTTGCCCTGGATTAAATTTGCATTATAAATTAACCTGAAAACAATGTAAACAACTCAATTGCTAACGGGCAAATTTAGTATTCCAAGCGTACGAAAAACGAACTCACCGGTTTAGAGGCCATATAAATCCGTAAAACATGAGGAAGCGACCCTCAAGTCGCCCTATATCCAAATCGCGCCGCGCAGGCTCTTCCAGATAAGGCCGTCATGCTTCGTCGGGTCCTTTAGGCTGAGAAAAGACAACCGCCCTCACGGGCGGTTGTTGCGCAAAGCCATCCTGGACCACGACGGCTACTCACCCTTATTATCTTCTTCCGCTGTTCCGGTCCCGGTTTCCGGCCCCTTACCGAAAACCTTCTCTTCCAATGCCTCCAGCCGTTTCAGCACGTCGGCAAAATCCTTTTTCGTCACCAGACCCCACTTCTCACGCAGCTCAACAAATTCTTCCTTCAGTACTTTTTGAATCGCTTCGCCCTCTTTTTGCCCTTTTTCGATAAGCCCTTTGATAAAGGAGCGCGCCTCGTCTTTGGTAATCTGCCCTCTTTCACATAGCTCTTTCACCAACTGTTCTGCCTTCTCCCTGGTAATAACTCCCTTTTCAACAAGCTCTTTTATAAACTGCTCGACCTTCTCCTTTGTTATGTGACCCTTCTCGGCAAGCTCCTCCACCAAGTGCTCGGCCTTTTCTCTGGTCACGTGTCCCTTTTCGGTAAGCTCCTCTACCAATTGTTCCGCCTTTTCCTTGGTTATATGCCCCTTCTCAGCAATCTCTTTCAGTAACTGCTCGGCCTTTTCCTTGGTTATGTGCCCTTTTTCGGCAAGCTCCTTCACCAACTGCTCGGCCTTTTCCCGGGTACGTGAAGCCGTATCGATCCCTTCCCGGATCAGCTTTTTCAATCTTTCGAGCACCGTCGTCCCCTCCCGCGCCAACTTTTCTAAGCTAAGTATACCACACTTTTACATTTCTCTTCTAAAAATAGTCCTTCTCTCGCAAGGCGTGGCGATAAGCTTCGCATAGCTTCGTCAGCCGGCTGGGTCCGGGTCCTCACCCAGCACTCAACTCAACGCGAAATAATACGAGCCCAGCACTCAGAGCAGTTTTTGAGCTTCGAAGGAGAAACCTTCAATAGCCTAAAGGAAATGATATCTTTTCAAAGCGCAATGATAATGCTGAGTGCTGGGTTGCTTGAGCACAGGTTACACACAGAGTTGAGTGTCGGGTACACAGAGTTGAGTGCTGGGTCGTGAATGATTCCTCCACAATTAACCAGTTGTTATCTGCTGCCGCCGCCTATCAAGGCTGCTGCCGTTATCTTCAGGAGCCATTTCATCATTTATCCTGGCCGGCATTCCCGCAAAATGTTTGAGAACCTGACTCCTAATGTGCAATGAAATGCATAAATAGTGATTTGTCTGGAAACAATTCAGATAGCTCCGCTATAAAACTCTATCTCTCCCCATCCAGCGGTATCCGCTGGACTTTTTTTGTCAAAACCCTAAAAGGATCCGCTTACACGCAGGAATTCCGGCCAAAGTATCGAATAATATCAAAGTTTCTCCGAGTCTCCTGACCTAAGGCACAGGAAAAAGCTACGGCAGGCAGACCGACAGGGTGCGTCTGGAAACGGGCGTGCCTCCCGGTGCGGAAAGGAGGGATCAGTTCTGGCTTAAGTCAGAGCCGGGTATCTTTGCTTGCGCACGGGCAACCCGGCTCTTTCTTTTCCCTTGCGTTTTTTGCCTCGCAAATTTGTATAAGGAGTCGTTCACGACCCAGCACTCAATAGACTTCTTGCACTTCGAAGGACAGACCTTCATTGAGCTTAAATGCCCAGCACTCAATAGGACTTTTTGAGCTTTGGAGGAGAGACCTTCTTTAGTCTAATGAAGTGATAGCTTTCAAACTTCAAGGATTACATTGAGTGCTGGGCTGTCAGGATAAGGTTGAACAATCTTCGGAAGGAGATGAACCATTTTGCGAAGAATAGTACCGCTTTCCGTTTTGATAGTGCTTTTCGCGACGGCGATAGCCGGCGGCTGCGGCAAGAAAATAAGAACGCAGGAAACTTCTGCTGTTAAGCCCGAAGTAAGAGAAGTAATTTTGGCAACCACAACGTCCACGATGGACTCAGGGCTACTCGACATGCTGATACCGGAATTTGAAAAGCAAACCGGTTACAAAGTCAAACCAATCGCCGTCGGTACCGGCCAGGCGCTGGCGATGGGCGAGAAGGGAGAGGCCGACGTCCTGCTGACTCACGCACCGGAGTCCGAAAAACCGCTGGTGGATGCCGGCATCGGGATTAACTACCGGCTGGTCATGCACAACGACTTCGTGATTGTCGGCCCCCCGGAAGACCCGGCCGGCATCAGGGGAAAGTCCAGCATTGAATCCTTCAAAGCCATCGCCGCTAAGAAGGCGGTGTTCATCTCGCGCGGCGACGATTCGGGAACGCACAAGAAAGAGCTTTCCATCTGGGCGGAAACCGGGGTCGCTCCGTCCGGCAACTGGTACCAGGAGTCCGGACAGGGTATGGGTGCGACCCTCCTGATGGCGTCCGAAAAGAAGGGGTACACCCTCACCGACCGCGCCACCTATCTTGCGCAGCAAGCAAACGTCAAGCTCGACATCTTCTCGGAGGGCGACAAGTCCCTGCTCAATATCTACCATGTGATGCAGGTCAACCCGGAGAAATTCGATAAGGTGAACGCGGACGGGGGAAAGGCTTTCGTTGAATTCATGGTCGCACCGGCAACTCAGAAGATGATCGGTGAGTTCGGCAAGGAAAAATACGGACAGCCGCTGTTTTTCCCGGATGCTGGTAAAACGTTATAGTTCGAAGTTCGAAGTTCGAGACCCAAAACAACTGTGAGAATTCGAACCGTAGAACCGGTCGATTGTTTTAAAAGCTTAGAAATGTAAAACTGTTTAACTTAGAACTTTTAAACGTTGAACGGACCCGAAATTCAAGCCATCATAGCTTGAACTTTGAACGGACCAAGAATCCAAGCCGCTTTAGCATGCACGTTGAACGGACCAAAGAGGTCAATCAGGGAGGGTAAATTTTTGAGTGTTGTTGGCGAAGGGTTGGTAGAAGCTGTCCGGTTGCTGGCCGCGGCCGATCCGGAGGTGGTAAACATCACCCTGCGGACGCTCCAGGTCTCCGGTACGGCCACCTGCGTCAGTGTGGCCATCGGCGTTCCCGCCGGGGCCCTGCTGGCGCTCACCCGGTTCTTCGGCCGCGGGTTTGTGATCAGCGTAGTAAACTTTGGTATGGGCCTGCCGCCGGTGGTAGTTGGGCTGGCCACCTGGCTCTGCCTGACGCGATACGGGCCGCTGGGGTTCCTGGGCATTCTTTACTCGCCCGCGGCCATGATTGTCGCCCAGGCCGTCATCGCCTCGCCGATAGTGGCCGGCTTCACCGTCGCAGCCATCCAGTCAATCAACCCGAAACTGCGCCTGCAGATACTCTCCCTGGGGGTAACGCGACTGCAGTACTTGTTGCTTTTACTCCGGGAAGCGCGCCTCGGTATCCTGGCGGCGGTTATCGCCGGCTTCGGCGGCGTGGTGTCGGAGGTAGGTGCCTCGATGATGGTAGGCGGGAACGTCCGCGGCGAAACGCGCGTCCTCACTACTGCAACCGTCCTGGAGGTTTCCAAGGGCAATTTCGAATTCGCCACGGCCTTGAGCGTCATCCTGCTGCTGCTCTCTTTCGCGATTACCGCCGCGTTGACCTACCTGCAGCAGCGGGGAAGTCGGTGAGAATATGGTTGAAGCAAAGAACCTGCGCTTGAGCATTAACGGCCGCGACATATATGAAGTGGAAAGCCTGCGCCTCAACAGGGGTGAAGTCCTCGCCTTGGTCGGGCCGAACGGGGCCGGCAAGACCAGCCTGCTGTTGACCCTCGCGCAGCTTCAGCCGCCCACGGCGGGTACCATCAGGTTCAACGGCGAGACGGCTCATAACGGCAACTTATTGGCGCTTCGCCGGCGGATGGCAGTGGTCTTCCAGGAAGCCCTGCTGCTGAACACGACCGTAGCGGGAAACATCACCACCCCGCTGCAGATCAGGGGCGTTCCGCGCCGAGAAGCGGCCGCGCGGGCACAGAAGTGGTTGGAATATTTCGGCATCCCCCACCTGGGACGCCGCCCGGCCCGAAACATATCCGGCGGTGAAGCCCAACGGGTAAACCTGGCGCGCGCTTTTGCCCTGGAACCCGACGTGCTCTTCCTCGACGAGCCGTTCGCGTCGCTCGACTACCCTACGCGCAACGAACTCCTCGTTAAGCTCCGGGGAATCTTAAGGGAAACCATGACCACCACACTTTTCGTCACCCACGACTATACGGAAATTCCTTTCCTCGCCCACCGGGTCGCCGTGATGCTCAACGGCAAGATTATCAAAGAAGGCAAAACGGAGGAGGTTTTCGGGGCTGACATCCTGGAGAGGGTTTCCTGGGTGCCGTGGGAGTAACTATTCAGGCACTTTGGGGGGCGCGGCGATAAACAATGCATTGCTGCGTCAGCCCCGCACTCAACTCGGCCGGTAAGAGTAGCGTAATTCCGGCAGCCTCTGCATATAGAGTTGAGTGCGGGAAAATGCCAGGTGACCAGTTGAATAGCTACCCGTGGGAGGTGTAAAACCGTCTCCTTAATCACTTACGGATCCTCTTCTTTCCCTTGACTAAGGGATTTGCCTCCGCTATAATTAAATTTGCGACCATCCCGGGATGTAGCGCAGCTTGGTGAGCGCGCGTGCCTTGGGAGCACGAGGCCGGGGGTTCAAATCCCCCCATCCCGACCAGTTCAGTCGTCAGTGGTCAGTCGTCAGCCGTCAGAAAAAAAGTAGGAATTTGTAAAGCAAATTCCTACAAACAGGTCTGATGACCGACGACCGACGTCTGACAACCGATAAGGAGGGGTACCCGAGTGGCCAAAGGGGGCAGACTGTAAATCTGCTGGCGACGCCTTCGCTGGTTCGAATCCAGCCCCCTCCACCATAAACAGCCGTCAGCAGTCAGTCGTCAGTCGTCAGAAAATCCAAGGTAGGAATTTGCAGAGCAAATTCCTACAAGCAGGTCCGACGACCGACGTCCGACGACTGACATCCGATACGGGCCACTAGCTCAACTGGTAGAGCAGGCGACTCTTAATCGTCTGGTTGGGGGTTCGAGTCCCTCGTGGCCCACCAGAACCCAGTTATATCAACGGTTTTAGGGTTCGGTAGGTTGCCGCAAAATAAGATTTTACCCTTACTTTACCCTTACCGGAAAAAATAATGCCAGGGGCGATCCCTGGCACTTGCTTTTTCTTTCCGCTTCAAATGATCTTATGATGAAGGGCTCCCTTTTTGACCGTAAACGGCATCCAGCTTCGCCGCCGCCTGCTCCATCAGCCCAGGCGTAATATGGCTGTATGTATCGAGGGTGGTAGCTATCTTACTATGACCAAGCATTTCTTGCACTACTTTGGGATGTTCCCCTAACTCCAGCAGCACGGTCGCAAAGGTATGCCTCCAGTTGTGGAACCGGGTATGTTTTACCCCGGCCGCCTTCATCAGCCTGGTATACCGCCTGGTGAAGTTCCGGGGATCAATCGGCCGGCCGTCCTCGGTAGCGAACACCAGGCCGTTGTCCTGGTACGCCTGCCCAAAGAACAGCCTCTCCTGCGCCTGGCGGGCCTTGTGGGTTTTAAGCGCCTGGGCTGCCACCTGGGTAAGCGGCACCGTCCGCCTCGATTTTGCTGTTTTCGGCTCCTTGAAGATCAGCGCCGTTTTAGTGGGGCCTTCCTCCTGCTTCGCCCTTGCGAGAGTGTACCGAACGCTCACAGTTCGTTTGTTAAGATCCACGTCCTGCCACCGCAAGGACAGCAATTCGCCCCTGCGCAGCCCCGTGGTCAGGGCCAGGACGAACAGAGCATATAACCTGTCTTCCTGGACTGCGGAAAGAAACTTATCGGTGTCTTCTTTGGCCAAAGGGGTAACTTCTTCTTTATTGACCTTCGGAGGTTCTACAGCCTCAACAATATTCCGGTTAACGTATCCCTCTTTAACCGCCTGCTTTAATGCACCGTGCAGAATGTTGTGTATTCGCCTCACCGTTTCCGCTGACAGACCGCCACCACCGTCCAGCCTGCCGTTTTTCATCTTCCCGGCATACATCTCCTGGACATCTATTGGTTTTAGTTTTTGTAACTCTATATGCCCGATGGCGGGCACGATCTGACGGCGAATCAGGGTCTCATAAAAATCGAAGCTGGTTACCGCCACCTTTTGCTTAGCATAGACATTAAGCCAGCGGTTCAACCATTGCTTTAGGGTGATTTTGTTGGGTTCAACAAAGACACCGGTAGCTCGTTTGTGTATGGCCTCTGCTAACCAGTCTCGGGCCTCCTCACGGGTCTTAAAGTACTTGCTGATCTGCTTCTGCTTGCCGGTCTCCGGATCGACCCCGATAGTCAGCCGGACCTCCCGGGTTCCATCCTTCCGCTTTCGGATGCTGCCTTCACCCTGCCCGCGCTTCCTTTCCTTGCGCTTACTGTCCTCACCTTGCCCGCGCTTCTTCGCCATCGCTATCCCCCCCTTACTTCCACCACAGGACGCACAACCAGGCCGCGACCGGTATCCCTAACACCAAAAGCCACCCGTACCTGTCCCATACCGCTTTCACCGCGATCCCTCCTTAAAAGTATTAAACTGCGTAAAAAGCGTATTAAGCGTAAAAAGTCCTGCCCTTAAAACCACTTGCCGGCCGCCGTGTCGCCAAGGTTTCCCTTCGGCTTTCCCTCGTCCGGGATGTAAACCAGGAGATCGCCAGGCTGGCAATCGAGAAACCGGCAAAGTTTTGCCAGAACGTCGAAGCCGATTCTTGTTGCCCGGTCGTGGTAAAGGTTCCAAACCGTGGTTCGCCCAAGCCCGGTGCCTCGCACCACATCCGTCATCTTAAGCCGCTTCTCCCCCATTATCGCCGACAACCGACAGGATACTCTCAACGCGCATCCCTCCTTAAGCTGATTATACCATAACCATAACATTATGTGCAATAAACGAAAAATTTTTCTTCGGAAATTTAACAAAAAGTATTGACACTTGTCCTGGTTCTTGTTAAAATTGTTTCAGAACCAAAACACTAACCCTATTAAGGAGGTCGATTCCCGATGCTCAGAACCCTAATCGAACAGGCGCAGAGGTTGCCCGGTGAGGTCGAAGCCCTCATCCGCCAGGCGGCGGAGACCAAGCAGAGGCTCCACGATCTCCTGCAGGACAGGGCGAAGTTGGAGGCCCAGGTAGCGGGGGAAGTGGCGAACGAGTCCAACGGCGACGGCAAGAAGAAGTATCCGAACGAGGAGGCCCGCAAGGCGGAGATCGCCCGCAGGCTCCAGGCAAACGAAATCTACCAGGCCAACGACGAAGTTATTCGCAAGGCGAGGGAAGCGGTCGTTGACCTGGAGGCCCGGCTTGACCGCAGCCGCTACGAGCACCGGACGGCAACGGCGCTCCTCAACCTCCTGGCCGCGGCGATTCAGACCGGGCGGCAGGACGTGGAGGAGGCGGTCCTCACCAGGCAGGCGGTGGAGCCGGAGGAGCAGAAGGCCGGGGCGCGGAAGAAGTTCACCGAAGCGGTGAAGGAAGTCGCTAACGGCAACGGCCTCAAAGAAGCGAAGGTCAAGGTCCTGGAGGCAAAGCCGGGCAAGAGTGAAGGCACCATCCGGGCTTACTGCGAGATGGAAGGAGGGGAGAAGGTAGCGGTCTACGGCAAGAACGGCACCGGCAAGAAGCTGGCCGGCGCCATCGGGGAGCTCGTGGCAGTGAAGTTCAAAGAGATGGACCACGGCTGGTTCGCGGTGGCGGTGAACTAAGGGGCCCGGGAATACCCGGGCCGCCCAAGGGGCGGGCACAACCTTGGCAGAGGCACCCGCCCCCCCTAAGAAAGGGGGTTCGATAACCAGCTTGGATTCCCTTTCAAAAGTTACACAAAACCTAAATTTTATCGGGAGGAGATATCTTATGCAGGGAAGTTACAATGATAACTTTGAGTTCGATTTCTTTGGTTTCATTAACAACCGGCTTGAGGCAGCCGACACAGATATGTTGGGGAACACAAATTACGAAAAGATAGAGGAAACGGCCAGAGAGTTAAAGCAAATGATCTGGTTGCAGCTCCCCGAGAACCAACGCGAGCTGGTCATCATCTTATCGGAATTTCTCAATAATGAGTCTGCCCTGTGGCGAACCCATGCCTTTATGGCCGGATTTAAGGCGGCGTTCGACATCTTCCAGATTATCAACAACCCCATGCCAATTATCTTTCCGAAATGGGGCGAATCCACGGAAGAGATCTGTAGCGAGACTTTAGCCGAAGCCCGCGCATTGACCAAACAGCCAGAACAAAAAGATAGAGAAGGCCGGGGCGCAAAAATCCGGCCGATCAAGGGAGGTGCAAGCCAGCAGGCACCGCCCGCTAATCCCCTTGAAGGAAGGTGAGAATTTACCGATTGGGGGAGTTACGGACGCCTTGGACGTCCTGGACGCTGAGGTTTTGGATGTCTTGGACGCCTGCGCCCCGGCCATCCTGGGGCGGCCGGTCCCGGAGGGCTGCCGGGTCACCTGGCCGGAGGACCTCGTGGAGGCCGTCCCGGGATTCATATGCTATGTCCTGGAAGGCGACAACGCCGAGCGGATCCTTGCCGCCAGGTAGGGCAAGAAAGGGGCGGGGCGGCTGGGGTTCAACCGGCGTCCCGCCCTGTTTCCCAACCTGCGAACTTCGGGCAAACGTGCTATAATTTTCCTATAACTTCAATTAGAAGGGAGGGTAACAAATGCGCAAGCTATGGGTTTTTCTGTGTCTCATCATAGTATCCGTAACCGCGGCATCTTCGGCCTGGGCCCTCAGCCGCGCCACCTACAAGGGATATCCGATGGCCAGCGTGAAGGTTGACGGCCGCCTGGTCGAAGGAGACGTCCCCGCGGTGATCATGGACGGGCGGGTAATGGTTCCCCTGCGCCTGGTGAGTGAGAGCCTGGGGGCGTCCGCCAGTTGGGACGGCCATAACGGTACCGCCTTGATTTCCTCAAAAAAGACGCTAACGACCCAAAAAGAGGTTGATGATTGCCTGGCTGGCTGGGGGCAGAAACGGGAGCCTATCGTTGACACGCACAACGGGATACTTTTGAATGAGGCTCTTACGGCCGAGGAACGGAGAGAAAAGCTATACCAGCTGGGCGTTCAGTACAAGGAGCTTCTTTACGAAACCCTCAGAACCCAAGCCCAAGGTGACAACCAACTCGCCATTGACGCTGTTAGCGCGTTTTACGCCGGAGAATACTTCAACTGCCTGGCGCAGTGCCTCTACTACGACCTGGCCGCGAGCGGCGATCCCAGAGAAGGTTCCTTTGCGGAGATCACCGACCACACACATAATGCCTTGACAAAGTACTCCGAAACGCTCTGGTTCAGCCAGAACTGAAAGTGAAGGCCGGGGCACACCACCCCGGCCTTTAGCTATTTCACGCGAAATGCTATGCACGTCCGAAGTAGGCGTAGATCGTGTTGAGAATCTGCTGCACGTCCGCCCCTTCGCCCTCCATGATCGCCCGGTAACGGTTGAAGTCCGCCATTGCTTCCTCAAAGCTGCTGTAGGTCGGTATCTGCGCGATGTACTTGTTTGTGGCCGCCGTGTTCGTCTTGGTCTGGGTCTGCTTAGCTGCAGCCTGTTGCGCCTCGAAGGTCGGCTGCCCCGCGCCCGGGTAGCCCTCCGGGATATTCCCCGTCCAGCCGGCGATGGTCTTCGCGCGCTCCAAGCCCTGTTCGTACTGCCACTGCCGCGCCCGCTCGGCCTCTTGGCGCTGCTGGTCCAGCCGGTCCTGCCACCACTTCTGCCACTCGGTCTGCCGGGCCTGAATGTCACCCAGCGCGCTTATCTTCAGCCCGCCGGCCCACCGCGCCGTTTCCATCCCCTGCTGCATGGCCTGCCCCATGATGTTCACCCGCTGGTTGGCGAAACTCATCAGTGCTTCGGTCATGCGGTTCTGGATGTCGGACAGCCTGGCGGCCAGCAACTGTTCCTCTGCCGTCAGTTGGTTACTGAGGATGCGGTTCTCCTCGGCCAGCCAGATACCACTCTGCAGGAGCCCGCGCCGGTTCATCTCCTCCGTCAGCTGTTGCCGCCGGCGGTCTACCTCGTCGCGAATAGACTTCAGCGCCGCCAGCGTCGCCGGGTCGAGCACCGTTCCCTGCTGCTTGTAAACATCCATAATCTGCGCCTGCAGCTGGTCGAGGGTCGCCGTCATCTGGTCGAGCCAGGCCTTGGTCATTGCTATGTTTTCCTGAGCGGCCTGGTCGATTGTGGTGACTACCTCTTGGTACATCTTGTTCCAGTCGGGCTGCTCTACCTCGGGCGGCTGCGTCACGCCCGGCTGCTCCGGCTGCGCTGGCGGCTGCGTGGTCTGCCCGGGCTGCATCCCCTCCGGCTGCGTCGGAGTTCCCGGCGTTGTGGTGGTCGTGGTCATGCTTGTGGTGCCGGTGCCGGGCGCGCCGCCGGGGGTTGCAGGCAGGACACTCGCAGGCCTCCAACCGCCGCCCGTTCCCACGCCGGGTGCCGCCGTGGATAGAGGAGGCGTCATACCGCCCGGCCGTGCGCCGCCGGGGGCTGCCGGCGTGGGCGTGGGCGCGGTCGTCGCCACACCGGGCGGCTTCGTCGGAGTAAGCGCCTGGGCAACGCCGATCGTGCCCAGAGCAGTCCCTACCTGCATTGCCGGCGTCGAGGTTGCCACCCGTAGAGCCGGGCCGATGACCGGCGTCTGTGCCACCTTCGTCCCGACGGTCGTCGCCACGCGGCCGACCGGCTGCGTCACCTTCTGCGCGACCTGCCGGACGGTCGGTGCCGTCCTGGTTACCACCCGGCTTGCCGCCTGACCGCTCCGGCTGACTAGGCTGCCCGCTTTCTGGGCCGCGGATACCGCCACGGGGGCAAGGACTCTCCCAGCCGCTATAGCTTCAGGCGCAAGAGCCGCGCCCAAAGCTCCGCCTACCACGCCCAGCGCTATGTTTTGCTGTCTCCTTTCCGCAGGTGTAAACGGTCTAGTCACACTGCCAACGTCCAGCTGCGGATTATACGGCTTTCCAGTTCTAACGTCGATTGTGCCTGCCGATAATGGAATTTTGGTGATTGGCGTCTTCGCCGTCGGTTTCGCCGTGGCCGTAGTCGCCTTTTTCGCCGTGGTGGTTGTCTTCTTCGCCGTCGGTTTCGCCGTGGCCGTAGTCGCCTTTTTCGCTGTGGTGGTTGTCTTCTTCGCTTGCTGTGGCGAGATCCCGCCCGGCAGATACCCGCCCAGCCTCCTGTCAAGCGACCTGTACCCGCTCTTGACACTGCTTACAACTTTACTGAACCATCCCATTTTTGGCACCGCTCCTTTCGTTAATTTCCGGTGGTCTTTAACCCAACCGTTGTGATTGCTGCATCCCTCCTCTCAGCCGGAGCCTTCAGCGTTGTGAAACCAGGTTTCGTACTCCTCGTTGAGCCTCTGGAGTTCCTGGATCGCCTTGTCGCCTAAGGCGAAGGCCGATTTTCTCAGCCGCCAGGCCTGGGCCTGGAGCGCATCCGCGATAAGCAGGCGGGTATGATACCACTCCAGTCCGGGCGGCGGTACTGCTGCCGCCGTTAGTTCGACTACCTTTTCGTATCCCTCCACCACCTGGCCGATCCCGCCGGGGTCCCCGCCGTCAAGGGAATCTATCCGCTGGGTGACTTCAGCAACGGCCGCTTGGCGCCGGTCCAGGAAGTGCTGCCAGTTGGGTAACTGGTTTTCCTTGCCCTCGTCTTGCTGCTCCCCCTCTTGGGCTGCCGCTTGTTCAGCTTCCCGGACCAAGGGGTGATCCAGATTAATTACGACAACTATCGTGGAGCCTTTCTTTTGAATGAACAATTCCTGCGACATTGCTTCCACCTCTTCATCAGAACCACTTCCTATAGGCGCCCGTCTCCTCCGGCGCGCCTATCCCTTTGTCTATGGCCTCCATCAGTACCCGTGCCCGGACCCGTTCCTCTATTTCGCGCTCCCTGCCGGCGGCCAACCGGGAGACCGGGGGGCGCTGCCCGTTTCGCAGCATCTCATACGCGATCGCATCCGGGTCCTCCGGCCCTATCTTTCGAACGTCGGCCTCCTCTATGCCGGCAAGCCGCAGGATCTCCAGGGCGACCTTCCCCCGGTCCTTGTTGTCGGGGTTGGCGAGCTCCTCCTCCAGAACGGCGAGCGCCTTCGGGATGAGCGCCCGCAGCTTGTCGGCGCCGCGCCGCCAGACCTCGTTCCGGCGCCGGTTCAGTTCGGCGATGAACAGCGGGCTCTGGGTTCGCCACTCCCAGACCGTTGACCGGTGAACCCCGACAGCCCCGGCGGTCTCCTTGTCGCCCGTCCCCAGGATAAGCAGGTCGATGGCGTTCATCTGCTCGATCGAAAGTTGGCTTTTTCTGCGCTTTTTCGCCATTTATAACCCTCCCTTACCAGGCTTTGCCCGGTCGTTGTCTCGCTGTGTCTCCACCCTGACCACCACCCACCCCGTGCCCGGCGTCGGCAGGAGCCAGGCCACCAGGTCACGGTTTAACCCAGTCCTGGCCGCCGGCATCGGCAGCCGGCACATCCCTTGATAAACCGGGAGGCCTCCGTCAAGGGCTTCCCGCAGCAGGCGGGAGAGCGCCTTTCGCAGCCGCCGGCGGTGCAGGCCTGCCTGTTCTTCGGCCTGGCCCGACCATTCCACGTGAAATAACCGTTTCAGCCGCCGGGACCTCATTTACCACAGCCCTTCACCTGCCCAACGGGGGTAGGCTGCCTTTTGTGTAGCCCGGGCAGGTCGTCACCTTGTAAAGCATCACTTTGTAGCCCGCCGTCTCTCCGCAGGGAAAATGCTCGTGCCTAACGGCTTGAGCTCCGATCGCCCTCAAGCCTGCCTCCGGGTCCTTCAACCGGAAGAACGGGCACCGCTGCGGGACGGCCTTCGAGCAGGTATCGCACAACGGCCTGATCAGGTCGAACTTGCTCCCGCGCCCGCCTGGCATCGCCATCCCTCTAAACCAGCCTCTGCAATGTCCTGCAAGCCCCTTCTAAATCGCAGGTAATGGTTTGATACCTGCCGTAAGCTAAACACCCTCAGAACCGCGTCCTGCGGCCACCTGTGGGGCGTTACCGCCCACCTTAACCGGGGCGGCTCAGCAGGTTTAATACTTCAACTTCCTCCTCCGAGAGACCGCATATCCGGTCCGCGCACACGGCCATCACGAGCTGGCGGACAAACTTAAAAAGGTCCACTTCGCCCTCGGGGGTAAGTTTTGTGCCCTGACGATCACCCGGGTAAAATTCGGGCTCTTTGCCCGGGCGGCGCCCGGCCACAACCGCCAGCTTGCCCTTAAACCGGTCGGGCTCGGGTTGGAGCGGGGCTATATTCAGGGGGCAGAGCCCCACCGCGTAACTGATTTCAATTACCGCGCCCCAGGTGAAAGCCTGCGGGTCTTCAGCCATAGCAACCATCTCGTCTCACCTTCGCCTGCCTGCCGGCGTCCCGCTCCGCCCGCAGCCGGTGCTTGCCGCGTTTAACAGCCTTCTCCCACAGTTCCGGATGTTGGGCCAGCAGCCGTGACGCCTCCTCCGGCGTCAGGATGGCAATGCAACTCCGGCCAAGCGGGATGATCACCTCTTCGCGGTAGCGGGGCATCAGCAGATCCACCTCATTTCTCCCGTCCGCTCATCGTAAACGATGAAGGTTCCAGGTCGGGTGAACGCCTTCTTCACCCGCTGTTCCTGCTCCGGAGTGCAGGGTTCGCCCCACAGTTCCAGGACCGCCCTTGCCTCCTCTTGGCGGTTGGCCACCTGCCGGAGCAGCGTCTTAACCTCGTCCGGCACCGGCGGTTTACCCTTGATACGGATTTCCTCACCGCGCAGGTAGAGGCGGAAACCCATCTCTTCGATTCGGCGGATCACCTGGACGATACTCACTTGCCCTTCATCTCCTCCAGCATCTCGGTAATAGCGCCGTCTAACTCGTCAACTGGTCGGAGAACGTCGCGCCTATTTTCAACATTGCCAGCTTTTAAGCTTTGATTAACCTGCTCACTAAGATGCTCATCCTCTAAACTTACTAAATGAGCATCTAAATCCGTGGCTTGAAAGCCTTGCGGCTCTAAGGTTTGAACCCCCTGATTTAAGATACTCATATGAGCATCTAAATCCGTGCCCGGAAAGGCTTGCGGCTCTAAGGTCTGCGGCTCTTGATTAAGATGCTCATCGTTTGAGTTTAGAGGAGGTTGATCATCTTGATCATCTAAATAATCCGGCAACCGCCAGAACCATTTTCCGCCGCCCCGCTCTCCTGGTGTCCCCTCGCGTGAAACTCTAATCCCCAGCCGCGCTTTCGCCCGCCGGAGGGTTATATCTGCAAATCCGGCTTGTTTCGCCTCACGCTGGACCTGCTTCGCTTCCACCGGCCCTTCGGCCAACAGTTCCTGAAGCCATTCCGCCGCCTCGTCCAGGGCCGACCGTTCCTCCGGCTCGGCGTCCGGTCGCAGAATATCTCCCGCCTCAGTGTCAACCTCGCCTCGCCAGAAGAACTGCCCCCGCTGAATCTCGAACCCCAGAGACGGGCCGAGCTCGCCTACAGAATTTTTAAGATGTACCACCGCCCGGTTACCCGCCTGGTTCTGCCCCACCAGAAGAACGCTCCTGGCCGCCGCCGTGAAATCTATCGAACCCAGCCCTCGGTAAATAGCCCTCCCCGCCGGTGCCTTTGATAGATGCCGCACCACCGCCACCGCGCAGCCGTAGGTTTCGGCTATCCGGGCAAGCGGGGCCAGCTTGGCTCGGACCTCGTTCGCCTTGTGCATGTCCACGCTGCCGCCCAGGAACCCCTGGATCGGGTCCAAGACCACCAAAGCGGGGCGGTAGGTCAAGATCGCCTTCTCTAAAACCTCCGGCTCGGCCAGGGTGAACGGGACAGTATCGCCACTTTCGCTCTTTGCTCCACGCAAAATGAAGAAGCTGCTCAGGTCCGCGCCCATTCCCTCAACCCGTGGCCGGATGGTGTCGGCCAGGCCGTCCTCGGCCGTCGCGTAAAGGACCGGGTGACCCTCAGCCGTCAGCTTCGCGCAGATCGCCAGAGTCACCCAGGTTTTTCCCGCGCCGGGATCTCCTTCAACGATTGTCAGTTTGCCAGCGGGTAGGTACGGCTCCCAGAGCCAGGAAACCTCCTCCGGCTCCACGTTCGCCAACGGGATGACAACGGGTTCAGGTGGTGTCTCCTGCTTAGCCTCGCCGTTAGGGCGCCGCGGCTTGCGGGCCTCCCGCCGCGCAACGCTCTCAAAAATTGCTTTAAGTTCCCGCTCCGGCAAGGGAGGAGAATTCCTCGTGTTCCACTCGGTCAGCAGTAACCAGACTTCATCCCCCGGCAGCCGGGCAAGCCAATGGCCTGCCAGCCGGGTAGCCGCATCGTTTCGCTGGCCTTGTGGAACACCCTGGAGCAGTTTCAACACCCAGGAAGGGTCTTGCCCCACGTCCGCGACCTCCGTTTTTCCTGGGTTCCGAATAAGGTCCAACAGCCAATTGGGGCAGGAGGCAAGGGGGAGTTCATCCGGGCTGTGCCCCCCGACCCATTGGTAACGCTTGCCGGAGGGGTGGATACTTGGAGGAGCGACGACATAGCCGCCATCAGCACGCAGGTCCATTCCCTTGATCCCGCCCAAGGCGACGGCGTTGGCAATGGTACCGCCGGGGTGGGCAAAATAAACGTGGTAGCCCTTGCCGGTTCGAGCTACGGGAGTTTCGGGGTTCGGGTCCCGCTCCTTAATGAAATTCACCGCCTCCGGGCCGTCCAGGTCTAAAACCACAAGGCCGCTCACCGCGCCGGTTACAATCCCGACGTTGGCGTCTGAATGCTCAATCCACCAGGCTTGAACTTGGTCAGCGTCAGCAGGCGCTTGCTGAAACCCAGCCCACGACGAGAGAAGCGGACGTTTATCGCGAGGTCTCAAGGGGATGACAGAAAACCCCCGGCGGGCATAATTAAGCGCGGCCCCGAGGAATGAACCCACCGCTAACTACCCCCCTCCAGCCGCCGGCGCTTCTTCTCGCGGCAAATCGCTGTTAGGCGCTCCACAAGCCATTCGGCGGCGCGTTTCGATTCAAAACGGTCCACATGGACCCAAGGCTGCCGGTGAAGGTCGAGGGCGGCCAGGCCGGCGTTCACCCGGAGTTCTTCTGTTAATAACTGCAGGGCGGACATGTCTACCAGGTCGTGGTTCCGCACGCGTAGAGAGTCTTGAAAAGAATTCAGTGGGTCAGGGAGGTGGTACCTACAAGGCGATTGCCAACCCCCCCGTACTTGTGATAGACTGTACACAGGTCTGCATCTCCTTTGCCGCCCGGCCAGCCGCCGGGCTTTCACTTTTTTTCAGCCTCTTGCTCCAACCAACGCCGGAGCCCGTCCCGGTTGATCCGCCAAGCCCGGCCGAGCCGGATGGCCGGGAACCCCCGCGTGTGGCAGAGCGCCAGCACGCACCGATAACCACGCCGAAGGAATTGCGCTGCTTCCTGAAGCGTTAAGATAGCGGGGAGGTCATCCCAATCGTACCGCTCCACAAACTAAACCCCCTTAACGTGCTGCCCGGTGGTCGGTGCCGTGCTGCAGCAATTTCTCAAGCGCCGCTCGCGGGATTAGCACCCGCTTGCCGCACCGTACCGCAGGCAACGCACCGTCCCTCACCATCCTGCGAATCTTTGTCTGGCTCAAGCCTACCACCTCCTTGGCTTCTTGCACCGTATAAGCCAATCGCGTCAACATCATCTTGATTTACCTCCCAAAGTCTTTCTTGACCTCAGAGTACCTCAGGGGTATACTTAAAAGCAAGGCGAATAGCCGGGGAATGACACCCGAACGCTTTGCGATTAGCGGGCTACGTGCTTGCAAAAAAATCGGAGGTTTGATACCGGTATGACAACAAAATTTTTTCTCTCAGTCACGGGGACAGAACAAGTATGGGACGGGAAGCGGTGGAAGCGGGTCGGCACTGGCCATAACCTGGCCGCAATTCTGGGCCCGGTATTGAAGACCGTCTATACCCTTTCAGAAAGCACTGAACCCACGGAGGAAAAGCGAAAGCGGTTTCGGGAAGTGATAGACGCCGCCCTACCCTCGGGGGAGTTTATCAACCTTACAGACAAGCACCTGTTCCTGGAAAGCCTGGCAGCCGCCTTCTTTTGTATCTGGCCTTACGACAACCAGTATTATACAGCGAAGCAGGCTTTCGAGGATTACGAGAGGTCACAGTTTCTTGAAATGGAGCCGCGAAAAGGCAGAGTATTCCCCGCATTGCCCTATTTACAAGGCTCCTGGCGGAAAAGCGACATTTATCCGCATATAAAGATAGGCCGGAAAGCCTCCCGGCTGGGTTGGATGGTGGAGGCTCCCACTCCCTGGGACGCCGCCGCCTGTGAAGCTATGCTGATGGTCATTCATAACGTCCGCAACAAGCTGAACCTCTGCCCGAAGTGCTGCACCTTCCATTGGGGGGAGAACCACCACATTTGCCGGGAGTGCAGGAGAGAGAAAGAACGCCTGAAGAAGGCCGCGCCGGAGGAGGTTGCGAAGCGGGGGACGCCGGAATATCGTTTCCGCAATCTGCTCAGCCAGGACAAAAACCGGAGAAAGCTAACCAGAGAACAGGTCGAGCGCTTGAAGGTCATTCTCAAAAACCAAGGAGTGAAAGCTGCCGAAGTTGAACGCGAAAAAATTTTAAAAGAATGTCGCCAACCGTTGCCACAACTGCATTAGCGGGCACGAATTTTTACCCTTACCCGTACCCTTACCGGGTGGAATTTGTGCTTCCAAACCGGCATTTTACTTACATTTCCAATTCCGCAAAGCCTTGATATTACTGCATTTTACGTTAGCGGACTTCTGTTGACCAATGCCCCTTGAAATCGTCTGGTTGGGAGTTCGAGTCCCTCGTGGCCCACCATTAGCAGCAAACAACGGCAAGGATTCCGCATCTCGAACCCTTGCCGTTTTCCGTTCAGAAAGGTTTAAAAAGCATACCCCGAATCATTTCGGTCACTTACGGCCTTTTTCCGCCTCCAGGTCGGCCAGCATCCTTTCAACGGTGGCCCGCAAGACGGGCAAATCCTGCTGCACCGTTTCCCACACGCGCCGGAGGTTCACGCCGAAGTAATCGTGTATCAGCTTGTCGCGCATCCCGGCCGCTTCTCGCCACGGCACCTCGGAATAGCGTTCGCGCGCCGCTTTTGGCACTTTCTCGGCTGCCTCGCCGATTATCGCCAGCGCCTGCATAACCGCGTACACCTTCTCATCGTTGGCTGCAAACGCGTTAAATTCCACTCCTTCTAAAAAGCGACGGGCTTTTGCGGCCGCATCAAGGATATCCCGGAGGTAGTCTATATAGTCCTTTTCGGTTTCACACCGGCACAACCTCCTGAAGAATACGCTGGCCAATGCGGGATTTGAGCCCCGATTTTTCCACGAGGTCTACTTTAACCCCTATCAGGTCGCTGAGATAGTGCTCCATCTCGATGAATTTAAACAGGGTTAGGTTGCTTTTATCATCAAACTCCACCAGCACGTCCAGGTCGCTGCGCTTACCCTGCTCCCCGCGGACATACGAGCCGAAGACGCCGAGCGTTCTCACCTTATACCGCTCCCGGAGTTCGGGCAGGTTCTCCCGGAGAATCGCCAGTAATTCCTCCAGCGTCAGGCTCTTTTTGGTTTTACGCACCCGCTTACCCACAGCAACATACCTCCAAAACCTGTGCTGTTTTACAAAAGCGGCCGGACCGACTTCTTTAAACTCAAACCCGCCGAGATGACGCCGTATAATCCATCCTTTAAGAATATTGTACCCGTAGCTGCCTGACATTACCAGACGCAAGAGCGCCTGCGCTTCCTTTTCCCCTCAGCCCTCGCGATCCGCCGCCCAGCACTAAGGCGGCATGAGTGCTGGGCGTCCTAATCTCCTCTTTTTTCCCGCTCCCACAGTTTCTTTAAATCCCTTTTTCCGTGAACAAGACCGAGAATCAAAACCTGGGATTCATCCACCCGATAAATAAGGCGATATTCTTTGACAAAGAGCTCCCGAATATGAAGATTGCCCACCTCAGGCACAACACGGCCTCGGTGGGCGAACTCCTTAAGGGAACGGGCGGCTTCAAGGATCTCCCGGACAAACGCTGCCGCGTAAAAGGCGGAATCCTTCGCGATATACCGCGCAAGCGCCTCGAGATCGGTAGCGGCTTCATGCGACCAAATTACTCGGAGAGCCATCTCGCCATCATCCGCTCAACTTCTTCCTGAGTAAGGACACGGCCCTCTTCGGCATCTTTTAAGCCTTTGGAAATTTTCTGCAAAACGTACAGGTGGTACTGAATATCCTCTAACGAGCAATCATCGGGTAAACGCTTGAGAAGTTTAGTGACCTCCTGCTTTGCCGTTTCCATGTATTTGGCTCCCTTCGCTATGCCTTTTTAAAGATTATACCAAACTTTGCGTTACCATCTCATAAAACTCTACGCCGCCCAGCACTTAAGCGGCCTGAGTGCTGGGCCAGTCGCGGTAGAGGCTCTCCGCCAACAAGGAAAAGTATTTATCTCCTTACCCGCCACCGTTTTCCTCAAGAGCTACCTTCACCCCCAATATCAGCAGGCTCGATAATAAGCGATAGATGCAGATATCGGGAGCAACACAAAGATATCTACCGATATCGTCCCGTAGTGTAAAATAACGGGACTTGACTTATTTTCATTCCCCTAAAAACCGAAGTAGAACCTTCTCGATGGCCGCCATTGCTTCGTCAATCAGCCGGCCGAGGTGCGGCTGGTGCGCGTTTGCCAGCAGGTAGGACCAGCGGGCCTGGGGCGGGATCCAGAAGACATTGGCGGCGAGGTACTCGTCCTTGTCCTCGGCGACGGAAGCGATGTATTCCGCCGGCGCCTCTTTGACGTAATATTCGGTGTTGACGGGATCGGTTACGGCCCGCAGCAGGAACTTATGCCTGTTTTCAAAAGCGTCGGAGAGGTATTTGAGAAAGAGCAGCCCGAGGACGATATGCTTGTACTCGGCCGCCTCCACCGTGCCCCGCAGCCTGTTCGCTGCCGACCAGAGCCGGTCGGCGAATTCGAGGTCACCGTTGCCGTTTTTCGCCGCGCTTTTCTTTTTCGCCATAGCCCTCCCCTGTGGAGAAATCGGCAGTTCTGCCAAACGCCGGTTTTTAGCGGTCCAAACCGTAAAAGTGCGTGTCCCTCGCAGCAGCCTGTTGTTGGATAGATTCGCCAATCCTCGCCATTTTTCCTGCCGAAGCCCTTGCAGCGTCAACCGTCTTGCCTCATCCGGCATACAGGTCGATCCAGACATTCGCGTCAGTCACGTAGATCCGCTGGGAATCCGCCATGCCGCTCCGCCACCTCCCGCCAGAATTCGGCCAGCGGTTTGTCGAGCAGTTCGGCGGCACGGGACTCGGAGATGAGGTCCTCCGTAAGCGCCCGCATCACCAGCCGATCCATTCGCTTTGGCTCCTCCGCCGGCAACTGATCGCCGGGTTCTTTTTCATACCAGCCGCGCCGGCGAAACTCACGAAAAAGGTTGGTGGCAAGCGCCTCCGAAATGATGCCCAAATCCTTCGCCCGGTAGATCCAGGCCTGCATACTGAAGCCGTATTTATGCTTCAGGAGGTGGAGTTCGTAAAGGTTAAGCGCGTGCCGCCGGTCTCCCAATTCGCGGCGCGCCGCCGGCGCGGGGACTAAAAACGCACCGGCAAACCGGTGCGCCGCTTTTTCTGCGCTTACCCCTTTTCCGGGCCGGAGGATAATGTGGCCCAGTTCGTGAGCTAAATTGAAGCGCTGGCGGTCGCCGGGAAGGTCACGCCGCACTGCGATGATGAGACAGCCTTCTTCCGCAGTGAAGGTACAGGCGTCAAAGCCCTCCGCACCCTCTACCAACCCGACTTTGATGCCTTTATCTTCGAGGAGTTCGGTCAGGTTCTCAATAGGATCCAATCCCGCCTGCCAGGCCGCCCTCAGCTCCCCTGCTACCCGCTCCGCTTCTTCCGGAACAGCAATGCAGGGATTCACGCCTTCCGGTAAGATAAAACGGCGGGCAGCTTCCCCGGAGGGAAAAAGCTCCTCGACCTCCAGGTACCGTTCGAGCCATCCTTGAACCTGGGCGAGAACCGCCCCCTCCTTCTTGCGGCGCAGGGTGGAATTTTTGCGGTAAGCCGGTACGAAGAGGTTTACACGCCGCGCCCGGAAAAAATATTCGACCTTAACACCGAGTGTCTCCGCCAGGCGCAGCAGTACACCGGAGCTCGGGGTATCCAGCCCCCGCTCGTACTTCGAAATCGCCTGGGCCGTAACACCCACTCGGGCAGCCAGCTCACGCAAACTCAATCCCGCTGCCCGGCGGGCCAGCCTGAGCCGTTCTCCGATCATTTCCTTTCACCCCTCGGTTTACATTTTAGCAATAATATAACCATATGTAAACCGACAAGAGCAACAGACGATCAGAATAATTGTGACCCTTGTGTTTCTAATAGGCTGCTTCGTCCCCTCATCTTCCTCAGCAGCAAGCGAGTCTTGTTTATATACTGGTTCTCACCTGTATACGGTAGACAGCCGACCAAAGAATTCGGAAGCGGTTGCTCTTTAGACCAGGGGGAACTCCACTCCCTTTAAACCCCTGGCTCTAACTTTCAAATCCTATGAAACAAATTCCTACTCAAAATGGTCTAAAAGACCAAAACGACATATCTTCCCTGAAATTTCAACTTTTACGTGTATATTGTTATTAGACATCCTCTGGAAACCTTTCTTAATAGCCGGAAGTGACCAGCGTGGCGATTAACCCGGTAGTATTCTAGAGTTCTTCTTTCTGGAACAACAATCTAAACACAGTAAATAATACCGATGCTAGTGCCCTGCCCCTCAACCTGAGCCATGTCGGCGTATTTGCCCCGTACAGCATGGACCTGATTGTATGAACTCAATAATTCGTCAGTAACCCGTTCTCGACCGCTGACCCCGTCTTAAAGGCGGGGTTAGCTGTTTTTGCAAAAGGTGCTGAATATATCCTCATTTTCCGGTCAAGATTATAAACAACATTTGCAACGCCCGATATCGAAAGATAGGAAATAAAGGGAACCATTATGAGGTACTTTTCATAACTTGGTTAAAACTGCGTGCTCCTGTTATACCGTGAACGCTTTGCTCATAGCGGCATTAACAGTGAACACCAAAGGAGAGCAACCTCGTGTCTATAAACGTCTTAAACCCCGCCGTCGCCCAAGAGCAGATAGAGGTCCTGGCACAATGGTGCAACGAGCATAACACCGATAGTCTGCAACTGCTTGACGTCGCCGTGTCCCTCGCCCTCGTAGAGTTACTTAAAAAAGACGGCGGCGTGGAAATGGAGCTAGACGAAGACCGGTACCGGGATTGCTTCAAGATGACCGATAAAATCGGAAAGTTTCTGATTGAGCAGTGCGTAAACGACAAGCAGCGCTTGCTGGGGGTTACGTTCTTGCTCAAAGCGATGATAAACCCTCTTATCGGGAAAGGAGAGTAGCCCCATGTCGCGCTTGTCTTTTTTCCGGCCTTTGATGAATGAAGATGAACTGGATGACCTCGCGGTTTTGTGCAAGGAGAACCGGATAGGAAGCATGGAGATGTTGGACGTCGGGCTGTGCAGGCTCAACGTTGAGGAACTTATTACAGGGAACAGCGGTTCGGGTGACGCCGCTCTCGACTTGAAACTCCTCCATGAAGCCGTCGATGTTGCCAGGATTACCGGCCATCTCCTGAGGGAGATAAAGCCGGTTGAGAACCGTGCGGTCGTGCTGTTGCTGCTGGTGAAGGCCATGGTGGTCAACAAGCTCGGCGGCTGCGGTCGCTGCCTGCATTAGAAATGTGATTTATTTGCATTAAATTTGCCACACATTGCTTGCCTCTAATCAGCCAACGACAAACTATCCGTATTCGCAGGAATTGTACCGGTAGGCAAAGAATTGCCCTTGTAAGGGCAACTGTCTATGCTGGTTTGCGGGGTCAGTATGGGAAGAGTTTTATTCGGACTTATCCTTGTAGTGCTGGGGGCTTTCGGGATCACTCTTCTAGGTTACAACCTCCAGCGTCAGGTTCCTGACTCCAAGCCGTCGGTTACCAGATAAGAACTGCGGTTTTCCGGAGACAGGGCGCATCGTTTGGCCGTGGAGTTCGCTGCCGCTTTTCCTTACCGTCACAGCGGGACCGCCAACAACAAAGCAGCGGCGGAGTGGCCGGCCCGGTTTTTCGCCGGTCTAGGCTGCAAGGTGGAGACGGACAACTACAAGCGCTTCCTGTACGGAAAGCTGGTAGAACTGCACAACGTACAGGCCGTATTACCGGGACAAACCAGTGAAACCGTGGTAGTGGTGGCACACACGGATCAGGCCCGCACTACCGTACAGGGCACGGACAACGATGCTTCCGGAATCGGCATTATGATGCACCTGGCTGAAATATTCGCCGGGAGGGATAATTACCGGACACTGGTCTTCCTGGCCGGTGACGGCGAAGAATACGGAATGCTAGGGGCGCGGCGGTTCCTCTCGGTCTATCCGCCGGAGCGGATAGTCGCTTCTGTTTCGTGGTGGTACTTTCTGCAAATGCTGGCCTTCAGGATGATCCCTTTTTATGCAGCCCTGGCGGGTATAATCGCCATCAGTTCCGGTCTTACTCTGGTTTCCGGCGCGCCAGCCCGAACCGCACGAACAACCAGGGGGCTCCAAGTGAGACCCACAGGCCGACAGAGGCATAACGCATAAACCGGAACTCCGGCGCCGCCGGGAAAAGCAGGCTGAGGCCCAACCACAGTGCGAACAGGATGACCAGCCCGGCGGCGAGTCTCCCCGCCTGCCGGCCGAGGCTCCCTTTCGCTTCAAAGCGTACCCACTTCTTCTCGGCCACGGCTCCTGTTCCCAATCCCATCAGCACCGCCATGTCCCTGAGTGTATCGTCGCTAAAAGCAAGGAGTAAAAGCAGTACCGGCACAAGCAAGGCGGTCAAAAGGCAAATCGAGGGTCGAAACTGCAACCGCTCCACCGTTTTGATGATAACCAGGGACAGAGCGAGAAATGCGGACCCGACCAGCCAGCCGCCGAGTACATCGTGCGGGTAGTGCACGCCAAGGTAGATGCGGGAGAAACCGATGACCAGGGGGAAAATAACCGCAAATACCCAGAGCACCGGTCTCCTGAAATAGGCCGCAATGTAGCCCCAGAGGACGACGGCGTTCTGGGCGTGACCGCTCGGGAAGCCGGGTGAGTTTTCTGTGCGTAGAACCTCGATACGCGGATCTGCGGGCCTGGGCATGGCAAGAATGTCCTTAAGGATCCCGTTGAGGTAATCGTTGAGAAGAAAAACGACGCCGAGCCGCAAACCTGCGTCCCGGCTGAAACACCAGAAGATGACCGGCAGGAAGAGCAGGTAAAACCACTCCTCCCCCATAAAGGTGAAAAAGGTAAACAGCCCTTTCTGAAACGGGTTGTTAAAGGACTGGACCCATAATATGAAACCTGTTTCCCAATCAAGAAAACCTCCGGGTATGGCGCTTGTCCCCTTTTTATTAATAATAGATATAGAGATGCTTAATTGCCGATATCATACTAAACCCCGGTCGCCCGGGCAACTATCAACATCCGGTGGTGGCAGCAGGGGTAATGTCCCTGAGTTCCGTCTCGGTAATTACAAGCTCCCTCCTGCTCCAACGGGTGAAGCTTTAACACTTAAGCCCCGTCTTAAGATGCCGGCCTTCCCGGAGCAACCGGGTGAGTTCTTCCGCCGGCACGGGAGGACTGAACAAGAAGCCCTGCATCTGATCACAGGAAAGGGAACACAAGACCGCAAGCTGCCCCTTCGTCTCGACGCCCTCCGCCACCACCTTCAACCCCAGGCTGTGGGCCATGACGATGATCGCTTTGACGATCGCCACGTAACTGGGATCGCCGGCGATGTTACTGACAAAGGAATGATCCACCTTGATGGCGTCGATCACAAACCGGTTCAGGTACCCCAGGGAGGAATAACCGGTGCCGAAATCATCCAGCGAGATCTCAATCCCCATCTCGTCCAACTCGTTCAGCATCTTGCTGGTGTATTCCGTATCCTTCATCGCCACGCTTTCGGTGATTTCGATGTTGAGGGCCGTGGGGGGCAACCCGGTCTCCCGGAGGATTCGCTCAATCATTGTTAGCAGGCCCCGGTCCTGGAACTGACGGGCGGAAAAGTTGACCATCAACCTGAGCCGCGGGTAACCCGCGACGTGCCAGTTTTTGGTCTGGGAGCAAGCCGTTTGCAGTACCCATTCACCGATCGGCAAAATCAATCCGGTCTCCTCTGCCAGGGGAATGAATTCCAGGGGCGGAACAAGCCCGCGCTGCGGGTGGCGCCAGCGGACAAGCGCCTCTACAGCCGCAACCTCCCCGCTTGACAGCGAGACCACCGGCTGGTAATAAACCATAAACTCCCGGCGCTCGACGGCCCGGCGCAGGTCTGCCTCCAGTTGCAGCAGTGACACGGCGTGGAAGTGCATGCTCGCGTCGAAGATTACATAACGCGCCTTACCGAGCATCTTCGCCCGGTACATCGCCGTGTCGGCGTCGCGCAGTACTTCTTCGGCCCGGTCATAACCCGTTTTGCTGAAAGCGATCCCAATGCTCCCGGTCGTGAAGACCTCCTGCCCCCCCAGGTTGAAAGGAGACTGCAATTCCGCCTGAATCCGCTCGGCCATCCGCACCGCGTCGCTCACGTCTTTTAAGTCCTCTAACAGAATCACGAACTCATCTCCCCCGAGGCGGGCGATGGTATCACCTGGATTGAGGGAGGCTTCCAGCCGGCGGCCGACCTCAACCAGCAGCTGGTCCCCCGCCATGTGCCCCAGACTGTCGTTAACGTTCTTAAAACGATCAAGGTCCAGGAAAAGTACCGCGAATGAATAATCCTGGTGCCGTTTGGCCCATTCAATCGCCCGCCCCAAACGGTCCATGAAAAGGTTCCGGTTCGGCAGGCCCGTCAGCGCATCGTGCAGGGCGTCATACAGCAGTCTTTCCTCCGCGACCTTGCGGTCCGTGATGTCAAAGGCGGTGGCCAGCATAGCCGGTTGGCCCTCGAATTCGATAGGCGCGGCCGTCAGATCAACCCAGCGTTCCCGCCCCTGTTTGGTAACGATCTTGATCTCGTACCGCAAAGGCGCCGACCCGAACCCGCGGGAGGCAAGGTTCCGCTGCCTGACGGGCTCCCGGAAGTCCGGATGAACCAGATCGAGCACGTTCATCTGCAGCAACTCTTTTTCCGGATAGCCGGTAATCGCCCCGGTTGCCGGGTTGACATAACGGAGCCTTTCGCCCTGGTAGATGCAGATTGCCGCGGGAGCGGTTTCAGTCAGCGCCCTGAACTTGGCCTCACTTTCGCGGAGTGCTTCCTCCGCCCGCTTGCGTTCCGTTATGTCCTGCGCCACGCAGACTATTCCCTGGACCTCCCCGGCGGTGTCCCGCATGACCGAGCTGGAGAAGATAACGGGGATTCTCCAGCCGTCTCTCGATACGTAAGTCGTCTCCACATGCCTGACAAACCATTCGCCGGCCGTTTCGGAAGATCCCGGATTCCGAAAAGGAGACTCCCCGCCCAGAATCTTCCCCAGGGGCTGGCCGAGAAGTTCCTGCGCCTCGTAGCCCAAGAGCGTGCATGTAGCGGCATTTACGGTCTGAATCTCTCCGTCCGGTAAAACAACGACGAGGGCGTCGTTCATCGAGTGGAGGATGTTGTCCGTATAGTCTTTGGCGGAAACGATTTCGTCCCTCGATTTTTGCAGTTCTTCCGCCATCCGGTTGAAGGATGCCGCCAGTTCTCCGAACTCGTCCCGGGAACGCAGGTTGATCCGGTGGTCCAACCCGCCGGCACCAATCGCTTCCGTTCCCCGTTTGAGTTTGGTCAGGGAAACGATCATCCCCCTTATCATGCCGAAGGCTACACAAAACAGGCCTCCTAAGGCAATGAACACTACGGTGAGGCCCTCGATCCGTGCGGACACCACAAAACCGAGCAGTTTCCGGTGGGCATCCACGACTTCCACCTTGCCGTCCCTCATGATCTCCTCGATCTCCGGGAGCAAGACCCCGTCCACCACCGGATCAACCCGCTGCTCCATCAGGTCCAGCGCTTCCTTGACCTTTCCGGCTTCCCTCAGTTCGAAGGCCTGTTGCACCGCCTCCAGAAGCTGGCGGTAGTCTTCATCCACACCGCGGACTTTTTCCAGGTCTTCCCTCTCTCCCTCAACGTCATAGCCCAGTTCAATCTGAACCTTGATCGCTTTAATCCACTCATTAATTGACCACTTCGCATCCTGCCCGTACCCTTCATACTTTTTTTTGTCCTGCGGTTCGGCAGAGGCCAGATAATCCATTGCCTGCTGCATCTGTCTGGTGATGCTTATACGTGCCCGGTCAACAACCAGGAAATAATTGACGGCCGCGCGGGCAATATCCACCTGTTTCCTGCTCTTTTCAGCAATCCAAGGCATCAAGCCCATTTTCAAGAGGACCCTGTCGTAGCCTTCCCCAATTTCTTCGATTTCCCAGGCCATCGCCGCCGAAATCCTTTCCAGCAAAACGTTGTCCAGGAAGGGTTCCGCCCGCCCCCTCATAAACTCAACGGCTTGCGCGGCTTTCCCCGCGTTTCTGAGGGCAAAGGCCTGCTGAAACAACCCCAGGAACTCGGCGTATTTTTCTTCGATATCACGGGCTTTTCGCAGGTGGACTCGATCCCCCTCCGCCTGCAGCGCTTCCGTCCAGGACTTCAAGCTGTCCTTCGCGCCCAGCCCGTAGGCCTCGAAATCCGCCCGGTCCTGTTCCTCTCCGGAAACCAAATAATCCATTGCTTCCTTCGTCTGCCGGATAATGGCAGCGCGTGTTTTCGCTAAGTACTCCAGCTCGTCCAGGTCCACGCCGGCAGTCTTCACCTGCTGCGCGGTGCGCACCGAATTCCACAACATCAGCGCGGCGAGCACCCCCAAAACCAGGCCGATCAAAACCGAGACGGTGATCAGTTTTCCTTTAATACTCATCGTCTACCCCGCTTTACACGGCGAATACCAGGGGTGGGTCTGGCCGGCGCAAAGAACCGGCTTTCGCATGGAGAGGGCTTTTTTGTCGAAGGAATTGCAGCCGGCTCTGGGCGTCCTTTGAGGTTCAACGAAGGAATTTGACACCCCTTGCCTGTTCGTGTCAATGCTTTCTCTTTCTTTATAATCGTTTTTAAATACAAGATTCAATAGATAGTTTCAGGGAAAAAAATCCGGGTTCTGTCCCAGCAACCGTCTGTACCGTTAAGCTGAACGATGCTGCCATGATCCCCGCTCTTGTTGCAGCCCTTTTGGGATTCCCGACACTGGTCTTTTACCCCGTAACCTTATTTCGGAGCGCGGGTAAGAAAACTGTCAATTTTTAGGAGCTGGTCACGGCGGTTGATCGTCGCCACCGGGAACAGAAATAGGGTTTGCGCTACATTGAATCGTGAAGCGCGAAATATTTTTAAAAGAGAGCGGCAGCGACCGGAAAGGCGTTCGAGGCAAAGAACCCAGTCAAAACAATACTGAGCGGGCCACCCGACAGCTTTCCCACGGCAACCCGGAAAGTCCGCATTCCTGGGAGTGCAATCTGCTTTCGGTTGAGACGCCAGACTTACTTCCCGGCCAAGCGGATGGAAAAGCGCCGGGCCAGCCAGCGGGCGAGGAGGTTAAAGGAGAGCACGATTAGCACGAGCACGGCGGCGGAACCGTCTGCTACCCGCCGTATGTCGGGTATAAGCGCCTCGGAGTTGATCTTCCAGATATGGACGGCCAGTGTCTCGCCGGGACGAAAAGGATTCCAGGGTGAAGTGGGGTGTAAAAGATCAAGCTGTCCGAAGTTTAAGTGCGGTGTAGTCATGCCTGCCGTAAAGAGCAGCGCGGCAGCCTCCCCGAATACCCGCCCAGCAGTGATAATAACACCTGTAATCAACCCCGGGAGGGCGCAGGGAAGAACCACCCGGCAGATGGTGTACCACTTGGTCGCCCCCAGACTCAGACTTGCCTCCCGCAATTCCCGCGGTATTGTACGGAGGTTTTCTTCGGTCACCCGCACCATCAGCGGCAGATTGATAACCGTAAGTGCAAGGGCACCTGCTATTAACGAATAGCCGAACCCAAAGACGGTAACGAAGATGAGGAGCCCGAACAAGCCGACCACAATCGAGGGCAGCGAGGTAAGTGTTTCGATGCTCAAGCGGATGAGGTTGGTAAAAGCGTTCTGGCGGGCGTATTCTGCGAGGTAAATACCGCCCAGAATCCCGAGCGGGGCGGTCAGGGCCATTGAAAGAAAAAGCAGGTAGAAAGAATTAAAGATATTTGGTCCGATGCCCCCGCCCGCACGCAGTGTTTCCGGTTCGCTGAACAGGAATAAAAAATCGATAGCCTCGTAACCGTGTACAATGATATAGCCGAGAAGGGAAAACAAAAGTAATACTACGAATCCGGAGCCCACGTAAAAGCTTGCTGTCGCCAGTTTGTCTTTTACCTGTGCATTCACCGCGCTGTTCCCTTCTTCCCAAGCGTCCTGATTACAAAGATGAACAAGAATGAGATCGCCAGTAAAATAAGCGCCATGAACCAGAGAGTATCGTTCCAAAGGGAACCCTGGACGGTGTTTCCCATGTCCATCGTAATACCGCTCGTCAGGGTGATTAGCGGATCAAGGATGGAGCGCGGGATTTCACGCTTGTTACCGATCACCATCTGCACCGCTAACGCCTCGCCGAATGCCCGCGCGAGGCCCAGTACGATGCCCATCAGTATCCCCGCTCGGGCCGTAGGCAAAAGGACCATCCTGATGGCCTGCCACCTGGTAGCCCCCAGTGCCAAAGCAGCCTCTTTCAGTGATCCGGGCAAGGCACGGAGGGCATCCGTGGAAACAGTTGCAATGGTCGGCAGGATCATCACCGAGAGCACCAGCACCCCAGCCAGCAGGCTAAAGCCGGTCCCGCCCATACTCTCGCGGATGAACGGAACCAGCACGCTCAGCCCGATGTACCCGTATACGACGGAAGGAATCCCCGCCAGCAATTCAATAACCGGTTGCAATACCCGCTGGCCAAGTTTCGGCGATATTTCGGACATGAACACCGCGACCGTAATCCCGAAAGGAGCACTGACGAACGCCGCCAGTACAGAGGTTAATACCGACCCGAAGACAAAGGTCAGGATGCCCACCTGCGGCCCGCCGGCGTCTTGGGGCCGGTCCGGCCACCATTCGACGCTGAAAAGGTTTGTGAGGCCTATGTGGTGTGAAAAGACAGAAAGACCCTTCCAACTAAGAAAAAGGATGATTGAAGCGGTCAGCGCAATGGCTACCAGAGCGCAGGAAAAGGTCAGGACATACCCCTTAAGTTCACGGCGCAAATTACGGTTAAGCCACTGCAATACACGGTGCCCCTTTCAGTTTAAAAAAGGAATCGCTCACGACCCAGCACTCAATAGACTTCTTGCACTTCGAAGGACAGACCTTCATTGAGCTTAACGAAGTGATAGCTTTTAAACTTCAAGGATTACATTGAGTGCTGGGTCGCCACCGGAAATGAAAATGTTTCAACCGCTTAGGCTTTGTTCTCATTATCAACGTCGAACGTCGAACGGACCCCACCCAGCACTCAATAGACTTCTTGCACTTCGAAGGACAGACCTTCATTGAGCTTAATGAAGTGATAGCTTTCAAACTTCAAGGATTACATTGAGTGCTGGGCTGTCAGT
>JBFLWY010000020.1:0-51674 GCA_040757355.1 Bacillota bacterium | reverse complement strand
GGCGTCGAAAGCACGCCGCAAAAGATAAAGCGCCTGGCGCAGATTCGCTGCCGCTCGCTCCTCGTCGAGATCGCCCCAGAGCATCTCCCGCAGCAACTGCCGTCTAACCCAGCGGCCCTGCTGCCAGAAGAGATAGGCCGCTAACAGGCGCACCTTGGCCGTAGGCAGGGAGATTTCTCCATCCGGAGTAAGGATGGCGAAACGGCCCAGCATCTGCACCCGGATAATCCCGGTCACGTCTTGAGGACCTCCTTTTTTACCGGGATTATTCGGCAAATGCCAAGCTGTTTCCTTTTTACCCGGCTGCCTGGGTTGCCGGTGTATATGCCCCACTCGGAGAGGGTACGGGAACAAAGCCCACCAGGTTTTCAGCCCCCTTCTCACCGAGTCACTGTCTGCAACAAAAAATAGAGAGGAGCAGGAAGGTAATCATCATCACCTCCCAGTCCCCTTTACCTATACTACACGGCGTACTTCAAAGACGTCCTTTATGCGATTTATTTTTCGCACCAGGTACTCTAGCTGATCTTTGTCGCGGACTTGGGCGCTGAACTCGATGGTCGCCATTCGGTCTTTCTTACCCCGGGCTGTTACCCAGGCGGCGCTTATTTTCATTTCCGCCAGCACGCTCATCACGTCGTGCAGCAGCCCGGCGCGGTCAATGGCCGAGACCTCCACCCGCACGGAGAAGGGCGCGCTGAACCCCACCTCCCACGAGACATCAATCAGCCGCTCATTCTCCTGCTCACGCCAGGCCGAGACGTTCCGGCAGTCCGAGCGATGTACCGAAACACCCCTGCCCCTGGTCACATAGCCTACGATGGGATCACCGGGTACGGGGTTACAGCAGTGCGCCAACCGTATCAGCAGGTCGCCCACCCCATGCACCCGTACGCCCTGGGCATCCCCCGGCGGCCGGGGTTTGAGTGCCGATACGGGCGCTTCAGCAGGTTGGGTGTCCTCGCGCAGCCGGGACACAAGGGTTTGCGGGGCGATAACTCCCTGGGTGACCGCCGCGTACACATCCTCGAGCGTGTACAGGTTGAAGCGCCGACCCTGCTCCAGCAGCTTTTCACTTTTCAGCACCTCGAATTCGAGTCCTTGTTTCCGCGCCTCCTTCTCAAGGGCTTCGCGACCCCGCTGGACCGCTTCTTCCCTCCACTCGCGTTTGAACCAGGTGCGGAGTTTGTTGCGTGCCTGGGAGGTGCGGACTACCGCCAGCCAGTCCCGGCTTGGGTTGGGCTGTTTACCGGTGACAATTTCTATGATGTCCCCGGTTTGCAGCGTATACTCTAGCGGTACCAGCCTTCCGTTCACCTTGGCCCCTTTATAGCGGTGGCCTACGTCGGTGTGAATCTTATATGCGAAGTCAAGCGGCCCGGCTCCCGCGGGCAGTTCCACCACGTCCCCTTTAGGGGTGAAGACAAAGACCGCGTCTGCGAAGACGTCTATCTTCAGCCCTTCCATGAACTCCCGGGCATCTTTCATTTCGTGTACCCACTCCAGGAGTTCCCGGAGCCAAGCGAATTTCGCCTCGACCTCTTCGTCGCGCTGGCGCCCCTCTTTGTACCGCCAGTGTGCCGCAATGCCGTACTCCGCCGTCCGGTGCATTTCCCACGTGCGGATCTGGACCTCGAGCGGTTCTCCTTTCGGCCCGACGACGGTCGTGTGCAATGACTGGTACATATTCTCCTTCGGCACCGCGATGTAGTCCTTGAAACGGCCCGGGACAGGTTTCCAGATGGTGTGTACCACGCCGAGGACCGCGTAGCAGTCGCGGACCGTGTCGACAAGCGCCCTGATCCCGGTTGTGTCGAAAATTTCGGTGTAGTCTTTCCCCTGCCGCTGCATCTTTCTGTAAATGCTGTACAGGTTTTTCGGCCGTCCCTGCAAATCGGCGGTTATACCGCTTTCCTCGAGTCGCTTTTTAATGACGTGAATAGTTTCCCGAGTGTATTCTTCGCGTGCCGCCCGGGTCTGCATTATCCTCTCAGCCAGGTCACGGTACTTGGCGGGCTCCAGGAACCGAAAGGCGAGGTCTTCGAGTTCCCATTTCAACCGGTAAATCCCCAGCCTGTGCGCGAGGGGCGCAAAAATCTCCAGCGTTTCCGAGGCTATGGCCCGCTGCTTTTCCGGGCTGTGATACTCCAGCGTCCGCAGATTATGCAGGCGGTCGGCCAGTTTGATCAGTATTACCCGGATGTCTTTCGCCATGGCAAGAAACATCTTGCGGAGGTTTTCCGCCTGCTGCTCCTCCTTGGAGCGGAACTCCAGCCGGGACAGCTTGGTAACGCCGTCGACCAGGGCCGCGATCTCGGGCCCGAAGTGGTCGGTGATCGCTTTCAACGCGATACCGGTATCCTCCACCACGTCGTGCAGGAGCGCGGCGACAATTGTTTCGGTATCCAGTTCCAACTCACCTAAGATGGCAGCTACCGCCACAGGGTGGACGATATACGGTTCCCCGGAATGGCGTTTCTGGTCGCCGTGAAGTGAAACGGCAAAAAGGTAAGCCTGCTTGAGGAGGTCCTCGTCGGGATTTGGGTTATATGATTTAATCTTAGCGATGAGTTCGTCGAAAAGTGCCAAAGTCATGGGTACCACCAGTGGTAATTATACCACACTGGAAATAATCTTTAAGCACCTCGGCAGGGGTGGTTAGAAAATGTTTCTGGCAGTCCAGCACCTCCCGTTTAAAGCTGTACTGTTGCCTGAAGGTCGGCGATGCAGGCAGGAATAGCTTGTTTTTCGCGGTTTTTAGGCCGATCCGGTAGCCCCCGCCCGCCGGAATGAACGCAAGAAGCTTAAGTTCGGCAAGTATCTTCAGCGCGTTCTCCAGCGCGTGCTGTCCCGCCCCCGGTATGCCGAAATTCTTTAAAAGTTTCACTGCGTCTTGGAAACTCAGCGTTATTACACCCCGTTCCGCATGCCGTCTCAGCCACTGGTAGAATGCCAGTAGAGCCTTCCGCGGCGGGGCCAGCGCATTGAGGCGAAAACGCGCTGCTTCCCTGTCGCGCCGGCCGAAGAGGAGGATCAGTTCTCGCCCCCCGCACCCGCGCAGCCATTCCCACTGCGCCCATGTATGAAGCAGTTCAAAAACGACTACGGCCTTGTCGCCCGCGAACTCACCGGCGAATGCCGGTGTAGTGACCAGGTACTTCTCTCCTGCCGCTGCCATCTCTGCGACCGCACGGCGCTTCTCGGCCAGCCCGGCGTGAAAAGCCAATACACGGTCGGCTTTCTCCGGGAATGCGAGCCTGAACCGCGCTGCCATCTCACATACGGCTGCGGGCGTCGAGACCAGCATCACCGGCCTCCGGCTGTTGACCATCTCCGCGAGCGCCGCCCACCGGTCGGGGTGATCACGCATGTCAACGAGTGCTTTGCGTCCGTTTGAACAGCGCTGTCTTTCACTCGCCTCCTCGGGCGTATAAAGGTCGGTCAGTTGACTTATGTGTTTTAGGACTTCCTCCGTAAACAAAACCGTTCCGTGTGGCTTTACAGAGCGAGAATCTGTTTTTGTCGGCCTTAAGTCCTCGATTACCAATTCCAACCGGCCTGTGATATCGCTTACCACCGGCCGGAAAACTATGTCTAACACCCGCGGGGGTGCTTCGTCTCCGGCAAGGCCGAATCCGATTGCGTCGAAGCTGGTATTGCCTTGACGCAGGCGGAGCTTGAGGTGATTACCGTTAACGCCGACCGGGCGCGCGTCCTCGACGTTTACTCCGTAAGAAGCCAAACGCACCGGGGGGTTTCCGCACCCGTGGGGTTCGAGGAGGTTTAGTTCCGCCGCGAGTCCCGGCGTAAGGTCCGCCAGTTTTACTTCCGCGTCCAGGTCTACAAGTACCGTCGGGGCAGGCTTTTCAATCCGGCTGTACTCCATAAGTGCTTCCCCGAACGGCCCGACCGCTTCGCGCATGATGGTGAATCCCCCGGCGCCTTTGTGGCCGCCGTATTCCACAAGGTACGGGGCGGCGTGCTGGAGCGCCTGGAAAACATCGTACCCGGGCGTTCCACGCCCTGACCCCCTTCCACTGTCGCCGTTGAGGGCTATTAAGAACACCGGGCGGTTGTACCGCTCCACCAGGCGGTTTGCCGCGATCCCGGTCAACCCGGGCAGCCACCCCTCTCCTGCGACTACAAGCACCGGTTTTTCAGCCTCGGCGGGTCTACCGTCTATCAAAGCCTGAGCCTCGGCCAGCATCAAAGCCTCCAAGCGCTGCCGTTCCTGGTTGAGGGAACAAAGCAGGGATGCTTTTTCTGTCGCGGTCTCTTCATCGCTCAGCAGCAGGTCCAATGCTATACGGGGATCCCCTACCCTGCCCGCAGCGTTTATCCGCGGCGCCAAAATCATGGATACCGTGCGTGCGGTCACCGTTTCGCCCGCGGCGGCAAGCCGCAGCAGCGCGCGCAGGCCCGGGCGTGTTTTGAGGCCCAGCTTCTTCAGCCCGGAGCGCACGAGGATGCGGTTTTCTCCTGTTAAAGGGACCACGTCGGCAACGGTTCCGAGGGCTACGAGGTCCAGAAGGTCTTCCGTCACACCGCTGGCAGCGTTCCCCATAGTATCTTCCAGCAGGGCGGCCGCAAGTTTAAAGGCTACTCCTACTCCCGCAAATTCTTTGTAGGGATAAAGGCAGCCCGGCTGTTTCGGGTTTACGACGGCCGCCGCATCCGGCAGTTCCGCCCCGGGCTGGTGATGGTCAGTAATCACGAGATCAATTCCGAGTTCGCGGCAAAGAAGGGCTTCCCTGCAGGCATTTGTTCCGCAGTCCGCCGTGACGACCAGGCTCACGCCTTCCTCCCGGAGCCGCCGGAGTACCGGTTCCTTAATACCGTATCCTTCTTCGCGGCTCGGTAGGTGACATAAGGCCTCGATACCCAGTTTTCCAAGCGTCAAAAACAAAAGCGCGGTGGCTGTTACCCCGTCGGCGTCGTAGTCCCCGTAGAGAAGGATACGTTCCTTCTTCGCCACCGCTTCTTTAATGCGTGCCACCGCTTTATAAATATCCTTCAGCAGCCAGGGCGACTCAAGCTGATCAGCCTCCCCGGCTAAAAACTCCGCTGCTTCGCGCAGCGACCATACGCCCCTGTTGATAAGACACTGTGCCGTAATAGGATTTATATCCAGTTCCCGGACGAAAAGCGCCCGCAAGACAGGTTCCTCGGCGGCCGGCCGCCACTTCTGTCCGGACACTCTATTCCTCCCTGCCCTATATTGCCGGGGTCCACCCCCGGTTTTTATCATAGCATATTACTCCGGAGGAGTATAGACGCCAAAAGGGCTTTGAAATTTTGAAGAAATTCTGGGGACACCATACCGAATTATTTTCCTCAAGAGCCGGTTCTTAGTACCTGTGTTGGAGGTGTTCGGAATTGACGGGAGAAAAAGCATCGGGACGAGGTTTGTGCCGCACAAGAGCAGACCCAAGGAACCCCGGCGGGAAAAGAACGAAACAAGTAATTTAGTATGGTGTCCCCATAAATAGAGTATGGTGTCCCCATAAATACACCTATTTAAACTTTCTACTCCAGAAAACCGCCCGGCAGCACAGGACACCGCCGACGAAAGACCCTCCCCCGCTCATCAACAGCCCTAAGGCTCCGGGGGAAGCGGTTCCGGAAACCGCTTCGCTGACCATTAATACCAAACTAAAAAACGATGGGAGAAATAGAAACAGTCCGATCATGAAAAGACCGGCACGCACCAATCTCTCCAGCGGCTCACCGGGCACCGGCCGGCGCCGCAGTGCCCTTCCCATCTGCCAGTACTGGGCTATGGGATCGAAAACCACCCGGTTTGCCTCGAGATCGCTCCCGCAGGCGCGGCATACCCCAGCGCCAAAGGAGTTCGGCGCTCCGCAGTAAGGACAAACAAGCCCTCTTCCCTGTTCCTCTTCGATCAAGTCCAATCTCTCCTTTTGCGGCTATAACGAGTCTACCAGCGGTGTAGGCAGCCGTCAATCTGAAAAAACGTCATTAATTTGGGGGACACCATTTAATTTGGGGGACACCATACCGAATTATTTTCATCAGGGGCCTATTCTCGGGACCTCTGTTGGAGGTGTCCGGGAACTGACGGGAGAAAAGCATTGGGACGGGGGTTTGTGCTGTATAATAGCAGACCGAAAAGAACGGTAAATATAATTTAGTATGGTGTCCCCATAAATAAATTTAGTATGGTGTCCCCATAAATACATAAATAGACACATAAATAGACATAAATAGGAAAAGGCCGCGTACCGCGGCCCTCTCTCCAGAGCAGTTCCTTATTCCACCCCGTTTTCTTTGCGCAGGTAGCAGAATTCCTCGCCAAGTTTGGTAAGGCTGCAGATCTTGCTCTTTCCCTCGGCGGTAACGTCCACCAAGCCAAGGGCGTACAACTGCATTACCACGTGATCTAAAACCGCCCGCTTGACCCGCGCCATGAGAGACAGTTCCTCCTTGTTCATCCGCCCGCCGTCCCCGAGTGCACGGAGCACACGCCAGGCCTCCTCCGGAAGACGGTTGTCCACATGGAGGAAGTACTCTGAAAGCGGTGCCGCTAAAGTGATCATCAGATTTACCTCCTCGTTTTTAGTAGTAAGTTGACAATATTATGCGCGTTTTTGCCTTCGTTAATAACTTAGGCAACGAACTTTTTTAAAAAATCTCTCTTTTTTATGCTTACCGATGGTTTTTAATTAATTTCTTGTCTTAGTGAGGGGTATCTGGAGGTTTACACTCCTGCCGGCATGCTTCACACTCAACCCGGCAGGGGTCAGTGGAGATTAGGACGTGGGTTCTGGGCAGGCGGTCTTGGATCGCGGTTTTTATCTTTTCGACCAGGGCGTTCCCTTCGGCCAGAGTAGTGTCATAGGGTAACACTAAATGGAGGTCTACGTGCCGTTCCCCGCCCGCCCGGCGTGTACGGAGGTTGTGGTATTCCACATATTCGTTCTTAAACCGGTCAAGGATCTGCCTGATGACCTTTTCTTCGTCTTCCGGCAGCCTAACGTCGAGGAGGCTGCACATCGATTCCCGGATTAGATCGAATGCGGCTTTGAGAATAAGGAGAGCGACAAGGATACCGATAAGCGGGTCGACGATCACCCGTCCGGTTAAATGGATGATGCCGATGCCGAGGAAGACCCCGAACGACGTGTATACATCCGTACGTAAATGCCAAGCGTCTGCGGCAAGAGCGGGCGAATCCGTCTCGCGTGCCGTCTTCATCAGCACCTGAGAAACCACGAGGTTCACCAGTGCGGAAGCACCCATCACCGCCGCGCCAAACCCGAGCGTCCCTACAGGCTCGGGGTGCATCAGTTTTCGGACGGCGTGCCAGATAATCAGGCCGGCGGCGAGTACAATGAGCAAGGCCTCCGCGGCGCCTGCTATGTTCTCAAACTTGCCGTGACCGAACTGGTGCTGTTCGTCGGCGGGCTTCGCGGACTGCCTGACCGAAGCGAAGGCCATCAAAGACGCCAGGAGGTCAATGCCGGAATGTAAGGCTTCAGAGACCACAGCCACGGAGTTCATAGAAATGCCGGCAGCGAATTTGCCGAGGGTAAGAACGGTATTTGACACGACGGAAAGGAGCGCAACCCGCGCTTTTTTATCCATTAGGATATTTTCTCCTTGTCAAGCCAATACAATTAAACCTCTGCGTATATGCCGGCCACAAGGTTGAAACACTAAAACCAGACCCTTTCAAACTTAAACTTCGGCGAATCACGCCGGTTTATTATAAGGTTATCCGAACCTTTTTCCTTTTTGAATAATATTACCGCAAAAATTTGTTCCGAACACCTAAATATTTTTCATCAAATTCGCTCACACTATATTCAGCAGGGTCCATAGTGGCCGAGCAAAGATTGCTACCGTGTCATAAATATGGCGCGGTAGCAGTCGAACAAAGGTTAATACCGGGTCTAAAGAGGCTCGGTATTAGCCGGCGAGCAGATCGGTATGCTTTTAGGGAAGGCTTGACAGTATTCCCAAGGACTACTGTCGAGCCAAATAGGAGGCATGCCGGTCGAGCCAAGATTGATGCACGTGCCGAAAATAAGCCTGGGTGCTTTAAAGGGTTGCCGGCAGCCGAGAGGTTGTCGGTAGCTCTTAAGGTACCTGCATCAGTCGGGCAAAGGTTATCCTGGGTTCCATCAGGGGTTCCGGGTAGCCGAAAGGTTATCCGGAACTCCACAGGGATGCAGGATAGCCGGAGCGCAGGTCATTATGGGCTCTCAAATGAGAAGTCCTTCCTACGGGAAGGGCTTCTTGTTTCAGAGGTCGAATGTCAGAGGTCGGAGAACCGACCCCAAAGCTTATCCGTCTCAGCCTGAACCGTGAACGGACCCCAAAAGTCCATCACCTTAAGCTTGAACCGTGAACTTCGAACTATCTAACTTCGAACTTCGAACCTTGAACCGACCTTAAAGGTCAATCAGCCTGAGCCTAACTTAGGCGCTTAGAACTTCGAACTCTAAATAATGATACAGATGATCCCGCCCGCGCCGTCGTTCACAATCCGCTGGAGCGTTTCCTGCAGTTTAGCCTGGGTGTTTTCCGGGATCCGGTGCAGCTTGTTCTGAATACCTTCCCGGACTAAATCGTGCAGCGATTTGCCGAAGAGTTCGGACTCCCAGATCTTTTTGGGGTTCTCTTCGAACTCGTTCAGGATGAAACGGACCAGTTCTTCACACTGTCTTTCCGTCCCAATGATCGGCGTAATCTCTGTGGTAATGTTGGCCCGGATCATGTGGAGCGACGGGGCACTGGCTTTGAGCCGAACACCGAAACGGTTTCCCTGGCGGATCAGTTCCGGTTCCTCCAGGTTCATCTCGTCTAGCCGCGGGGTCACTACGCCGTATCCTGTTTCCTTGACCTCCTCAATCGCGGTAGCAAACTTGTCGTACTCCCGCTTTGCTACGCTCAGCTCTTTCATCAGCCGGAGGATGTCCTGGTCGCCCGTCACGCCGAAACCGCTTATTTCAGAAAGTACCTGATAGAAGAGCCCTTCTTTCGCGGAAACTGCCATGGAGGAGGTACCGCTGCCAAGGTCGGTCTCCCGTATTACCACATCGCCGATAAACTCCTGCTCTTTCAGTGAACGTGATACGTTGTGTATGTCCCGGACGCGGCGTACCTGAGATATCGCGTCGCGTACGGCGGACTCGAAGTTTTGGCGCAGCCAGTGGTCAGGGCCGAGTTCATCCACCCACGGCGGCAGGGTTATGTTTACTTCCGTTACCGGAAACTCGTACAGGACTTCTTCAAGGATGGTGAATATATCGTTCTGGGTCATCTGTAAGACGTCCACCGGGAGGACCGGAACCCCGTATTTTTCAGCCAATTCTGCAGCTAATTGTGAAGTTTCCAGCGCGTGGGGCTGGGTACTGTTCAAAATGACGATAAACGGTTTGTTTAAGTCCTTGAGTTCCTGGATCACCCGTTCCTCAGCCCCGACGTAACTTTCCCGCGGGAGGTCAGTAATGGTCCCGTCCGTGGTCATGACTATGCCGATGGAGGAGTGGTCCTGGATTACTTTCCGCGTGCCGACTTCGGCTGCCTCGTCAAAAGGTATCGGCTCGTCAAACCACGGTGTTGTCACAAGGCGCGGAAGGTCTTCCTCCTCGTAGCCGAGTGCTCCTTCAACCCTGTACCCGACGCAATCTACCAGCCGGACTTTGAATTTTATGCCCGAGTCCAGTGCCACCTCTACCGCTTCATTCGGCACAAACTTGGGTTCGGTGGTCATTACCGTTTTGCCTGTGCCCGCCTGCGGGAGTTCGTCCCGCGCCCGCTCGCGGTCGTAAACGTTCTTGATGTTGGGAATTACCATCAATTCCATAAAACGCCTGATAAATGTGGACTTCCCCGTGCGCACCCCCCCGACGACTCCGATATAGACGTCTCCTCCGGTGCGCTCACTGATATCCCGAAAGAGATGTTCCATCAAGATTCCCTCCCTTAAATTTTATCAGTAGTCAGTGCTGGCAGCGGTGATGCATTATCATTTTTTTCCAGTAACTGCTTATGTCAATTTATATTCCCAGTACTTACGTTTATGCCTTTCACGCTAAAATTTTTGAGAAAGTTTCAAGCCTGAAATCCGCCGGCGCGTTTGGCCTGCGTTCCGGGCGCAATAAAGCTGATAACTCTTCACTTTATCAACTCAACAAAACTTATGCAGGAAGAAGAAAGAAAATGCAGGAACAGGAAAACTTTAAGACCGGCGTTAGGGGACGATTAAGGATAGAGAAAGGCCCGTCGCTGAGGGATAAACGGCCTGGCGGCGACGGACTTTATGAAGGGACTAATAGCCTGATAAACCCAGGAATGTGGTGTGAAAGGAACACGACCGCCGCAACGAAAAAGCCGCCCGTTTGATAGCGGCGGCCTTTACTCATCAACAGACGGCCGTGTGTAATAGTCGTCCGTACGGGCTTTAGCGCCTTTCCCACGAGACCTTAATGCGGCAGACCTCTTCGATTTCGTGCGTGCGGGCGCGGCCGAGGAGGTTTTGTGCCGCCTCGATCGGCGCCAACCCCTCAAAAAGGACGCGGTGGATCTCGGTCGTAATAGGCATCTGGACACCGAGGTTTTGGGCCAGGGAGCGGGCTGCGCTGGTGGTTTTCACTCCTTCGACGACCATGCCGACGGCTGCCAGTGCCTCTTTCAGGCTCTTTCCCCGCCCGATCTCGATTCCGGCCCGGCGGTTGCGGCTGTGCATACTCGTGCAGGTAACGATTAGGTCGCCTAAGCCCGTCAGCCCTGCAAAGGTAAGCGGATTAGCCCCCAGGCGGACGCCGAGGCGGGTGATCTCCGCAAGACCCCTGGTCATCAGTGCCGCTTTAGCGTTGTCGCCGAAGCCGATCCCCTCGCAGATGCCGGTACCAAGGGCGATAATGTTCTTCAGCGCCCCGCCGAGTTCGACCCCGACCACGTCGTCGTTCGTGTATACCCGGAAGAAAGGCGTCATGAAGAGGTCCTGTACTAACTCCGCCGTCTCCTGGTTGTGGGATGCGGAAACGATAGCCGTGGGTTGGCACCGGCCTGCCTCTTCCGCGTGGCTGGGTCCCGAAAGCACCGCGTAGCGGTCAAGCGCCTCCCGTCCCGCCTCCGCAGCGAAGACCTCCGAGAGGCGTTGTAGGGTCGTTTCCTCGATCCCTTTGGCGACGTTAACGATGCAGGCGGCTGAAGGAACGGCCGGCAGCGCGGTCCTTAACACTTCCCGGAAAGCGTGCGAAGGTACGGCAAAAACTACTACATCAGCGAAGTCTAAAACTTCGGTTAATGAAGCCTTTACAACTACCCCTTCCGGAATCCGGACTCCCGGCAGGTAGCGGACGTTTTCCCGCGCGGCGTCCAGCGCCGCCGCGTGCTCCGCTCGTCGCGCCCAAAGGCGTACGGGGTGACCTTTGCCGGCGAGGAGGCAGGCCAGCGCCGTTCCCCAGCCGCCGCCTCCAAGCACCGCAATTTTCACAAGGACCACTCCTCCGAAAATCGTTCAACCTTATCCTGCCAAACCTTTGGTGTCCGTTCAACGTTCGACGTTTCGACGTTCAACGTTCAACGTTAAAAAGCAAAGGTTCGTAGGCATGAGAAAGGCCGGATGCCATTTCCGGCATCCTATTGCGCCGCAAACGCTGCGCTTGTTCCGGCCTGCGCGAGGACTTCCGATTTTCGTAGATTATCATAGCCGGAATAGGTCTGATTTAAGGTCGGTTCGAGGTCGGGGGTCGTCTCCTATCTTATCTCCCGACTCCTGACTTCTGGCTTCTGACTTCTGACTTCTGACCCTCTTTCCAACTTCTAAGCTTCCTTTGCCGCCGCGACGGCGTTTTCAAAAACAAAGCGGCCCGCCGGCAGGTAATCCTTAAGCCGGCGCCAGTTCGGGTGGTGATGCGGCAGGATATTCCGTTCAGGATGCGGCATCAGCCCCATGATGCGCCCGCTCGGGTCGGTGATGCCGGCAATGGCGTTGAGCGAGCCGTTGGGGTTGTACGGGTACTCCTGCGTAAGATTACCGCCGGCGTCTACGTACCGGAATGCCACCAACCCCCTCGACTCTATTTCCTCAAGCGTAGCGTTTTCCGTAAAGAAGCGTCCCTCGCCGTGTGCCACCTGAAACTCGACGACCTGCCCGGCTGCGCCGCGGGTGAAGACGCAGGGACTTTGTTCTACTCGCAGCCGGACCCAGCGGCATTCGAACCGTGCGCTGTCGTTCACCATCAATGTTGTGCGCACCGGGCCTATTTCGCCGAAAGGCAAAAGACCGGTCCGGACCAGCACCTGAAAACCGTTGCAAATACCAAGGACCAGGCCGCCTGCGGCCACAAAACCGCTGATTTCCTCCCGGAGGAACGAAGTCAGTTCCACAGCCAGGATTTTCCCGGAGTGCACATCGTCTCCATACGAGAACCCGCCCGGGATGGCCAGTATCCTGTAACGGTCCAGTTTTTCTTTTCCGTTCCGCAACTGGTTCACGTGCACGAGGCGCGGCGCTCCGCCGGCGAGTTCAAAGGCGTAAGCGGTTTCCACATCGCAGTTGGTGCCGTCTGTGCGCATTATAATCACCGGCGGTCTCACGCGCCGAACACCTCCTTCATCGGCCGCTGGTATGCAGCGCGAAGCCGGGCGAGGGATACGGCGAAAAGCGGCCGGGCGTTTCGCCTGAAGCGCAGATCTGGTTCCGGTATTGTTTTACCGAGCACCACATAAGGTACTCCTGCCGGCAACACCCCGGGATCGGTGCCCGGTGCCAGTTCCAGCACGAAGCAGCCCGCAGTTTCGTTAAAGAGGAAGAAATCCGGCCTGACACCCTCTGGAAGCTCAATTTCAGCGCCAAAGCCGCCGCCGAAGGCCATCTCGGCCAGAGCCGCCAACAGCCCGCCCTCGCTTACGTCGTGGCAGGCAAGCACTGCACCTGATCTTATCGCAGAGTGGACCGCAAGAAGGACTTCCGGAAGCTTCTTCAAGTCTATGCGTGGGACAGTCTTCCCGAGGTGGCCGTGGATGTCGTAGTAAATCGAGCCGCCCATCTCCTCCTCGCGGCGATTTCCTACCAGAAGAAGCAAGCTCTCCTCCCTCTTCAGGTCGGCGGTGACGGTTCCGGCTACGTCCGGAAGTCTTCCAAAAACCGAAATGCATAAAACAGGCGGGATGTGTATTACCGCTTCTTTTCCTTTGTAAGTGCTGGAGAGGCTGTCTTTGCCCGAAATGAACGGGAGGTTCATCGCCCGTGAGAAATCGGCACATGCGTCCACCGCCCGGTCAAGGTAGGCTAAAAACTCCCCATCAGGCACCGGCCAGATAAAGTTGTCGATGAGAGCAAGCTCCTGCGGGTCAGCGCCCACGGCAACCGCGTTGGCCACCGCTTCTGCTGCAGCCCAAATGCCTCCCCAGTAAGCGTCGATCTTATTCAGAACCGGATTTAAACCGTGCGCAATAACCATTCCGTACGGTTTCCCCAAAATCGGGGTCAGAACGACGGCGTCGTTCGGCCCGTCTGCGGCCACTCCGCCGTACGGGGGCAATGCGTTCGTTCCCTGCACCCCGTGGTCGTAAACCCTGACGATCGGCTCTTTTGAGCATATATTAAGGTGGGACATAACCCGGCAGCAGACCTCCGCCCAATCCACAGGCAGCAGGATTTCGGGCTCCGTCAGATCAGGCGGGTTAAAGGTGCAGGAGAGCACCCGCTGGGGCAACCCATGGTGCAGGAACTCCATTTCGAGGTCGAGCACCTTTTCCTTGTCGTGGTATGCCTCGAACCGGCCGGTGTCTGTAAACTCACCGAGCACGACGGCTTCAACGTTGTGATCCCGGCATAGTTCCATGAAACGCAGGACGTTCTCCGGTGCGACGGCCGCCACCATACGCTCCTGGCTTTCTGACAATAAGATTTCCCAGGGCGCGAGGCCGGTGTATTTCAGCGGCGCGCGGTCAAGGCGGATAAGCACGCCTGTCTCTGCCCCCATCTCGCCCACGGCGGAGGCAAATCCCCCGGCGCCGCAGTCGGTAATCGCGCGGACCAGACCTTCGTCCCGCGCGGCCAGGAGTGCGTCGGCCATCCGCTTCTCCTCAATGGCGTGGCCGATCTGTACCGCTTGGGCGTTCACGGTTATGGTCCGGTCGGTCATCGCTGCACTCGAAAACGTCGCGCCGTGAATGCCGTCGCGCCCGGTACGCCCGCCGGCAACAACCACCTTGTCACCCGGCCTGGGTCGCCCTTTTTGCGCCCGGTCCGCCGGAATCATACCATAAGAACCCACGATCACCGAGGGCTTGGCCCGGAAATCCGGATGGAAGTGCACCGAACCGTTGTTGGTGGGGATGCCCATGCGGTTGCCGTAATCCCGTACCCCGGCGACGACCCGCCGTAGGAGATAGTGCGGGTGCAGGCAGCCGGCGGGAATCGTTTCCGGCGGTGTTTCCGGCGGCGCGAAGCAGAATATGTCGGTGGAAGCGATCACCTTTGCCCCCTGGCCTGTCCCCATAATATCCCTGAAAACGCCCCCCGAGCCCGTGGCGGCACCGCCGTACGGCTCTATAGCCGAAGGGGCGTTGTGGGTTTCAACCTTACCGCAGATTGCCCAACCGTCGTAAAAACGCATTACGCCCGAGTTATCGACGAAGGCTGAGAGTACCAGGTCTTGGCGCGCGACATCCGCCGTAGCCTCCCTCAGCCGCGTGAGGAAGGGCTTCTTTTCCTTCCCGTCGACAATAATCCGGGCCTTAAATGTCTTATGCACACAGTGCTCCGACCAGGTCTGCGCAAGTATCTCCACTTCCGCATCGGTCGGGTCGCGCTCAACTCTTCGGAAGTAGTCCTGTATGAGGCGCATCTCTTCCAGGTTCAGAAAGAGCCGGTCCGCGGAGAGCGCCGCCAGCTCCGCGTCGTTCATCGTCCGGATAGGAATTATCATCGTACGGCCCGGTTCACCGCCCAGCAGTAAGGTTTCAGGCTTTTTGTTTACTACATGCTGAACGGTTTCGTTAACTAAAAGGCGACGGGTGATTGTTTCCAGTTCCCTGTCGCTCAGGTGCCCGAAAAATGCATACTCCAGGCTGGAATCCGCCGCGATGAGACCTTTCACACCCAAATCAGCCGCGGCCTTCATTAGAGACCCGGCTTCAGGGTTCATCACCCCCGGACGGTAGGCGACCTCGATCAGCCTGTCGGCGTCCGTAATCAGCGGTTCGTTGACCCGGTACTCCTGAAAAACCGCCTCGCTCAAAAGCTGCTCCGCCAGCAAGCGGGCTGCTTGCTCGTCAATACCCTCAAAGCGGTAAACCTTCACCGTCCGCACGGTTTCGACGCTTTCGATGCCCAAAGCGGTACGGACCTCATAAAGCACTTCTTCGCCGCGTGCGTCCCGCAGCGCCGGCAACAGGCCGACGCGCACCTCCTGAAGCATACATCTGCCTCCTATATCGGTCGTCGGTCGTCAGACATCTGATGTCGGCCGCTGTAAGAAATCGTCCCTTGGCGATTTCCTATCTTTTACCGGCCGTTAGTTATCAGACGTCGGTTTCAAGCTGTAAAAACTATATCATATTCATACCGGGCAAACCAAGCGCCGGTTAAGACGTCAGCCGCCCAACGCCTGTTTTGAAATTTAGAAAACCATCTTTCTTTTCGCGCCTTCCGTTTCCTGCTTCCCATCTTTTGTATATATTTTCCGCCCCATCTGACTTCTGAATTCTTTATTCTAAAATGGTCCCGCCGCCTACCACTAAATCCCCCTGATAAAAAACGGCTGCCTGACCGGGGGTAATCGCCCGCTCCGGTTCGGCGAACTCCACAATTACCCAGTCACCGTCCGCAGGAGCAATCACTGCCGGCTTGTCTTCGGCGGTATACCTGACTTTTACCGTGACGGGAAGGGACTCTTCCAGGCGGTCAAAAGGAATGAAATTTGTTTCACCTACGATACACCTGTCTTTATAAAGAAGGGCTTCAGGCCCGACGATTACCGCGTTGCGGGCGTGGTCGAGTGCCAGCACGTAAAGCGGGTATCCGGCGGCTATCCCCAGCCCGCGCCGCTGCCCGACTGTGTAGTAGGCCAGGCCGCAGTGCTGCCCGATGGTGTTCCCCCGGTAGTCAACTATCGGCCCGGGCCGGGCGGTACCCTCTACCTGTTCTATAAAGCTGCGGTAGTCGCCTTCGGGAATAAAACATATCTCCTGGCTCTCCCGGTCGGCCGTCTTCAACCCGCGCCGCCGGACGATCTCGCGCGCCTCTGCCTTGGTCCTGGTGCCGAGTGGCAACAACAAACGGCTTAACTGTTCCTGCTTGAGGGCATACAGGACGTAGCTTTGTTCTTTCTTGCGGTCTAAACTCCGCCCCAGCAAGTACCGCCGGGTGGCCGCGTCCTGCCAGACACAGGCGTAGTGCCCCGTTGCGAAGTATTGGGCGCCTAAGGAAAGCGCGTGCTGCATCAGCAGGCCGAACTTTATCCGAGAGTTACAGACTATGCAGGGGTTCGGCGTGCGCCCCGCAAGGTAGGATTCCGTAAAGTAGTCGATAACGGCAGCCTGGAACGCATCCCGGAGGTCCAAAACATGGTGCTCGATGCCCAGAGCTGCCGCAGCCTCTGCCGCTTCAACCGCGGAGCCGCCGGCAGCCAGCATGGTTACACCGAATACCCGGTAACCTTCCTCCTTAAGAATGACAGCGGTAGCCGTGCTGTCCACCCCGCCGCTTAAGGCGACCGCCACCTGTTCCAACCCAGATATCGCCTCCTTTTCGATAAGCGCTTACGCGCGCCGGTCTCCCGGTACTCAGCGGGTATTCCATCCTCATTACCGGCGGTAACCGTATTTTCATTTGTTCTTCGTGGTAATTACGTTGCCTGTTGAGTGCCGGGCCGGAAAAAAGTAAGGCTCGCCCCTCCTACAGGTCCGGCCGATTTTTATTGTAACCTAATACCGGGGTTTTTTCTACTTGCACCGGAGCGGAAGAAAGGTGTGAAAAAGCACAAAAATCTCAGAAAAAAACAGCATGGCTTCAAAGGATTATCAAAAGTGGGGTTCGGAAATAGCCAAAGAAGAACTGTTGTATCTACCGGGAATGCTTCTACGCAAGAAAAGACCCCGCAGATGCCGTGAACTCCTAAAGTTTCCCTTGAACCCGTCCTCGACAGGTGGGTGCCCTCCTAACTGCTTTTTGCTTCCTCCGCTGCGAGGCCTGCAAGCCACAGCCAGAGACCGGGCTCCCAAGGTATAAGTGTTGGCTCAAAACTTCAAGACGGTCACGGTCACCGCAGGGTAAACTCCTATCTGTATACTATCATATTTACCAGCGCACCGCAAGAGTGAGCCCCGTCTTCCACGAATGTCGGGTAGGTATCATAGAAATGTGGCAGCCATAGGGGTGCAGCAGCCAAATGCCGATCAAAAAGCGAAACAGACTCCTATAAGGCGTCTGTTGCAGGGTGGAAACGGAGGGTGACAGTGCTATTACCGGTCAGCCGGTCGGGGTAAGCCGGAGTTGCGTTTCCCGTTAATCGGATCGTTAATCCTCTTCGTCCTCCTCCCCACCGGTCATGGTAACATTTCTCATCCGGTAGACCTGCCCCTTGCAGTCTGTGAGCGTCCAGGTAATGCTATACTTTTCCAGCTTCGGAACCAACCGCGCCGGTATCGGTGCGAGTTGGTACTGGACCTGGGTGACGATGGCCTGCTTTGGACAGTAAATGGTGCAGGTCATGCAGTCCCAGCATTCGCCGGGATCCCGGCACAAGGCTTTTGTACTTGCCTCGTCGATTATGAACAGATTGCCGGGGCAGACTGAAACGCACAGAGGGTGGGGTTCATTTTGACAGGCATCGCATTTTTCAGGTATAACATACGGCGGCATATATAGCTCCTCCTCAGAAAATAACACTTCTTTCGCGGGGCGTGGCGATAAGCCACGCATAGCTTTGTCGGCCGCTACCGGCCGGATGCTCACGTACTTCCATGTACGCTCCGCTCCGTCCGGTATCGGTCCTTCGCGCTCTGCTTGCTTCTCGCCACGTTCCGTTTATGGTACTCTTCAGCATCTGAGTTACACGCTTACGGGTCCGCCATTTTCGTTTCCGGTGGCGACCAGCACTCAGTCCTACAGTTGAGAAACACCGTTTGCCTCTCCGAGAATAGGCATCTGTCTGAGAATTATGCCTTCGACTGCCGAGTTGAGTGCTGGGCCGACCTCGATTTTCGCGGCCTCCGGGTTTCTTAACCGACCTAACATTTAGGCAATAGGCGAGTTTCTTGCTGCAAATCTGGGTTGTTCCTTAAAGAACGCTGCGGTTGCTTCGGGCTCAGACCGTCTCTTTCGTCCTGTCGCCAGGAACAATTTGCTCATAGGGATACCTCTTGAAGGTCAGTTCGTCTGTATCCGGGTTCCACACCGAACAGATAAAGCAGTCGTATTCCGCATCGTTGCGTTCCGGGTAGTCGGTGCGGTTCACGTATCCCAGGAACCGTGTCTCTTTCCGGTAGCTTATGTGTTCGATAGTGAGCTGGCAGCAGTCCAGCCGGTTAATCACGTCCCAGGCCTGCTGCAGTTCAAACAGGTCCGACGCCATGAGGTACTTGAGTTGGTCGCGGCGGAGCCGGTTGATTCGTTTCCTGGCGATGTCCAGGTACGGGTCGCTCACCGAGAAATGCCGCACCCTCCCGCCGCAGTAATCTTCCATAACGTTTTGCATATGCTCTTCCATTTCCTTCGGCATGATTCCCGTAACGGGTTTTCCGTTGGTGTATACATCCTGCTTCACCCACCGCCCGATGGGCGCGAAGGTAATCTCCTCAAGATATGCTGTTTCCTCCTGGTCGAGCTCCACCAGGTCAACGCCGTTTTCCATTATCCATTTGACCATATTCCGGCCCGCGATCCGGCCGCAGGTCCAAGACCCGGAAATGAAGCGCGACGGTGCCTGGCCCAGAGCCTCGCCGCTGGCAAAAAGCCCGGGGACCGTCGTCATCCGCGTCGTACCGGTTGTCCAGGCGCCGCAGCAGGCGGCATGCGCTCCGACGAGGAACGGGGAGTCACCCTCGATTTCGATCGGATCCCGCGCCGGGTCGATGTCGTGTGCCCCCCAGTAGAGAACGGTGCTCGGCGACATGTCCAGGTACTGTTCCCGCAAACCCGCCACCTTTTCGGGATCGCCTTTGGTGGTATCCATAAAAATGGGTCCCCGGCCGGCCGCGATCTCCTTATAACACGCCCACACCCGCACGGGCGTAGGCGCAGTATGCCCGCCCATCCGGACGTACTCTTCTTTCTCCAGCATGAAAACCTCACCCAGGGCGTTCACCATCGGTGCGTTTGCACCGATGGCCAGTGTTCCGGCCGGAGCGTATGTGTCCTTGAGTCGCACAGGTATCATCCGGGTATCAAAACCGGTCATTTCCGCCCCGATCCGCTTCATCATTGCATAACTGGCGCCGGTGTTGAAGGGAACGGACCAGATGCGGTGGTGCGCATCGCCCCCGCAGCGCGGCCGCCAAATACCGGCCGCTCCGCCTGACGCAACCAGCACTGCCTTCGCCCTAACTACGTAAAACCTGCCGTCCCGGGCGCCGAAACCCACGGCACCGACGCAGCGGTTGTCTTTTTTGAGCAGCTCCGTCACGTACACCCAGTTCAAAATCTGCGCGCCGGCCTTTTCAGCCATTTTAGCGGTAATGGGTTTTAAAAACCGCCCGTTCACCTCGATGTTCCATTTTCCGCGCGCTAGGTAACGCCCGTCCACGTCCTTCTTGATCGGGAGTCCTTCTTTCTCCATCATCGCCACGGTTTCATTAAGCTCTCGACCTACGCTCAAGAGTATATCCTCTCGTACCGGCGCGCCGCAGAGGTCGTACCGGACGTAAGCCACCCAGTCTTCCGGCGTCCCCTGGTTGATGTAGGCGTTCAGCGCGTTCTGCCCTGCCGCCAGGGAACCGCTGTGGCGGATGTTGGCCCTTTCCATAATGGTAATCCTCAGATCAGGGCCGCCCACCTGCCGCGCTTCCCAAGCCGCCAGGCAACCTGCTGTCCCACCGCCGATAATTAGCACATCCGTGTCTATATTGACCCGCTCCCTCATCCTCCGGGACACCCCCATTCGGTTTGGTAATAACAAAGTTACCGAAAAACTAGTCTAGCAGCAACAAACCCCACCCCAAGGAGCAAAATTCTTGTCCTAACGGTCGTATAATTAAGAAAACTTACTCTGCAAGTCTCTGCTGTTAGCACTTCAAGTAGATATTGTTTGCCGACAGTTATACTTTCGTCTCCGGCGGTGGTTTTCCTTCCGTAAAGAAGAATCGGTCCAGCAAGAGGATTATTATCTTAACCTTTATTGTCAGTTAGCCGGCTGCTGAAAACAACGGCCGGGTGCTCAGGCGGCAGCTCTTCCAGCAGGAAAGGCTGACCCGCCGCCTGCTCCTGCTTCAGCCGTTCGGCCAGCCCGCGAAGATACTCAAAGAAAGCCTTGTCGTCCTCCTCGCTCCGTTGTCCCTTGAAAATCAGGATAAACGCCGGCTCGTCAAAAGGCACCTCGTAGCCTGTCGGGGTACCTGCCCCGAACCAGAAAAGCGCGCCCGGCTGCATCAGCCTTCTGGTGCCGCCGCTCGCCAATACCCACCGTCCGCGCACGGTAAAGATCAGGCTCTCCGTGGCGTGGGGGTGCTCGGCGCAGTAAAGCCCCGGCGGCATTTCGATGTAGTGGGCCTGGCAGCCTTCTCCTTTCAGGAGCGGGCCGATGCGGCCTTCCAGCGTATCTACGCCGGGATTTTCTGCGGCGTCCGTCACGTCGTCCACCACCCGGATACCCTCCCAGGCCGCTACTCCCCTCCTTGGTCTCTCTACCGGCGGCGGCAGTTCCCGGCCCTCCAGAGGCGTAGGTGCAACCCGAAGCAGCCAGGCGACCAGCGCCGTGTAAAGGTCTTCGCTGTAAGGCCGGGTAAAGCTCGCGAAAGAATGCCGCTCCCGCATCCTTGTTTCCGGGTCGGAGGCCGCTACCTGAAAACTGTGATCCGCATGGGGAACCATAATCCGGACGACGTCCCGGTTGCCGGCTTCCCGTAATATCCGCTCGGCCCTCGCCGCATCCTCCGGCGGTACGTTCAGATCCTGGTCGCCGTGAAGAATCAGCACCGGCGCGGTGATGTGGCGGAACTGCCCGTCCGCCGGCTCCGCCAACTCCTCCCGCAGCCGCACCAGGGGGACTACCCGCGTCCGGCCGGCGTATTGCAGCGCGTAGCTTACCTCGCCCCGCCGGGCGGCCGCAATCATCGCCTGGTAGTGCCTGCCGAGCGCCAGCGCGAAAGGCGCCTTTTCTTCGGCCCAGCGGCGGTTTTCCTCGTTCTGGGAAGCATACTCAAGCAAACGGCCGTAATTGTAAGCGTAAAGATTTTCCACGGAGCTGCATAAAGCCCCCAAAAAGGCGTAAGCGTCGGCCCGGACACCCCTCTCAGCCGCCAGGCAGGCGAGGTAAGCCCCGGCGCTTTCACCCGCCGCCACCACCTCCGATATTTGGGGGTGTTGGCGGGCGAAGTTCATCATGGCGATCAGGTCGGCCGTCTCGTCCACGTAGGCGGTGGGGCGCGGCCCCGGCGGCGTGCCGCCGTAGCCGCGCTTGTCCCAGCGTATCGAAGCATAGCCCGCCGCCGCCAAATTCCAGGCCAGCCGCCTCAAAGCATCGCGCGGCGGGACTTCCCGTTCAGGGTCCACCAGCGCCCCGTCGCGGGTGTGCGACATTGTTCCCCCGGCGATGACCACACATGGAAACCGCCCTTCGGCTCGGGGCAGCAGCAGCGTGCCCGCGAGAAGGGTTCCTTCGGAGGGAACCGTTATCTCCTTTTCAACATAGCCTGTCAGTACCGCAACCCCTTTTGCCATTCCGCTCACCCCTGCCGACCGCTACCGGACGGAAACGTTTTCCCACCGGGTGTTAACGTCGGCGGGGTGCGGCGTCAGATCCCTGACCTTTCCATTCGCCGCATAGACGTTGGACAGCGCGGCGATCGGGATGACCACCGTTTCCCGGTCAATCAGCAGGTCCAGCGCCTCCGCGACCAACCGCGTCCTTTCTCCGGGGTCCGCCGTAGTTCGCGCCGCGTCAATTAACCGGTCGAAGTCCTCGCCGCCCCACCAGGGATTGCCGCACATTTCGCCGTAGTAGCCCTTGCTGTGGTGGAGCAGTTGCGGCCCGAAGGTGGGATCGGCGTTGTTCTGGTTCCCCTTTGTGAGCCAGAGGTCGCCTTCACCTTTCTTGAGCAAATCTTCGTAAACGCCCTCGTCGGAGACCTCGATAATCCTAGCCTCCATCCCCACGTCTTTAAACTGCTGCTGGACAACCTCCGGAACCGGTTTCAGCTCCGCCGCCGAAGGAAACCCGGAAATGATCGTCACCGCCAGGCGGCGTCCGTTTTTTACCCTGATCCCGTCGGGGCCGGGCTTCCAGCCGGCCTCTTCAAGCAGGCGTTTTGCCTTTTCCGGATTGTATTCAAATCCTTCAATAACGTTCCCGGATCCGCCTAACATGCCTGCCGGCAGCCAGGTCCGGCCCACTGCCGCATTTCCTTCCCAGACCTCGTCTACAATCGCCCGGCGGTTGATAGCATAGGCCAGCGCCTGGCGGACGCGCTTATCGGCCGCGGCGCCGTCACGCTTGTTCATCCGCACCTCGAAAACGATATAGATGCCGCCCGGAGGCGAAGCCAGAACCTGTATACCCTTTTCCTTGCTTAGCTGCCCGACCATCTCGCGCGGGATTTCCTTGATGACGTCAACCTCCCCCGCCTTGAGCGCCATTATCCGCGTGTTGGCGTCGGGGATATACTTGAAGGTGATCCGGTCGAGCCTGGCCGGCGTCCCCCAGTAAGCCGGGTTCTTTTCCACCACCAGCTCTTTGTCCTTTTCGTAACGCGTGAATTTGAAGGGCCCTGTGCCCACGGGGCGGGCAGCCGGGTCGGTGCCGGGACAGCGGATACCGTACAGGGGATGGGTGATGATTTCCGGGACCACCATATTCGGCTCCGCGGTAACGATCTCCACGGTGTATTTGTCAACGACTTTGACTTCCTTGAGGTGCAGCATTGACTTGCCTGTGGGGCGCATCGCCTGCTCAAACGTGTACTTCACCGCGTCCGCCGTAAACTCCCGGCCGTTGTGGAACTTGACCCCCCGGCGAAGGGTGAACCGCCAGATATTGCCGCCGGTGTACTCCCATTTCGTAGCCAGCAAGGGCTCCGCCTTGAAGTCCGGCGACAGCTTCACCAGGCTCTCGCAGATATTTGCGTTCGGCGACAGAACGCCGATCTCGGCGAAGTCCGGCTTGTTGGCGTCTTCGCCCACGCCCACCACCAGCTCCGCCGCCGGCGCCTGCACCGCCTCCTGCCGGCCGCAGCCGCCCAGACCGAAGGCAGCGACCGAAAACACAAATAATAAAGCCAAAACCGAAATTTTCTTGAGAATACGCTTCATAAATAGTCCCCCCATATAATTAGTGCTTCTTTTTACTGAACGCCGGCCTTTTTGAGACAGGTGCTATGAACCGTCCGGCGCCCCGCCGCCGAATTCGCCCCTTCCGTTAACCCGGAATTCCAAAAGCCTCAGCGCACCCCGAAAAGGCCCAGCGTGGCGCTTGTCACCCGCTTATCATACTCGCCGGCTTTTCCCAGCGCCGCATCGGCGTGGCCGGTATAAAAGAGCCAGTGGCCGGGGTGGCTTAAGTTAAACCACACTCGTCCCGCTTCGTCCGCGGTCGCGCAAAGCGCCCAGCCCTCTTCTTCCCGGAGGCTCCAGGCGGCCTTCACCTCCGCCCCGGCCAGCGGCCGGCCCTGGTAACGCACCTCCAGGAGCACCGCGTCGCCCACCCGCAAAACGCCCGGCGCCAGTACCAGTTCCAGGTCGTGACCCAAGTCCGCCACCCCCGGCGGCCGGGTCACGCCGCAGCTTTCGCAGAAATGTCCCACCTGGACATAGGTCTTGGCGTACTGGTAATAATAACCGACTTCGCGGGCGTCAGGATAATCCTTGCGGGTGCCCCGGCGGTAAAAGCCGTCTTTGGTGATCGCCACCGGCCCCACGTCGTTTTCCACCGTCACCGCCCAGAAGCCGTCCTGATCGGGCGTAAACCGGGCGAAGTGAAAGGTGTTGTCCCCCGGCCCTAAGGACGCGGCTATCCGCCTGCCGTCCGGCGCCGCCGCCCAGGCGGCAAGGCGGCTCAGATCCGCCAGGCCGTCCGGCCGGCCCGCGTGCCCGTAAAATACGCGGCAGCGCGCCTCGCGCCCCTCATGCACGTGCGACACCTCCGGCAACACCCAGATCTCGTGCCCCTGAACAACTTTGAGCATAAAACAGCACCTCCCTTTTGCTCCGGTAAAAACCCCATACACCATCGACACTTACCTCTTCCCGCTTGAAGCCGGTAAAGAATTTTTGAAGCGCCTCGCGGTAAATACCACCCCTCATTTTTGCTGTCCCCATCGATTACAACCGACCCGAAACACTCAAACCGATACCCGGCATCGAGGTACGCGACCTGCAGGAGGAACTTGCTCTTTGAGCCAGGCATTGGCCGGGGCCGGCTCCAGGGCGGTCACCCTCCCCGCCCGGCGATCAAGGGGAAGGGTGAAGACACCCGTACCGGTACTGATGTCCAGCACTTCCATCCCCGGCTGCAGGCCCCCCTGCCCCTCCAGCCAGGACAACACCCTGTCCATTCGTCTTCTGGTGCGCTCCTGGCCGGACCAGCGTTCAAACCGCCCGGCCAGCCGGTTTCAGTTGTCCAGGGAGCCCAAGTCGCGGCGACGCCGTGGCGTGTTTCCTACCGCAAAAGGATCACCAATCCCAGGGCCTGAAACGTTGCGAATTCCCGCACCAGCAACACTGCCAGACTTACCTCCATTCCAACTTTAGGTCCGAAAATAGAGACATTGGTGGGCAAACCATGGCTCCAGAATTCATACAGGTAATGCAGTACCGAAGTAACCAGCAACGCGGTGACTGCCTCCGCCGGAGTGACCAGACCGGCCTGCAGGATGGGGCCGAGGGTGCCTATGGCGGCAATCATGCTCAGCACACCGGTAGTAATAACTAAGAGCACAGGGCCCGGCAGACCCAGGTAACCTAAGATGGGGTCAACCTGCCGCATAAGCTGGCCGACAAGCTCCGTATGCAGCAGGATCAACACCAGAAAGGTGACGGGCATGAAAACCAGCGCCAGGCAGCAAAAAGCGGGAATGGTCTGCCGCGCCGCTTTCGTCAGCTTGTCCCGCCAGGATGTATGAACTGCTTCCCGTCTTTGTTCATGTCCTTCTTGAGCCCATCCCGGCTGCGGCAAAAGCAGCCTGCCCAGCAGCAACCCCACAGCGCCGACCGTCAGATTTATACCCAGGTAAATTGTCAGGTATACGGCCCCGGTGAGGCACCCCAGGGATGCAACAACCGCCGGGCCGAAGAAAAAAATCGTGAAATACAGCCCGGTGGGAAGCGCGGAAACCAGAAAAGAAACTACCACCTCACGGGCCCCGACTACTCCGGCATTTTTCAGCCCAGCCAGCATGGTGTAGGCGGCAATCCGGTCGGCCAGGCATAAGGTGAGGGAGGTGGCACAGCCCACAGGCAAACGGCCCAACCGCGCCAGGGGGTGCATTACCCGGCCCAGGCGCCGTAGAAAAACAGTATTTTGAAACAGATTGCCCAAAAAACAACCCAGCAGCATGGAAGGCAGTACGTTTTTCCACAGATTCAGCACATCGGGCAGGACATCTGAAATGGGCTGCATCTGTCATCCTCACCTTTCCACAGGACCGGCAGGAGTTCAAAACCACTGCGGCTTCCTGCCCGCTACCAGGTACCACTGGCGGTTTTTCCTTCAAAGCCGTTCCTGCCAGCCCGTTCAACTCCTATTAATTCGTATCCCGAGCGCCGTACGCCGGCACGTATCTTCACAGCGGAGGCACCTGAGACATCCCGCAATAACAATTTGCGTTAACTGGCCGTGGGTTCAATGAGGGCAATTAGTCGCCATAAGCAAAAACTCCTCTCCGCGGGAATAGCCATACTTGAGGTACCCCAAAAACGTATCCCAGCGCGGAATGTCTACCTTCGTTACCTCCACCCGGAACCCCAGGCCTCTAAGTATCTCAGTGTCTGCCTCAGGACGCTTCTTTTGCCTCATCGGCAGGTATTTTTCCATCTGCCGGTGCCCCCGCCCGGCCCAGGGATTCCTTCTTTCTGTTAGGAGGATAAGTAACTGGGCAAAAAAGCGCCATACTTTTTTGTATAACGGCGCCGTTTTGCCCCAGTTGCTGTCAATAATGATCAGTTTTCCCCCGGGTCGCAAAACTCTTTTCCACTCCGCCATCGCTTTTTCCGGATCAGGTAGCGACCAAACGACGTGCCTGTTAATAACGATATCAAAAGAATTATCTTTAAAAGGTAATACCTCCGCGTCGCCGACCCGGAATTCCACAGCAAGATTCAGCTTTTTTGCCTTCTCCCTGGCTTTCTGCACCATTTGCTCAGCGATATCTACACCCGTCACCCTGTGCCCTAATTCCGCCAGGAGCAGTGCAATGACCCCGGTACCTGTTCCCACATCCAGGATTTCAAGCCTTTTATCCCCCAGTACCCCTTTTAAAAGGTCAATCCAGGCGTCTTTTTCTCTTGCGGTATGAATACCGTGTCCCGGCGACCTGTCAAAGGTATCCGCTCTGCGGTTCCACCTTTGCCTTATCATTTCCTTTATTTGCGCGTTTTGAACCGTCATAACCATCTCCCCCCTTAAGACCGCTGTTAGGATTAAAGAAAGCAAGCTTTCCCCCTCATATTCGCTTGGACAGGAACAAGGTTCTTAACGCGGTGACAGGCCACCCGGTGGTCAGGAGCGGAGACCGTCAGCGGGGGCTCCTTCTCCCGGCAGATTTTTTCCGCGTACGGGCAACGGTCTTGAAACGAGCAACCACCAGCTTTTTCAAGGTTAACTTCAGGCGATACATTATTCAGGCTCGCTACCCTCCACGTTCTCCCGGCTTCAGGGTCGGGAACCAATATGGCGCCTAATAAAGCTCGGGTATAGGGATGCCGGGGACTGCCAAAGATACTCTCTGTTTTCCCTTCTTCAACGATTTTCCCCCGGTACATTACCGCAATCCGGTCGCTCATCCAGCGGGCGACGTTCAGGTCGTGAGAAATAAAAACGCAGGTGAACTGAAACCGGCGCTGCAGTTCCTTTAAAATAGTAAGTACCTGAGCCTGAACGGATACATCCAGCGAAGAAGTTGGTTCGTCAGCTACAATGAGTTCCGGCTGAAGAGCGAGTACCCGCGCCAGTGCCACTCTCTGGAGTTGCCCGCCGCTAAGTTCAAAGGGATACCGGTTTAGGTGTTCCGGGTTCAACCCAACAGTTTCAATTAACTCTAAAACCCGCTCGATAATTTCCCTGCCCCGGGCCAACCGGTTAAGTTTAAGAGGTTCGGCCAGACTGTCCCTGATCTTCCAGCGAGGGTTAAAGGCCATATCGGGGTCCTGAAAAATGATCTGGATTTTCGGCCTCAACTTTCTCAGTTTCCGGGGGTCTAGCCGTGTAAGCTCTGTCCCGCTAAAAAGAATCCGGCCGGCGGTGGGTTCTATAAGCCTCACAATCATCTTTCCAACCGTGGTTTTGCCGCAACCGCTCTCGCCCACCAGGCCCAGGGTTTGTCCTTTATGAACCCTAAAAGAAACTCCTCTAACCACTTCTATAGATCTCCGGCGAAAAATCCCGCTCGTAAAAACTTTTCTAATCCCCACCACCTCAAGCATAAAAACACCTCACTTCATGGTCTAAACCTATCCTCTGCATCAAAGGAGGTTCATGTGCGCATTTTTTGCGCGCCTTTTTACAGCGAGGGTGGAAACTACAACCCGACGGCAGGTTTATCAAGGAAGGGCTGAAACCCTTGGCGGCTACAAGTCCATTGCTGGGATGGGAGTCCAGCAGCACGCGAGTGTAGGGATGCCGCGGATTTCTAAATACTTCTCCGGTACGACCGTACTCGGCGATTTTACCGGCGTACATTACGGCCAGACGGTCCGCCAGTGCTGCAGCTACCCCCAGATCGTGGGTAATTAGCAACATCGATCGGAGTGGGGAAACACCCTTTGTTACCGCATGCAGCAATTCCACAATCTGTACCTGAATGGTAACATCCAGTCCCCTGGTGGGTTCGTCGGCAATAAGCAGGGAAGGAGCGCAGGCGAGACCGATGGCAATCATGGCCCGCTGCCGCATTCCTCCACTTAATTCATGGGGGTAACTGCGGATCCACTTCGCCGGGATACCCGTCAGTTCCAGAAGTTCTCCTGCCCTCTGCCAGGCTGCTTTTCCCTTCAGTCCCCGGTGTTCCCGAAGCACTTCCGCAATCTGTTCGCCAATGCTCAAGGCCGGGTTTAAAGAACCCAAAGGATTTTGAAATATCATTGATACCTGTCGTCCCCGGACCTTCCGCATCTCCTCCTCCGGCAATGCCAGAAGGTTTTGTCCCCGGTATAAAACCTCACCACTTACCGCAGCAGTTTTGGGAAGCAGACGGGTTATCGCCAGTCCTAATACGGTTTTCCCGGAACCGGTTTCACCCACAAGCCCGAGTATTTCCCCGGGATATAACTCCAGATCCACCCCGTCTGCCGCTTTAACAAATCCGTCCGCTGATTTGAAGTAAACCCGAAGGTTGGTAATTTCCAGGAGCACCACATAACCTCCTCCCTGCTACACATTCAGCACTTCCCGTGCCCGCGGATCTAAAACATCCCTCAAACCTTCACCCAGGAGATTGAAGGAGAGAACGGATAAAGTTATAGCCAGCCCCGGGAAAATCATCACGTGTGGATGCGTAAAGATGAACTGTTTGCCCTCGCTTAACATGGCGCCCCATTCCGGCGTAGGAGCCTGTACACCCAGACCCAGGAAGCTTAATGCAGCAATAGACAGGATTATATGGCTAACGTGAAGAGTAGCCAGAACGAGTAAAGGGGGAAAAGCGTTAGGTATGATGTGCCGCATAATTATGTACATGTCGCTCCCCCCGAGGGCCTTAGCGGCTCCAATGAACCCCTGCTCTTTGATGGAGAGCACAAGACCCCGAGATACCCTGGTATAGCTAACCCAGCCGAGGGCAACCAGAGCAAGAATAAGATTTTGAACGGAAGGACCCAGAACCCCCACTATGCAAAGCGCCAGGATGATATTGGGGAAAGCCAGCAAGATATCCACAATACGCATGATCAACTCGTCTACCAAACCCCCAAAATATCCGGCAATGGATCCAACCATCAGACCCAGAAGCAGGTTAATTGATACCACTACCAGCGCGAGAAACAGGGAGTACCTGGTTCCAAAAACGACCCTGCTGAAAATGTCTCTTCCAAAGCCGTCTGTACCCATCAGGTGGTGCTCGCCGGGGGGCAGGAGGCGTTCCTCCACCTTTACATCATCAGGGTCATACGGAGCAATAAAGAGAGCAAATACAGCCAGTGCCATGAAGCTAAATATCAAGATACTGCCTGTCAGCAGCATCTTTTTTCCCCTGGTTACTTCCAGAATGTACAAGTGATTAACTCCTCCCCTCATATCTTACCCGCGGGTCCAGATAAACATATAGAATATCCACCAGTAGATTAACCAGTACATATGTCGCGGCGATGATTAGAACAAACCCCTGAATAACGGGATAATCCCGGGCGTATATGGAATCAACGAAAAACTTACCTACGCCGGGCCAGGAGAATACGGTTTCGACTATCACTGCTCCAGCCAACAAGTGCCCCAGCTGAGTACCGAGAATGGTTACAACCGGAATCAGGGCGTTTTTCAAGGCGTGCTTCCAGACGATGACCACTTCTCTGAGACCTTTGGCCTTTGCGGTTTTGATATAGTCAAGGTTTAACACCTCCAGTATGCTGGTCCTCACGAATCGAATCAGGGAAGCAGTAATTCCCACGGCAAGCGTAACCACCGGTAAAACGAGATGCCTTACGGTACCATGGCCAAAACAGGGCAGCCACCCCAGGACCAGCGAAAAGCACAGCATCAACATCAACCCAAGCCAAAACTCGGGAATGGATATCCCTGCTAAAGACACAACCCGGATTATGTGATCAATAAGTGAATTGGGTTTTGTTGCAGCAAAAACCCCTATTGGGAGTCCAATGATCACCGAAAGGGCCATTACAGCTACGGCCAGTTGAAAGGTAGCACCAAATCTGGCCGTGAACTCTTCCAATACGGGTTCCCCCGTCCTGAGAGAAACACCTAATTTACCGTGGGTGAGCAAATACAACCACTGTAAGCATTGGACAAGAAAGGGCCGGCTCAAATCGTGCCGTTTCATAAATAGTTCTATCTCGTCGTAGGCGGGATCAAGCCCGCTCTGCTGTCTGAGAATAGTTTCAGCCGGGTTTCCCGGAGCAGAGAAAAGAAGGGAAAAAGAAAGAAACGACGCGATCAGCATTACAAAAACTGCTGATACCAACCTTTGGATGAGCAGTCTTCTCATAACTATATTTCCTTTCTTCCCGCCGGGCCGGGAAAAACCGGCCCGGCACGGACTTGAAACGTCTATCGTGGTGCGTTTATTTTACTTCAATATACTGAAGTTCCATATCGAACATGGTCGGGGCGGGTTTGAACCCGGATACGTTATCCCGGTAAGCGACCACTTTTACGATATCGTAGAGGGGAATGCAAGGAGCCTCCTGGTGCAGCATCTCCCATATTTCATCACAAATTTTTTTGCGTTCACTTTCATCAGGGTTACCCCAGGCTTTTTCGATCAACCGGTCCAGTTCCTGAGCATGATAAGCGGCGGGCCAGCTTTTGGATTTGGAATGGTACTTCTGGCCGATGCCAATACCGCCGGGGATCGAGGGTAAACAAAAGCTGTGATGCACAAACATGTCGTATTCTCCTTTTCCAGATCTATCCCAGGCCGCTCCGCTTTCCAGGGTGAGCAGCTTCATCTGCACCCCGATCTTCTTCAATTCCGACTGCACGAAAACAGCCACGGCATCAGCGTTTGCCTCCCCTGCCGGGATCAACAGTTCAAAAGCAAAGGGTTTCCCATTTTTGTCCAGAATCCCATCTCCGTCCGTGTCCTTCCACCCTGCTTCAGCCAGCAGTTGTTTTGCTTTTTCCGGGTCGTAACCGTACTTCTGCTTAACGTTAGAAGGGCCGTACTTAAACCACGGGGCGGTAATCGTGTATGCCGGCTCGGGAAGCCCCCCGAAGAGTTCCTTGACCATTTTTTCCCTGTCAATAGCTAAATTTAAAGCCAGCCTTACCCTTTTATCGTTGAATTGCTCTTTCTGGCAATTAAACTCCAACACCTGATACCGACCGTAGGATGTTGCTTCTACCTTAATTCCCGCCTTTCTAAGGCCTGGAACTTCCACGTAAGGTATGCTGGAATGATGTTCTGTAATCCCGATCGTGTCAACCTCTCCTGCCTTGAGAGCCACGATCTGGGCATGCGGGTCCGGTATCGTCTTCCAGATAACCTTTTCCACTTTGGGCTTATTTCCCCAATAGTTGTCGTTACGGACCAGGACCGCCTGTTTATCTTTCTCGTAAGTTACCAGCTTGAACGGCCCCGTCCCAATGAAGTTAGTCAGTTTACCATCCACACTCCCCACAGGTTCCACGGCCTCAGGGCAAATTACAGGACTGGTCCATCCGCTGGCCAGATCGAGCAATAATGGGGCGTAGTATTCTTTAAAGTATAGTTTCAAAGTGTTATCGTCCGGTGTCTCTACCCTTCCAACATAGCTTCCGAAAGGCGCTTGGTTTGCTATCCACTGAAAAGCAAATTTTGCTGCAGAAGCATCGAATACTGTCCCATTGTGGAACTTAACCCCTTTTTGCAAGTGAAAAGTGTATATTTTCCCATCCTTAGATACATCCCAAGATTCTGCCAGTTGCGGAACAGGATTTCCTTTGCGGTCGACACCGACAAAACGCTCAAAAACCAAATTTTGGCCCTCTATAGCTTCTTTAAAGTCCTTTACCGCTCCCAGCCTTAACAGCTTCTCCCCTTTGGCAGCCGGAGCCTTATCGTCAGTTTTTGCACAACCTGCAGATGCGGAAATTAAAAACAGACTGATTAAAGCAATGGTTACGGCTCTTAAATAACCCTTCATTTTCAGTTGCATTTTCTTTCCCCCTCGTCGATTTTACTTTCAAAGTTTAAGGTGCACTCTACCCCAAAAATAAATTTTCTTCCTTCTGCTGGTGCCGCCAAAAACAGCATGGGCGCCTTCTGACAAACGACGTCCTAGACCTTATGTTAAAATAATTGCGGCACCTGTTCACCTGCGCATGTTGCAGAAAGCTGGTGTAGCGCTGTATACATGGCAAAATAACACGCCAACAGGTGACCTTTCATCACCTCCTTACCTGCACAACCTCGCCCTAAATCATTTTTAGGCTTTGAGTCACACGAAAACCTCACCGGCCTACCCGCGGCCGTGCTCGTGGCCGTGCGGGTGGCCGTGCTGGTGGGTGTGCGCGTGACTGTGCGGGTGCTGATGCGGGTGGCTGTGCGTATGCGTATGCGGATGGCTATGGGCAACTTGTTTACCACCCTGCCGGTGGGGGTGCAGCCCCAGGATGCCGGCGAGTTTTTCCTGGTCAACGGCGACCTCCTGGAAGGGTTTCCGCCGCATCCGGTGAAGGAGCGCGAAGTTCGCCGTTTCTTTGATATCGGCCTCCGTAACCTCCGTACGCCCCCCCAGCGCAGCGTTGGTTTTGGCCGCCTTCATCATTATTAAATCAGCGCGGTGGCCGTCCACCCTCATCTCGATGGCGGTCCGAGCGATAAGGAGCAGCATCTCATCGCTGATATCAACTTGCGGCAGGGTGCGCCGGGCCGCAACGATTTTTTCGCGCAACCGCTGCTGCTCCTCCTCCCAAACCGCCGCAAAGCCCGCCGGGTCTTCCTCGAAGGAGAGGCACCGCTTCACGATCTCGGCCCGCAGCGCCGGATCGGTGACGCCGGTGATGTTGACGCAGAGCCCGAAGCGGTCCAGGAGCTGCGGCCGCAGTTCCCCTTCTTCCGGGTTCATCGTCCCCACGAGGATGAACTGCGCCGGGTGCGTAAAGGAAACGCCCTCCCGCTCCACGGTGTTCACGCCCATCGCGGCCGCGTCGAGCAAAACGTCCACCACGTGGTCGTCGAGCAGGTTCACCTCGTCCACATAGAGGATGCCGCGGTTGGCCTCGGCCAGCACGCCCGGTTCGAACCGCTTTTCTCCTTTCTTGATGGCGTGCTCGATGTCCAGCGTGCCCACCACCCGGTCCTCGGTGGCAGACACCGGCAGGTCCACCACCCGCATCTTCCGCGTTGCCGTCGGCAGTTCCTCCCCTGCCTCCCGCCGCCGGCGGCACTCCGCACACATCACCGTTACGTCTTCGGGATCACAGCCGAAGGGGCAGCCGGCCACCACCCTGATCTCCGGCAAAAGTTCCGCCAAGCCCCGCACCGCCGTAGACTTGGCGGTACCCTTCTCGCCCCGGATCAGCACCCCGCCGATGCGCGGGTTGACTGCGTTTAAAACCAGCGCCTTCTTCATCTCTTCCTGGCCGACCAAAGCGGTGAAAGGAAAAATCTCTTTTCGCATGAATAAACCTCCGTTTTCAACTTCGAACTATTTAACTTCGAACTTCGAACTATCTAACTTCGAACTATAAACTCAATCCGTTAACGTCCTGACCGCTTTTACCAGCAGGTCTGCTTTCAGGTCTTCGATCTTGTAATACACCGCACCCAGAGCCTCCGCCAGCCCCCTCGCCAGGCCAAAAGAGAGAAACCCGTTTTTTTCGGCGTCTATCACCAGTGTCTTGATCCTTTCCTCTTCCCGGATAAGGGCTGCTACCTGGTGCGCCTCCGCGAGCGGTTTCCTTCCGCCCACCCCGACATTACCCCGCCCGTCAGAAATAACGATGAGCAAGGGGGACAGGTTGGAATTTTTGAAAAGGTGGGCCCGGGCTACTTCGTAAGCCTTGAGCAGTCCCGCAGCCAGCGGCGTCCGCCCGCCCGTAGGCAGTTCGGCCAAGCGCCGGTGCGCCAATTCCACGCTGTTAGTGGGCGGTAACAGCACCTCGGCATGCTCGCCTTTGAAGGCCACCATTCCCACCCGGTCCCGCTTCTGGTAAGCGTCAAGCAAAAGCGACAACACCGCGCCCTTAGCCGCCACCATCCGCTGCTCGGCCCCCATAGAACCGGAGGCGTCCACCACAAACAAAAGAAAATTCCCGACCCGCTTTTCCCGCACCTTCTCCCGGATATCCGCAGCCTCAACGGCAATGGCCACCCCGTTCTTTTGCCGCCGTCCCTGGAAAGGCGCCGCCGCCCGTAAGGTGGCATCGAAGGCCAGGTCGCCAGATCCCCGCCGCATAGTGGCCCGGATGTACCGGCCCGCCTTGGTCGGTGTTCTGGTGCGGGAGCGCCGGCCGGACCCCTTGCGCAGGATGCGGTCGCGCCCGTGGTCGAGTCTTTTCACCGGAAAGGGCTCGCCGATGGCGAAGACCGTCTCGGCCGCTGCGGCCCCGCACTCAGGTGATGGATTTTCGTCTTGCTGGCGACGATTATCTTCTGAAAGGCCATCGTTCCCGTCGCAGCGATTACTTTCCGGCTGAGTGCGGGGTTCTTCCCGCTCAGGTTCGTCAGGCTGCTCCTGCTCCTCCGGCGGCGCAGGCGGCTCCTCCGTCTCCGGCTCCTCCGGCTCCGCCGGAGGCGGCGGCGGGGCCTCGCGCTGCCGGTGGTAAAGCACCAGTTCCGCCACCCGCTCAACGTCCTCGAGCGTAGCCGCCTCCCGTCCCTCCCAGGCCGCCAGCGTCCGCGCCGCCTGTGCCAGTACGATCTCCGCCCGGTGCCCGGCCGCCAGCGCCTCCGCCGCCAGGTCCGCCGCCAGCCGGACCACCGCGGCAGGAACCCTCACTTCGAGCAGCAGCGCCCGCGCCTGGACAATCTTTTGCCGCAGCTCTTCTTCCTGGGCGGCAAAAGCGGCCAGGAAACCTATCGGGTCGCTATCAAAAGCCTCCCGCCGCCGGATGATCGCCACGCGGGCCGGGGGATCATCTACTCCCTCCACGGGTACACACAAGCCGAAGCGGTCCAACAGTTGCGGCCGGAGTTCCCCCTCCTCCGGGTTCATCGTCCCCACCAGGATGAACGCCGCGGGGTGGACAAAGGTTATCCCCTCCCGTTCCACCACGTTCACCCCGGAGGCCGCCGCGTCGAGCAGCACGTCAACCAGGTGATCATCCAACAGGTTAACCTCGTCCACATAAACGATCCCCCGGTTGGCCCGCGCGAGGATCCCCGGCTCGAAGCGCCGCCGCCCGTACCGGATGGCGTGCTCAAAATCCAGGCTGCCCACCACCCGGTCCTCCGTGGCCGAAACGGGGAGATCCACCACCGGTACCCGCCTGGTGCCGGCCGCAAGTTCTTCACCTGCTGCCAGACGTTCCCGGCAGAAGGGGCAAAGCCGCACCGCATCCCGCGGGTTGCAGTTGCAGGGGCAGCCCGCGACCACCTCAATTTCAGGTAACAGCGCGGCCAAGGAACGCACCGCCGTGGACTTGGCCGTACCCTTTTCGCCGCGCACCAGCGCCCCGCCCAAACGCGGGTTGACGGCGTTTAAAATGAGCGCGCGCTTCATTTTTTCCTGGCCGATGATGGCCGTAAACGGAAAAACGTATCGCCTGTATTCGGCCATTTCTACCTCCGCAAAACGATTCCTGAATAAGAAGTAACGGCATGCGGGAAACAGCCGCGGTCCTATGCCGGCCCGCAAATCCAGGTTTAACCTGGGTAGCAGGCTTTATCCGGACCTTCAAACTTTCCACTGCCTACCTCAAACCAACTTCGAACTTCGAACTATCCAACTTCGAACTATCTAACGTCGAACATTATTCCTCGCGGCGGCTAAGCCGCCAGATCCCAAGCGCAAAAAAGAGTACCGTCCAGCCGGCAACGAGACCAACAGCCTTCCAGGGAAGCAGCGCACCGGCGAAGGTCGCCCGCAGCACTTCCGTCGCCGGCGTAAGCGGCAGCAGCCAGACCAAGTACTGCAGGGCTCCGGGGAGCCGTTCGAGCGGGATGAGCGTCCCACAAAGAAAGGTCATCGGCACGATGATGAACTCGCTGATGACCGTCTGGTCATCGAAGGAGCGCAGGCAAAGCCCTAACAACACCCCGAAAGCGCCGCAGAAAAAAGCGACCGCCGCCAGCCCCAAAAGGACAGCAGGTGCCGGGCGGAAGCCGGGCACGGCGAGCAGCACCAGGCCCAGGACAATGCATCCGGCCAAGAGTCCCCTGAACATACCGGAGATGGTATATCCCAGCCAAACCGCAAAGTTGCTGATCGGCGCCAGGCGGTAAGCCTCGAAGCTTTTGAAATGCAGGCGGTTGTAAAACATCCGCACCGTCACCGACGTAACCCCGTTGTTAAAAACCGCGAGCGCCACCACGCCCGGCACTAAAAACTCTAAATAACTCATCCCGCCGGGCACAAGCATTTTCAACCGCTGGCCCACCCCGAACCCGAACGACAAGAGAAAAATCAGCGGGGAAAGCATATAGGTGGCCAGGTAAAGCCAGAACCGGCGCCGCCAGTAAACCATCTCTTCCCAGACAATCGGGTACCAGGCCAAGAGGGCGTCCCGCATCAGTCCTGCCGCCTCCAGTTCAAAAGTAGATAAGCCAAAGCGTAAAAACCGGCCAGCCAGGCCAGGCTCTGTCCGAACCAGCTCCAGTGATTTACGCCGGTGAGAGCCAGGGCGCGCAAGTTATAGGTTCCGGCTGTAAGCGGCAGAAACCAGCTCAGCCCGGAGAGTATCCCCGGCAGTCTTTCCACCGGGAAGAAGGTGCCGCAAAAGAAAGTCATCGGGATAACGATCAAGTTGGTGAACATCAACACGTCCTTGTCCCCGCCGGCGATCATCGCCACCGCCACCGCCAGCGAAGCAAAAGTGAAGGCGGTCACCGCCAGTTGCAGCAAGAATAAAAAAGAGAGGCAAAAGCCGCCGGTCATTGTCCAGGGCAGGAGATAAACCAGGAAAGCAACCGTTAACCCCTTACCGCCGCCGCCCAGGACGTGACCCGCAAGCAGGGAGTTGGTGGAAAGCGGCGCCAGCAGGTACTCGTCCAGCACCCGGTAAAAGGTGCGCCGCAGGGTAAACCAGTTTACCAGGTCGCCGTAACTTGCCGTAACCGCTGCCATCACCACCAAGCCCGGAACGAGAAAATGGAGGTATTCCGCCCCCACAGCCGTATCTTTGAAGTTCCAGGCAAAAAGCAACAAGAAAATTAGCGGCCGGTTGAGGCCCCCCGCCAGAAACCGCCACCAGCGCCGCCGCCAGACCAGCCCCATCGCCAGTACCAGCGGCAGCCAAGGGGGATAGATTTTCTCGACCCAGAGCCTTTTTCCAGCAGCAGCTTCCGCCCTCATTATTCCGCCCTTTCCTTTTCAACTCTTTCCACCGCCAAGGCGCCAAGATCGCCACTATTCCGGTGCAACGATTAGCATCTCTTCGAATGATTGTTTTTTTACTCACACCAAACCACTAAGACCACTAAGATTTTTATTAGGATTTTTATTAGGATTTTTATTAGGATTTTTATTAGGATTTTTATATCTTTCTTCTTTGCGGCTTCGTGTCTTTGCGTGATTATTTCTTTACTTTCAATATAGTCTTTAGTAATATCTCATCGTTTCTTTCTACCTGACTCTTTCCTTAGGTATCCTTGGCGTCCTGGCGGTTCATCTTTGCCTTTTATAATCGCTTAAAACCTACCCGCCCCGGATCTCCCGTCCGGTAAATTCCACGAAAACGTCCTCGAGGTTCGTCCGCCGGACGGTCACGTCCCCGGCAAGGGTACCGGCGTAAACCTTGGCTTCCTGCCGCGTACCGAAGAAGGCGCGCCGTGTTTCCTCCCCGGCAAAAAACTCCACGCAAAAGGCCCCAAGCCGCTCTTTGAGCTCCTGCGGCGTACCGAGTGCAATCAGCTTCCCCCGGTCGATGATCCCGACGCGGTGGCAGAGGCTTTCCGCCTCTTCGATGTAATGGGTGGTGAGAAGCACCGTTACACCGTCCCGGTTCATAAGCTGAATTAAGTCCCAGATCCTGCGCCGCGTCTGCGGGTCGAGCCCGATCGTCGGCTCATCGAGGAAAAGAATGGGCGGCTCGTGCAGAAGCGCCCGGGCGATGAGAAGCCGCCGCGCCATTCCCCCGGAGTAATTCTGGACGCGGTCGTCCGCCCGGTGGGCGAGCCCCACGTAGTCGAGAAGCTCTCGAATCCGCCGCTCGCGGTACTCTTTCGGCAGGCGGTGCAGGAGCGCGTGGAGCACCAGGTTTTCCCGGCCCGTCAGCTCCCGCTCCAGGTTGTTCACCTGCGGGACCACGCCGATCAGACGCTTCACCGCCACCGGGTTTTTCGCCACGTTTTGGCCGCCGACAAAAAGCTCCCCTGCCGTAGGACGAGTCAGCGTGGTGAGCATCCGGATGAGCGTGGTTTTGCCGGCCCCGTTCGGGCCCAAAAGCCCGAAGATCTGCCCCTGCCGGACGGCAAAGCTCACCGCGCCTACCGCAGTTACCGGACCGTAACGCTTAACCGCCTCGCACACCGCCAGGGCTACCGCCTCCGGCGCAGCCACCTCTAAAGCCGCAGGCTCCCCTTCGGGAGCGGGAAAAGCCGCGGCTGCCTCAGGATTAACCGGCAAAAGCCCACCTCCCTCGCAAATAGTTCGAAGTTAGGCTCAAAAGGACTTAATTTATGGTCAGTTCTAAGTTCTAAGTTGACCTTAAATTGATAGACCATCAGGGTCCGTTCAAGGTTCAACGTTGATAAAAAGACCGAGCATAAGCGACTAAACCATTTTTATTCCCGGCCTGCCTGCCGCGCTGCGGCGCAGGCAGGTGGAGCCCAGCAATCAACTCAACACGAAAGAATACGAGCCCAGCACTCAGAGCAGTTTTTGAGCTTCGAAGGAAAGACCTTCAATAGCCTAAAGGAAAATGATAGCTTTTCAAAGCGCAATGATAATACTGAGTGCTGGGTCGTGAACGACTCCTCTGGAAATGAATAGTAATTGTAGATGCCGGTGGCCGTTTCAGCCTGTTTCGTTCCTGCCCAGCACTTACTTTTCTCTATCCCTGACCGGCTACTGCTACCGGAACCGGCGGCTCTTCCTTTGTTTCCGGCACACCTACCGGCGCCACCGGCGTCACCTGCAAGCCCCACTGGGTTTCGGCAACCACGGCTTCGACACCGTAAACGGTACGAATATTCTCTGGCGTAAGCACCGCTTTAGGCACGCCGGCTGCGCAGATCTGCCCGCTGTGGAGTAAGAGCAGCCGGTCAGCGAAACGGCCGGCCAGGCTGAGGTCGTGCAAAACCATTACCACCACTCGCCCTTCCGCCACGGCAAACTCCCGTATCCGCGCCAGGACCTCAAGCTGGTAACGGATGTCAAGCGTGGCGGTAGGTTCGTCAAGAAGAAAGACCTCCGGCTCCTGCGCTAAAGCGCGGGCGATAAGCACCTTTTGCCGCTGGCCGCTCGAGAGTTCGTTAAGCTGGCGTTCGGCCAAACCGGTTAACCCCAGGTATTCGAGCGCGCTGGTCACCGCGGCCAGGTCGCGCTGGCTCACGCCCCAGGTAAGGTGGGGGCGGCGCCCGTGCAGCACCGTCTCCAGCACGGTACAGGGGAAAGCGTGCCCCGTGCCCGGCGGCGGGACGTATCCTAAATACCGCCCGATTTCCCGCCCGCGCAAAGCGGCGAGGTCTTTCCCGTCCAGGAAAACCGCACCCAAACGGGGCTTGAGCACCCGCGCCAGGCAGCGCAGCAGTGTTGACTTCCCGGAGCCGTTTGGCCCCACGATCCCAAGCGTCTCCCCGGCCCGCACTTTAAAGGTGATCTTCTCTAAAACCGGGACGCTGCCGTAAGCGAAAGAAACCCCCTTCACCTGGAGCCGCATAATTCCCCTCCTTGAAAACAGTTCTAAGTTAGGCTCAGAAGGACTGAGTTTAAGGTCGGTTCGAAGTTCGAAGTTAAAGCTTAAGCTGATGGACCTCCTCGGTCAGTTCGAAGTTCTGCTCAAACTGACAGACTTAAGGGTCCGTTCAAAGTTCTGTTCAATCTGATAGAGTTCAGGGTCCGTTCGAGGTTCACAGTTCGAAGTTAAAGTGCGCTCGTGGAAATTGCTACTTGTGAGTTTTTAACGTTGAACCGACCCCAAGGGTCTATCCCTTTAGGTTAACTTAGAACTTAGAACGGATCCAAAATGTCCATCCCCCTAAGCCGAACCGTGAACCTCTTACCGGATAATCATCTGTCTTTTCTCCCCGTCCCATGTAACGCTCAAGCCGAGCGCCTGGGCCACAAAGCGGTAGGGGAGCATCGTCCGGCCGCTCACAATCTCCGGCGCCACATCAATCGAAATGGGCACGCCATTCAAGAGGTAGGATTTCTGTCCGATCTTGAACTGGACCACCCTTTTACCGGCAAAAAGCGTGACCGTTCTATTCACCGCGTCCCAAATAACCTGGTCCTCCGCAAGTCCCGCCGCGTAGGCCAGGTACCGCACCGGTGCATAGGTCCGGCCGTTCTTGATGTAGGGTGCCACGTCCATCTCCTGCTCCTCGTCCCCGACGCGGTACTTATTGCTGCCGACGGTAAAGACCGCCTCCCCCCTTATCGCTACCGCTGCGGCCGTCGCGCACTGCGCGAGGACGCAGGTCAACTTGTTGAGGGACGAAGAAAAGAGGCTCTCGGTCTCGCTCAGGGCGCTGCCGCTAATCTCCAGGATAACGTCCCCTGCCGGTACCGTCCGGTCCAGGGTAAGGGAAATATCCTTTACGGTGATCGTGCTCCCCACCTGTTCGTAAACCGTTTCGGCGGTTGTCTCCTCACCGGTAGAGGCCGTCTCGCCGGAGGCCGCAGTGCCTTCTTCGGACGGAACCGGTTTCTCGACCGGCGTGGCGCTCGAGAGCTTAACCGGGATGGTAAGTGTCCGGTCGTCATCCTCGAGCTTAACCCCGGAAGTATCGAGTTCCAGATCGCCCGCCGCAACTTCCACCGCGGGCTTCTTGGCAAAACGGACACCGGAAGGCAGCGTAAGCTCTAAAACCGCCCTGTTTCCGGACGCATCGCGCGCCCGCAGCGCCCCCGCCAAGTTCTCCTGGATGCTCATCTGACCGACCGGCTGCTCTTGAAGGCCAACCCGTACCGTACCGCCCCCGGCCGAGAGCGTAAGCGGCGCCTGGACGTTGGCCACGGCGACGCTCTCCTCAATACCGGGGCCCTTTACCGTCACCTTCAGCTCCTCCGGGACGTAAACCGCCAGGTCTACCGTGGCGTTCTTGAAGCAGAAGACCGTCCGGGAAGTACCCGCCTGGTACACCGCATAAATGATCGTCCGCCCGTCATCGCGCGTCCTGTAGTACTCCAATTGCCCGTTCCCCGCCTCGCGCGTGACCGTGGGCAGCCGGTTCCACCTCACCCCCTCGGGCAGGGTAATACTCAGAAGCCGCCCGGCCGCCAGGTCTTTGGGCATCCCTTCGGCAACGGTGAAGCTCCCGATCTGCTGGTTCAGCCGGCCGGCCACCGCGTCGAGCGTGCTCTTGGCCGCCACCGTCAAACCGGAGACCAGGTATTTCGCCGCCGTCACCTCGGCGATCTTCTCCCCGCCTACCCCGAGGTTGGTGCCGCTGTAACTCACTTTCACGTCGCGGGTAGTAGTGAAGGGCTCGCTGGCCTGAACCGTAGCTTTAATCACCAACTGGCCCGGTTGCGAAGAGGACGCCGTATTAATCTTCAGGTAGAGGGCGCTGCAACCGTTCCGCTCAGTATAAACGGCGTACTCCACGCTGCCGCTCCCGAAGCCTCCCTGCGGGAGAAGGGTTACCGCATCCCAGGTAAATTCGGGGCTCAAGATAAGCTTCACCGTATTCCCTTGCGGAAAATCGGCGGCGTTCGCTTTCAGCGCCCCGGCTACATCCTCCTTCAGGGTGATGTCGGCGATCGCTCCACCTATATCAGTAATGCTGGTCGGCGCGGCTGCGGTGATCGTGCTCCCGGCAGCGGTCAGGAGCTTGCCGACGGTCACCGAACCGGAAGAAAACCCGGTTGTCGAGGGCGCGTCGAGCGTCGCCTTGATATCGGAGGATTCAAGGTCCTCAGGCGTTACCGGTTTGATGACCGCCTCGTCCAAGTAAATGTAGGTCCTGAAGGTTCTTGTCGTAGGCTGATCAGTAGGCACGGTGTACACGATCAACGTGATATTCTGCCTCCCCAATGCCTGGAGGTGTACCTCGCTCCCGTCCGTACCCTTAATCAAGAAGGCCTCCTCCCCGTAAGCGTAAACAGTTGAGCCTACACTGTAGGTGTCTTCAGCAAACGTTACGCTGACGACCGCACTCGCTTTTTGGGGAAAATAGGAACTGCTATTGGCAAAGTTAAAAGTCGTTTTTTGGAGTTCTGTGAAGGAAGGAAGCGTGATGCTCACCCAGTCGCCTGCTTTGATAGACATGGCGTTGCTCTCGCTGATGTAAAGGCAGCCGAGCTGCGCCGTGCTATCCGGCGCCACGTTCGGGCACCAGAGCGCCGAGTTGGTGGTCGCCGCAAAGGCGGCACCGGCAGCGGTAAAAAGTAGACCTGCAATAATTGCAAAAGTGACCAAGAACAAACGTAATTGCCTCATCTGAAAAACCTCCTAAAAAATGTTCAACACTAAGGTTTTCTGGTAAAATAAAACCATGGTATATTACCTTTGGGGGTTCCGGCCCCGTTCTTTTTCTTCAAGAAACGTATGAGTCTACTTTTCCGGATAAACGTAAGCTCCTTTAAGCTCGATCCCGTGAAACTTCTTCAACATCTCCTTGTGGATGGCTTCCGGATTAACATCCTTAAAGAGGTCCGGATAGAGCCACTTCGCGAAGTAGGCCAGGCCCACGATCGCCCGCGGGCCGGTGTAGATCTCGCTCGAAATCAAGTGGACCTTTCCCTGCCGTACCGCGGTGATCTTATTCCACCCGGGGCGGCGTATTATCTCTACCCGCTTCTTTTCCATCGCGTCCGGCTCTTCGTCGTAACCGGAGGGAATCGAGCTGCCGCAGGCCTTGATGATTACCTGCGGGCTCTGCGCCACCACCCACTCGGGACTCACCTTCGGGTAAGGCACTCGCAGAACCGCCGCGATGTTCCGCGCCCCGACGGCGTCCAGCATCTCGGCAGCGCCTGAACCCGGCCCGCTGCCCGAATAGTCAGTGTAGCCCTCCAGGTAAACCCGCAGCCGCTTATTCAGCGGAATATTCTTTGTACGCTCTTTGAACAGCTTCTGGTACTTCTCGAAGTAGGCGATATAAGCCGCCGCCTCCTTCTGCCGGTTCAGGATCAGCCCCAAGGTACGGACATCCTGCGCCATCGTCTTGACCTTGTAGCAGTCGAGCAGCACCACCGGCACGCCGGAACGCTCGATCTGCGCGATGATTTCGGGCTTCAAGAAGCTCCCGTAGCCGAAGACCACGTCGGGCTTGAGCGCCAGGATCTTTTCCACGCTCGGGGTGAAGGCCTTACCGACCTTCGGCTTATCCTTAACCAGGGGCGGAAAATCGGCGGTATCCGCGACACCAACAATTCTGTCTTTCTCGCCGAAGGCACAGATCAACTCGGTGACGTCGGAGCTCACCGAGACAATCCGCTGCGGCGGGCAGAGCACCCGCACCGTCCGGCCCTGGGAATCTTTAATGCTGATCCGCTTCGGCGGCGCAGAAGCGCTACCGCTGCCGGTAACAACAATCACTGTACGCTTCGTACCGTCCCAGTCCACTTTCGCGCCCAGCGACTCCCCGATGAAGCGCAGGGGCACCATTGTCCGGCCGCTGATTATCCTGGCCGGAACGTCGAGGGCAACAGCCTTGCCGTTTACGTAGGCCGTCTTCTGTCCCACAACTAATTTAACAGTGGTGGTCCTCTTTCTGCCGGTTACGGTACGAGTTGTCCCGTCCCAGTCCACCGCGGCTCCGAGCGCCTCAAAAATCGCCCGGAGCGGTACGAGGGTGCGGCCCTGTTCAATCACCGGCGGCACGTCACAGGAAAGCCTTTCGCCGTCAATCGCCACGGTGATCGCCGACGCCTCCGCCGGCAAAATACCTTTCCCACCCGATAAGGCAAAAAGAAAGCCCATAAACAACCAGAAAAGTGCTACTTTCTTACTCTTTAGCATCGAAGACCTCCCTTTAATGAATCTCCGGCAAGCAACCCTTCAAAACCGCGCTCCCGACTTCCCACCACCTCCTTAAGTTCCGAACTGCCATTTTCTTTCCCGACTTTTCCCAACCCCTAACCTCTGACCTCCAATATCCAACCTCCAACCTCCAACTTCCCACCTCCCACCTCCATTTTTTCACCCCCACCACTGCTGCTTTTTCTGGATTAGCAGGTAGATAAAGAAGGGAGAGCCCATTAAGCTGGTGATAATCCCTACCGGAATCTCCGCCGGCGCGATAACCGTCCGCGCTAAGGTATCGGCCTGCAGCAGCAGCACCGCACCCATCAGGCAGGAGCAGGGGATCAGAAACCGGTTGTCACTGCCCACCAGCATCCGGCAGATGTGCGGCCCGATCAAACAGACGAAGCCGATGATGCCGGTAAAGGCAACGGTGGCCGAAGCGGCAAGCGTGGCTAAGGTCAGGGTATAAACCCGCAGCCGGCCCACTTTGATCCCCAGGCTGGCCGCCACCTCTTCCCCCGCTCCCAGGACGTTGAAGTCCCAGGCGTACAGCAGGAGTCCGGCCATACAGAGCAGCACCACCGGGGTAAGAAGCGCCACCGTCTGCCAGTCGGCGCCCCAGAAGCCCCCCATCAGCCAGACGACCAGTTCCTTTAAGGCGTCGTTGTTGGAGATATATTTCAGGAGCGAAACGCCCGCCTGGAAGAGATAGCCGATCGCCACGCCGCCTAAAACTAAGGTCTCGGGCGCCATCCCCTTGAAGCGCGCTAAGGAAAAGGCCAGGAGCGTGGTTAATCCTCCGAAAACGAAGGCGTTGGTGACGATGAGCCAGCGCGATACGTCAAGGTAGCTCCCGCCCACCAGGCCCGTCCCCAGCACGATGGCCAGGGCCGCGCCGAAGGCTGCGCCGCTCGAGAGCCCCATCGTGTAAGGCGAAACCAGCGGGTTTCTGAGCACTCCTTGCATCACCGCCCCGGCCCCGGCCAGGCTCATCCCGGTCACGGCGGCTAACAGGATGCGGGGGAGGCGGATCTCCCAGACCACCGTTTGGGCCAGGTCGCTTGCCGGTGCGGTTTTGAGCCCGAGATGTATCAGCACCACCCGCCAGACATCCGTAACGCTTATCCCGGCTGCCCCCACCGCGGTAGCCACCAGGGCAGTGGCACCGGTCAAGCCGAGCAAAACCACCACCAGGAGGGCCTTGCGGCCGGTATGCCGGGCGTAAACCGCTTTTATTGCGGCTGCGTTTACTTCCTGGATCCTGCCCCCTACTTCAGCGGCGGGTAAACCCATACGCCTCTAAGCTCCTCCCCGTAAAACTTCTTGAGCATCTCCCGGTGCACCGCCTCCGGGTTTACGTCCCGGAAGAGCTCCGGGTGCAGCCACTTGGCAATGTAGCAAAGTCCCACCGCGCTTTGCGGACCGAAGGCGATCGAAGACGAAATCAGGTAAACACCCTTTCTTTTGACCGCCGTCGTCGTTCTAAGAGCGGGCCGGACCATAATCCTGCCCTGGAGCGAAACTAACTCGTCTATCGTCTCCGCCTCAAAACCGATGCCCTTACTGGTCACGCCCCCAAAATCAGCGGAAACATTTTTAACCACCACCTGCGGGTCTTTTCCTGCCACCCACTCCGGCGTAACTGTAGGATTAGCGAGGCCCAGCGGCGCCGTAATATTAGCGCCCCCGGCCCACTCGATCATCGTGTGGCCCCCGGAACCGGGGCCGGTGCTTCCCCAGTCCCTGATCGAGTTTTCCCAGTAGACCCTTACTCTCTGGTTTGGCCGCAACTTGCGTGTCCTTTCCGAAATCAGCCGCCAGTGCTTTTCAATAAAATCCGCGTAGGCCTCCGCCCGCTGTGGACACTGGAAGATTAAGCCCAGGGTGCGGATCTCGTTGCCCAAGAAATTATGGTTGTATCCGTAGACCCGCATCACCGGAATCCCGGCCCGCTCAAGCTGGCTCTTAATCTCGGGCTTCATCGCCCATTCAAGTACCAGATCAGGCTTCAAAGAAATGATCTTCTCCACATCAGGTGTAACTGCACTACCTACACTGGGCACCTTCTCAACGTAGCCAAGCCACTTCTGGTTTTTCTTGGTATAGTCGTAAACGCCTATAACCTTCTTTTCTTGCCCCAGGGCCCTAAGTATCTCTGCCTGGTAGCTCCCCGTAACCACCACCCGCCGGGGCGGGCAAGGCACCCGGACCGCGCGCTTTTCAATCTCTCCTTTGGGAGTGACGAAATATTCGGCAACGGTGATCCGCCGGGATCCATCCGTTCCCGGCACGACTTCCTTTCCGACAATCACCCTGGGGGCCGTGCCGTCCCATTCCACCCTCGCCCCCAGCGATTCTCCGACGAAGCGCAGGGGCACCATTGTCCGGCCGCTGATTATCCTGGCCGGAACGTCGAGGGTAACAGCCTCGCCGTTTACGTAGGCCGTCTTCTGCCCCACAACTAATTTAACAGTGGTGGTCCCCTTTCTGCCGGTTACGGTACGAGTTGTCCCGTCCCAGTCCACCGTGGCTCCGAGTGCCTCAAAAATCGCCCGGAGCGGCACGAGGGTCCGTCCTTGCTCGATCACTGGCGGCACGTCGCACGAAAGCCTCTCGCCGTCGACCAGAACGGCAATATCCGCCGCCTGAGCCGCAAGGAGTTTTTGGCCGAAAAGAAGAACAACCGTCAGGATCAACACCAAATAAGCTGTTTTTCTTTTTCGCATTAACACCCACCTCTAATTTCAAGCCTTAACAACAAAGGGGATGATCGGGACAGAAGGTGCAGGTCGCAACGTGCCGCCGCCCCGTAGGATCGGCGTGCTCCGCTAAGACCAGCCAGTTCACCCCCCAGGGCGAGAAGACCATACTCTCCTTCTTCTCGTCGCCGCGCTGCCAGTAGCACCAGTTTCGCCCGTCGAGCAGGAACTGCCCCGCCATATCCGTTACCCGGTAAAGCTTTTCCCTTTGCCAGAAACCGGGGAAAACCGTTACCCGTCCTTTTTTGAACCGTTCTCCGTTGAATCTCGTCTCCAGACACACCGGCCAGTTAAGGTAGCTGCCCTCGTACCAAACCGGGGTAATCACGAGTCCTTTCCCCACCGGCGGCGGGAGGAGGTTCCGCTCCCTTTCCACGCAAAAGTAGGCGCGGGCCGAAAAATTCACCTCGCCGGTCACTGCTGCGGCCACCGTATAGACCCCCGTCTCGCCCGGCAAAAACTCCGCCGCGGCGCATTCCTCGCCGCCCCCGGGCGCCACCGTCAACTCCCGCGACACCCCCGAGGGATTTACCGCCCAGAGCTTGAAGTATCGCTCGCCCTGCCAGCCTGGTTCATCGAACCCGCGGGCAAAGACGCCCACCTTTACCGCATCGCCCAACCGGTAGCTTCCCCGCCCCGTCTCAAGCCACAGCATCCCTTGTCCCCCCTCACTCGCCTAACTTCGCCTTAATCTCCGCCATCTTCGCGCCCCAGTCGGCCACCTCTTCGGCGGTCAGAACATCAATTGCCCCGCCCTGGAAGTCGCCCTTCACGTCGCCCATCCGCTCTTCGAGCCACCCCTCGATTTCAAGGTAGACCTCCTTGAGCCCGTCGAGTACCTCGGGATCAGCACTCCACAGCCCCCGCTCGGCCGCCTCTAAGAGCCGGCGGGCGATCTCCTCGAGCGCCCAGGGGTTGTGCTCCTCAAAAAACTTGCGGTTTTCCTCGTTAAGCACAAAGGTCCGCGTGATATCGTCGAAGATCCAATCGTCCACCTCCTGCGTCGCCGCCTCCCAGCCGTAAACGCGCCCGACGCGCTTGGAGATGTCTCCGGCGCCCTTGTAGCCGTGGCGCTTCTGCCCCTCGATCCATTTCGGGTTTAAAAGCTTTGTCCGCACCACCCGGCGGATCTCGTCCGCCAGCGTCCGCACCTCGACGCTTTCCGGCTCGCGGGTGTCCCCGTAGTAGGTGCGCACCTCTTTCCCCGAAGCCGCCCGCGCCGCTGCCGTCATCCCGCCGTGGGTGCCGAAGTAGCAGCAGCAGCCGAAGAGATCGTACTCGTCGGAAACCACCTTGTTGTAAGTGACATCCACCGTCTTGAGGCTGGACTGCAGTTGCCGGAAAGCTTCCTTGCCGAAGACCCCTTTGCCGTAGGCGTAGCCGTTCCAGTAGACGAAGACGTCGGCCAGGTCCTTCTCGTCCTTCCAGGCGGAGGCGTAGACCGCTAAGTTAACGCCGGCCATATAGGTTCCGGGCTTGGCGGCGAAGATGCGTAAAGTGGCGTCCCGCCAGGCCGCGGCGTCCGTAGCGCCGTCGAGCTGCGCGAGCGTATGCTTGCGGACGTAATTCATCTCCAACGGCTCGTCGAGCTGAGCCACCGCCTGCACGGCCTCGTCTAAGAGCTCGATGCAGTTCGGGAAGTTGTCCCGGGTGATGCCGCTAACCCTTACGGTAACGTCAATCCGCGGGCGCCTCAGTTCTTTTAACGGAATCACCTCCACCCCGGCCACGCGCCCGTTCGGCAGCCACCGCGGCCGGCAGCCCAAAAGATAGAGCATCTGCCCCAAACCCTCGCCGTCAGCCCACATGATGTCGTTGCACATCCAGTAGATCGCGATATTTTCCGGGTAATGCCCCTCCTCGGTGAGGTATTTCGCCAGCACCTTTTCCGCCAGCCGCTTCCCCACTTCCCAGGCCGCCCTGGTCGGCACCCGGTGGGGGTCCAAGGAGTAGAAGTTCCGGCCGGTGGGTAAGACATCGTCCCGCCCGCGGGTGATTAAGCCCGACGGGCCGGCGGGAATGTAGCGGCCCGCAAAGCCCTCGAGCAGCGCCTCGATCTCCCGCGAGGCCTCGACCCGCCAGTTGAGATCCAGTACCCGCTCGGCAAGCCTGTTTAACTCCTCCAGGTGCTCCGGCGCCACCCAGCACTCAGCCTGCTGAGTGCTGGGCAAGCCTAACACCGCCGCCGCATCCTCCGCCGTCACCGGCCGCCCCTGAAGAAAAATTCCAATAAAAGCCTTGCAGGCCGCCTCGATCTGCTCCAGAAGCGCTCCGTAAGACTTCCCGTGCCTGGCAGAAACCCGCCCCTGATCCGCCAGCAACTCGCCGAGCTCCAGCCCCATCATCCGCGCCACCGTTTTCCGCAGCGAAACCTCTTCCCCCGCGTCAAAACGCAGGATCGCGTTTAAAAACTCCACCCGCCGCTCACCCCGCGGCAGTTCCCCGAAGATGTGCTGCCCGTCCTGGATCTGGGTGTTTCGGACGACGGAGAGGATCGCATGCGCCTTCTCTTTTATCACGTCGAAGTTTTTGTGGCCGTCTTCTACCGGGATCTGCTTATCCAGGTTCGCCTTTTTAATCTCTGCGATGATGAGGTGCTGCAGGGTGTGCGCCCGCGCCGGATCGGCCACCCGCGCCTGTTCGTACTCTTCCAGGTACCGGTCGAGTTCGGCTAACTCGTCGTAAAGTCCGCCCTGGGTCAAAACCGTCTGCATATGGTCCACTAAGGTCGCGTAGCTCCGCCGCTTGGCGATCGTCCCCTCCGGCGGGTTGTCGGCGTTGTAGATGTAGAGGTGCGGCAACAACCCGATGGCAATGTCGGGGCAGCAGTCCCCGGAGAGCCCCACGCCCTTGCCGGGTAGAAACTCGAGATTGCCGTGGGTGCCCACGTGGACGATTACGTCCGCGCCAAACTCCCGCTCCAGCCACCGGTAAGTAGCCAAATACTGGTGGGGCGGCGGGATATCAGGGTCGTGCAGGATCTTGCAGACCCGCCCGTCGCAGCGCGCCCCGGCGCAGCCCCGCTTCGGCTGCACGCAGACCGCCGCGTTCCCGTACCGCACCCCGGTAATGATGATCTTTCCCTCGTAGACCATCGCCGCCGGCACCCCGTTTTTCGCCTCGCCCGGCGGGTTGCCCCAGGCTTCGGTCAGCCGCGCTTTCACCCGGTCGGAAAGCGTATCGAACCACGCGCGGTACTCCTCAACCGGCATCAGCTTCAAGACCCCGCCCTTCGAAACGATTTCCTCGGCGGTGGTCCAGCGGAACTCCGAGATCGCCTTGCGCGCCATTACCGTGTCGATCAGCTCTTTGCCGCTCGCCGGCGCTTCCACCCGGTAGCCCTCCGCCCGCATACGCTGCAGGATCCGGGCAACACTCTCGAGGGTGTCCAGGTGCGCTCCCCCGCCCACCGTCGCCTCCACCGAAGCGCAGGGGTTGTTGTGGAGGATGAAGGCCACCCGACGCTCGGCCGGGGCTTTCTGCCTGAGCCGCACCCAGGCCGCCACCCGGTCGGTGATATGCTCGACCCGCTCCGGCACCGGCGTTCGGATTTCCAAGTCCCCCTCCCGCCGGGCCGCACCCAAGAAAACAGGCTCGATGACCCCCTCGAACTCAGGGAGCGCCACCGTCCAGGCGATATCCTGGGAAAGCCCCTGCGGGTCCGCCGCCCACTCCTCAACCGTCTTGTAAAAGGAAACCACCGGCTGAAAAACCGGCACCCCGAGCCGCTTCAGCAAATCCACCCCCGAAGCCGCGATGCTCTCCCGAATAAAATCGTCCGTCCGCGCCCGTGCCGTCAGGAAAAAGGCCAAAAGCTTCACCAGCGCCGCAATCCGCGGCTTTCCGGCCGCGTCAAAGAAGAACTCCTTTACCACTTCACCGGAACCTTTGGTTCCCAACCCTTCGTCCTTGAGCGAGTAGCAGAAAGCGGGAATCACGCCGAGGCCCCGTTCCTCCAGCGCCTGGATCAGCGCGCCTTCCACCGCTAAGGTGCCGTTCACCCACTGGTTCCTCGCGAAGAGGAGCCCGACGTACGGGCCTGGCCTGCCGTACCAGGAGAGGTAATCCTCAACCGCCGTAAAAACGCCGGGAGCCGCCGGGTGGTACAGCCCTTCCCAGGGGAAAATCAGCGGCTCTTCAACGGTCAGCGGCTCCCTTAACACCGTCGCCGCGATGAACCGCAGCATCCGCGCGAAGTTCTCCACCCCGCCCTGCACGATATACTCGTAGCAGCGGGCCGCCACTGCCGCCGGCACCGTGGAGAGACCCCAGAGCGCCGGGTCGTGCGCCACGCAAACTACGGGTTGGCGGAAATTTTTCACCGCCGCCTCGAGCTCCGCCCAGACCGTCTCCCCCGCCGAGCGGTAGAAGAAGACGAGATCCGCCGCCTCCAGATCGGCCAGCGCCGCCGCAAAATCCTCTTTCCTCTCCTGGAGATGCCGGGCGGAGTAAACCTTTACCGCCAGTTCACCCGCCACCTCCGCCGCCGCCCTTCGCAGCGTCGTCGCGTGGCTGTGCCATACCACCGCCGCGATCTTTTTCATCCTGTTCCCTCCTCCGAAAATAGACTTTAAGCGGCAGTGTTTTCCAGGTCTTGCAGTTCGACCCGGAAGCCGATGGCCTCAAGCCGCTTCTTCAATCTCCTTGCCACCGCATGCCGATCCAGACGATCGAA
>JBFLWY010000019.1:0-52205 GCA_040757355.1 Bacillota bacterium | reverse complement strand
CGGGTCCTCACCCAGCACTCAATGCTATGATTGCGCTTTGAAAAGCTACTTTTTTAGGCTAACATAATAAAGGTTTCTCCTTCGAAGCTCAAAAACTGCTCTGAGTGCTGGGCTCCGGCCCGTCCCCGCCCGGACTTCCTCACTCTGCTTGCTTCTCGCCGCGTTCCGTTTTTGTTACAACACTGCATCTGAGTAACAAGCTTACGGGTCCACATTTTCAGATTTCGTGGTGCCGCTTAATAGCGACATGGGGGACTCCTTTAATAATTCAATTCACCCCGACAATCCGCAATACTTTACGCTCCCGGAGTTTCTTCTCCCGGAGCGGCGGGATTAACGCTCAACATCCGTTCGCTTTCTTTCTCGTAGGTTTGAAGGAGTTGGTAGACGCCCTTGAAATAAGGCAAGTGTAGTTTAACCCGCCCGAACGCCACCCTGGCCAGTATATAGCAGACAAGAAAGGTAACAACGTAGTTTACCGACCAGCCGGTAAACGGTACAGGGAATCCGACATCCAAAAAGCGGAGCTGCATCCATGCCAGGGCGAAGAATACAGGCCAAAGCGCAGCCGCCGACAGGCCGACCATGTTGAAAAACACCCTGCCGAAGGCGTCGTTGGCCTCTTTGTTGCAGGCCGAGTAACTCTCCCTGTCCCCCTCCTTCCAGGCCTGCATTGAAAGGTTGTGCGTATCCATCAGGCGGTTGTTAAGCCGGTCAAGGTGTTTTCTGTTAATCATGAATACAATCGAGATGGTCAACTCGCCAAGAATGACGGTGAGGAGGGCCAGCAAGAAGGTGCCAAAGAAATAATCCGTTACCGGGTACCCGGTCAGCCGGTATAGACCAATCAGCATCCAGTCTATCAGGTTCAGCAGCCCCGCCACCTCTCTTCTACATTGAAGCCTTTCAGCCCCTAATGACTTTGCGGGTCATCGGCCCCACGCCGGCCCTCTCCATTCCCTGTCCGCCAAACGCCCAACCATTGTTAAGACAGGATTCGCTTAAGCTGCGGGAAGTTTAATTTTACATAGGCACCCAACTGGAACCAAAGAAACCCTTGCTAAAGTATCCTAATCCCACATAAAGTGCCAGGACCACGAAAATCCTCTTTAGCCAGACCTCAGGAATGTACTTCTGCGTGCGCGGTCCGACAATGGAGCCGATAAAAATTCCAACCAACTCGGTGCCGATCAGCGGCCAGTCAACCGCCGCGCCCGCCAGGCCTATATACGACGTAATGCTGGTGAGCATGCTGACAAAGACGGCCATGGCCGAAGTGCCGGCAACAACGAACATCGGCAGCCCCACAACACTGGTAAGATAGGGCACATAAAGGAAGCCGCCGCCGATGCCTAAGAACGATGAAAGAGCGGCGATGAACAATCCGCCGAGGAAAGGCATTACGGGGTTGAAACCGAACTGAACGCCATAGAAGCTGAATTCGATACGCGAAGAGCTCCACCTGGTAACCTTGATGCCCTCTTCGCCTTCACTCTTTTCTTTCATACTCTTTTTAAACGCCTGGGCCGCCGCCTTGGCCTCTTTCTTGCGTGCCTGGCCCTGCGGTGTGGTTTCGTACAGCAGGAAACCGCCGATGACGAAGACGACCAGACCAAACCATCCCTGGTACTGGCTGAAGGAGATCTTGCCTCCCGTAAGCCAGGGGATGAGAATAGCTCCGGCGATGGAACCCGCGCCGAGCGCCAGGCCGAGCGGCCAGGCAAGGGTCTTCATCCGTAGATAAGTAATTGTCCCGATTAAAGACGAAAGACCCACAAGCCACTGGTTGGCCATCCGGATGCAATCGGTCAGCACCTTGTTAAATGCAGGAGCGCTCTGTTTGAATGCCTTGGTGTAATCTCCAAGGCCGAAAACGGTCATATGCCCGACGCCCGCCATAATGCCGCCGAACGCACCTACCGTGGTGAAGATCCAGCCCACCCAGATAGCCCACAGGAAAGCCACTATTAGATTAACTTTAGGCGCGCCCGGAATACCGAGAAAACCCTTGGGCGCGTTCAGGTTCACCTGCCCTTTCCCTTCGCCGAGGGGAGCCGTCTTTATCGCTTCACCGAGTTTCCCGGGCAGGTCCAGGCTACTTCCGACAGCTTGCGCGCTGGTTTCCGGCGGCTGTGCACCCACACCGGCCGCCCCCAGGGCGAGCAACAATAGAAATACCAATAGCACTGCGGCGGCAGCTAAGGTATACCCGCGCTTGCTTTGCATATTTCACCCTCCTCTTACACCATGAAGAATAATCGTAAAACGCCGGTCACGATGTGAACAACTCGCACTCAGTAATCCGATCCCCCCTTACCTGGTCCATCTTTTACACCTAAAAATTAGCACATTAGCAGACACTACGATGTCCGGCAGATGACAACAGCTTTGCCAAACAACTGACAAACGTTTGTCAAGTAGCCGACAATAACTATAATTTTTGTCGAAAACGGGATTTTAAAGGGTGGGATCCATCAAAAAATCCAGCTTGCGGGTTAAATGATCCAGCTTCCGAGTTTCTCCGGATCGAGGATTTTGATTTCCCGGCCTCGAAACTCAATCGATTTCTCACGCTTGAAGGTGTTTAGAAGTGAGGTAACCGTCTGTCGGGTGGTACCGATCATCCCGGCTATTTCCTCATGTGTAAGCCGCAGTTCTATTATCACCCCGTCACTTTCCGGAATGCCGCAGCGCTCACCGATTTTGAGCAGAAGAAGGGCCAAGCGTCCGGGAACCTGGAAGCAAACCAGTTCGTGGACCATGGCTTCAGCTTCGCGCATCCTGGCTGCTAAAAGCTTCGCCACTTTAAGCGCAAAACAATGTTCATGCGTGAGGACTTCTAAAAAGTCCTTTTTTGATACCAAAACCAGGGTTACATCGCTGATGGCGCCCGCAAAACAGGTCCGCTTCCCGTGATAAACGGTTTCCGCCAACCCCATCATTTCGCCTGGATTCCGCATGCTGCCGACCGTAACTTCGCGGCCGTCGCTTGAAAGCCGGTAGATTTTGACCCAACCTTTTTCGATAAGGTAAACCCTATCAGCCACTTCGTCTGCAGCAAAGATTATCTGACCCTTAGGATAGTTCACGGTCGTGCCGATTCCCCGAACAAGCTCTTTCTCTTGTTCGTTTAAAACCAGCGGGCTGCCTTCTACAAGGTCATGGTTTTCCCCCGCCATCATCCCCCGCCCCTTATCTATACAAACACTAACACTTCAAGCCGGTTCACGATGTCAGGCAAACGACAATAGCATAGCCAACCACCAGACAACTACACTGTCAGGCAGCCGACAATGTGGTAGTTTTGGGAGACCGGGGAGAATAGAGAGCCCGGTGGTTTCGCTTCACTCAACGATCCAGCTTGTAAGTTTCTTCGGATCCAGGATCTTGATCTCACGGCCTTGACATTCAACCAGTTTCTCGCGCTTGAACGTATTCAAAAGCGAGGTTACGGTCTGGCGGGTGGTGCCGATCATCCCTGCAATGTCTTCGTGGGTAAGCCGCAGTTTAATCTTCATCCCGCCTTCATCCGGAATTCCGCACCGCTCACTGATTTTTAGAAGAAGAAGGGCCAAACGACTGGGAACCTGCCAGCAGACCAGCTCGTGAACCATAGCCTCGGCCTCGCGCATCCGCGCCGCCAGGAGCTGAGTTACCTTTAGGGCAAGATGGTGTTCGTCCGTAAGCAAATCCAAAAAATCCTTCTTCGTAACCACAACCATGGTAACATTGCTGATGGCTCCGGCAAAACAAGTTCTTTTACCGTGATAAAGCGTCTCCGCCAACCCCATCATTTCCCCGGGGTTCCGGATACTTCCGACCGTTACTTCGCGGCCGTCGCTCGAAAGACGGTAAATCCTGATCCATCCTTTCTCTATCAGGTAAACCCTGTCGGCAACCTCCTCTGCGGAAAAAATGATCTGACCCTTCGGGTAGCTCACAGTCACCCCTATTCTGCGAATCAATTCCTTTTCCCGACTGCTTAAAACCAGGGGACTACCTTCAACAAGGTCCTTTTGCGGTTCGGCCACCAATACAACCTCCTTTAAACACCGTCTTTCAACGCCATCACGCTTCCCGGCGCCCCAAAAGATTCAATTCCCGATGAATCAATGCTTTATAGTGGAATAAAACCTTCCGCTGACTTTTCAGGTTAAGTCTTATTGTTAATTGTGCAAACCGTAGGTCGGGGTATTTACGGAAAATTCGAACTATTAAGGATTATTATACGTTATGTTCAATATATAGGTCAATTAAGTCAATCAAAATTAGCCCCCCTTGTCTGGCGGCCCTACAATAACTTAAAGCACCTGAATTAATTCTTCCCGCCGGTGACAGTAGCCAGCCTATTCCGGGTGATAGAGCTCGAATTCCACCGTCCGGTCCTCGACCGAAGCACGAAGTACCCGGACCCGGACCGGATCACCCAGGCGGTAACATTTGCCGGTGTTACGGCCCGTGAGGGTATAGCTGCGCTCATCGTGAATGTAAAAATCGTCTGTAAGCGTTCTTACGTGGACCAATCCTTCTACAGTATTATCAAGCTCTACGTACAAACCCCAGGCGGTCACGCTGCTGATGAAACCGGAGTAAACATTCCCGATCTTATCCTGCATGAAAGCCACCTTCTTAAGCTCTACAGCTTCCCGTTCAGCCTCCATCGCGATCCGCTCCCGCTCAGAAGCTACGGCCGCGGCGTGTAAAGCCCGCGCTTTGAGTTCTTCCATTCGCTGCTCGAACAGCGTCGGGCCGTTCACGAGCGCCTCGCGCAGTACCCGGTGAATGAAAAGGTCCGGGTAGCGCCGGATAGGCGACGTAAAATGGGTGTAGTACTCGGAGGCAAGGCCGAAGTGCCCGGAGCGCTCGGGGGCATACCGGGCCTGTTTCATCGACCGCAGCATAACCGCATTTATCAAACGCTCCTCCCGCCTCCCCGCAACGGCGTCTAGAACCGCCTGGAATTTAGCGGGTTCGAGCCGGGTGAGTCCCCTTGCGTCGTAACCGAAGCCGCCGAGAAGCTGCGCCAAAGCAGCCACTTTTTCCTCGTCGGGCTTTGGGTGAATACGGTAGATAAACGGCAACTCCAAGGCCGATGCGTGTCTCGCTACCGTTTCATTCGCCAGCAGCATAAACTCCTCTATGATTTGCTCCGCGACCGTCCTTTCCACGCGGGAAACGGCCACCGGCCGGCCTGTGTCATCGAGTTCCACCTTTGTTTCCGGCAGGTTAAAGTCGATCGCACCATTTGCCAGGCGGCGACGTCGCAGAATAAGGCAGAGGTCCCGCATCTGTACCAGCATCGCTGACAGATGACGGTACTGCCCGGTAAGCTCCGGGTCTCCTTGCAGTATACGGTAGACGGCTTTGTAGGTCATCCTTTCCCGGGAGCGAATCACCGAAGGAAACAGCTCGTTGTTCCGTACCGCCCCTTCGGGATCCACCGTCATCAGCACCGAAAAGGCTAAACGGTCATCCTTTGGATTAAGGCTGCAGATACCGTTGGAAAGCCGCGGGGGAAGCATCGGGATCACCCGGTCGGGAAGGTATACGCTTGTACCCCGTTTTAAGGCCTCCCTGTCCAGGGCGCTGCCCTCGCGGACGTAGTAGCCCACGTCCGCGATGTGCACGCCCAGGAGATAAGTCCCGTCAGCGTTGACCGTGAGGCTGACCGCGTCATCCAGATCCTTGGCGTCCTCTCCGTCTATGGTGATGATAAGCCAATCCCGGAGGTCGCGCCGGCCCTCCACCTCCTCCGTCGAGACGGCTGCCGGTATTCCTTCTGCTTCCCGCAAGACTTTTGGACTGAAGTCGTCCGGCAGGTTATAGCGCCGGCAAAGCACAAGGATATCCATCCCCGGCACTCCGGGCGGTCCCAGGACTTCCACCACCCGGCCTTCGGGCGGCGTTCTCGGTCCGGGGTAAGCGGTGAGTTCCACTACTACCTTGTCCCCGTTCTTCGCCGCCATAAGCCGCCCCCGGGGAACAACTATATCGGTTCCCAGGCGAGACTCGTCAGGAACCACTACCGAAAACCGCCGTTTCTTGTGTAAGGTACCTACAATACGGGTGTTGCCGCGATTCAAGACGCGGACCACTTCACCCTCGCGCGTTTTCCCCCTCCCGTCGGGCAGGAGCCGTACGGCGACCCGGTCGTTGTGCATCGCGCCATTGAGGTTTCCGGTGCTGATAAAAACGTCTTCAGCCCCTTCGCTGTCGGGAATCAGGAAGGCATACCCCTTTGAGTGGCCTTGAACCCGGCCTACAAACAAGTTGAATTGCTCGGGCAGCCCGAAACGCGCCGCCCGCGTTTGGTAGATCAGGCCTTTCTCCTCCATCCCCCGCAGGAGCTTCTTGAAAGCGTTGATCCCTTTGCCGCCGGGGAGAAAGGTCCGGGCGAGTTCGTTTACGGTCAGGGGGCGGTATGCCTTCCGGCGCATATAGTCTAGGATTTCTTGCTCGGAAACCATCACTCAACTTCCCCGTCACTGCGAATAAACTTACCGGAAGCCACTGCCGCCTCCCGACCGTCCGGAAACAAAACCGAGGCCTCCAGAATCATGAGCCTTCCCCGTGATTTGGTAAGGGCCGCCTTCACTTCGACCACCGTCCCTACAGGTATGCCGTGTTTAAAACGCACAGAAAGCTCACCGGTATTCGCCTCTAAGCCCCTTAACCACATCCACTGCGCCATCGCCTCGTCGCAGATTGTGGCCACCAGACCTCCGTGCAGGTACCCCGGCCAGCCCTGGTGTTCGGGCGTTACCAGAAAATTAGCCTTTACTTCGTTCCCTTCCCTGCGGAATTTCAGTTTAAGACCGATCGGGTTTTTCTCACTGCATGCAAAGCACATGTTGTTTTCAGGCTCGAGCGCCACAGTATCTCCTCCCGTTAGAAGGCCCAAGCTTATTTTACATAGAGCTACGCAATTAAAGCAAAAGAAAAAGCCGCCACTCGCGGCTTCTTGTTGTAAACAAGTCGCTCTGTATTATAAAAAAGCAATGAGATAGTTAAGACAATATGGTTTAAACCGAAGCCATCTTAACGGTTCGCTTTACCCGGCGGACCGGGATGCTCGCCACGAGGGCCACCATGTTGTCAGACGTATCAAGAGTTACCTCAAGGCCTTTCTCGTCAATCTCCATGTACTTGGAGATTGTCCCGACGAGGTCGTCCTTTAAGAGTTGTAGGAGTTCCGGCGAGACGTTAGCCCTGTCGTGCACCAGAACCAGCCGCAACCGCTCCTTTGCCAAGTCTTTACTACCCCTGTAGTGCCTTTGAAAAAGCCGCGCCAAAAAGTCCAGCAAAACTCTTCCCCCCTCTAATCCGCTAACCCAGTCTGACCATTCTGCGTAACCGCGAAAAGAGGTTTCCGTTTCGCTCCAGGTCCATGAGCGGAACAGGTTCCCCGAGGATTCGCCGGGTGATATTCCGGAAGGCTTCTCCCGACAGCGAGCGTTCGTCTTGTATTACGGGATCGCCCTTGTTTGTAGTGACGATTATCTTTTCATCCTCCGGGATTACTCCTAAAAGGTCCACCGCCAGAATATCTATTATGTCTTCAATATTCATCATGTTCCCCTGGCGAACCATCTTCGGGCGGAGGCGGTTAATCACCAGCTTGGGCTCCCGTAAATCCGCCGCTTCCAACAGACCGATCACCCTATCGGCATCACGGACCGCAGAAACCTCCGGTGTGGTAACAACAATTGCTTTTTCCGCTCCGGCGATAGCATTCTTGAATCCCTGTTCAATTCCTGCCGGACAGTCAATAATCACATAATCAAACTCCTCGCCGAGCTGGAGGCATATTTCTTTCATCTGCTCCGGCTTTACAGCGGTTTTATCTTTCGTCTGGGCCGCAGGTAAAAGGTACAAACCTTCAAAGCGTTTATCCTTTATCAGCGCTTGCTTCAACCGGCAGTGACCGTGCGCAACGTCGACCAGGTCGTAGACAATGCGGTTTTCCAAACCAAGAACCACATCGAGGTTGCGGAGGCCGATGTCGGCGTCCACCAACGCCACCTTATACCCGCGCAGAGCCAGTCCCGCGCCAATATTCGCCGTAGCCGTGGTTTTGCCAACGCCCCCTTTGCCGGAAGTAACTACAATAACTTCTCCCATTCTTCGTCCTCCCCACGTTAAAAATTCCACCTGGAGACGCCCTGAATAACACCTGGCATTTCGGACTACTTCTCAAATTCCAGGTCGACGGGTACTGAAACTCTGGCAATACTTCCCTGGCGTTCTCCTGCTACGGAAAAAGCTTCAATAGTGATCACGCCGTCCCTAATCCGTGCCACCTCCGGCTGTCCAGCCGGTACCATTCCAGCAGGCGGCCGTGAAACGTGTTTGGCAATCCGGAGCTGTGTTGGTTCAAGCCGGAAAGCAACCACCACAGCAGCTTCGTTACCACCGGCACCGGCATGTACCATTCCCCTTAGTGCTCCGACAACAATAACATCACCCGTAGCCGTGACCTGAGCCCCGGGGTTCACATCACCAAGGACGACCACATTTCCGGGATAAAAAATGCTTTGACCCGACCGCAATGTCCGTTGGATCAAAACCGTCTGGTTTTCCTCCGCTCCTGCTGCGCGGGAATCGGCCATTACGTAACCGGAGTCCGTCGCCATAGTTATCCCTCCCTTTCCCCCATTCCTCTATTCGCCGCGCTCAAACCAAATCCTGCTAATCCCGCCTAAAAAAACCGCTTATTTAAAGGCTTTTTTTTCGGTTTTTCTGACAAAAATCAATTATTACGGCAACAGTCTAGCGAATATCCGCAGGATCACGGCCGAAAGCTCCACTGTTCTCTTGCGATTTCCACTTTCCTACTTCAAGTCTCCAACTTTCAACCCGTCACCTGTCCTAAAAATAAACTCACCGCCAAGACGCCAAGAATATTGATAGAATTTAAGACCATAGATTCCAAATAACAGGCAGTGCCTTGCCGGTCGCGATTTTCATCCTCTGCTAGTGACGCCCCCTGGGGCGTCATGAATGTCTGTCCTGAAAATAAGTCCCGGGTCGCGAGTCCGAAAAATCGGGAAAGCCTATTTTCATATTCTACTGTTGACACAACAGGTGACATGAGCGTCTATAAAAAGAAATTGCCAAAGGCAATTTCCACAAGGGTTCCACCTCCAACTTCTCACCTCTCACTTCTCAAATAATCAGTCTCCTGCACCCGTGTGCTGCGGCTCTTCCTGCATCCGCAGCGGCAGCCCGAAGTATGCCGCCAAAACATCCCTCGCAACGGGTGCGGCTACCGAGCCGCCGTGCCCAGCGTTTTCTACCATAACGGATACAGCTAGCTCGGGGTCGTCAGCCGGTGCGTAGGCAACGAAAAGGGCATGGGTTGCCTCCTGTCCGAATACCTCGGCCGAACCGGTCTTTGCCGCCACCGGTACTTCAAGGTCGTAAAAGGCGCCGTAAGCAGTGCCTCCCGGTTTGGTAACGAGCGCCATTCCTTTTTGAATGAGGCTCAGTGTCTCCGCCTTTACGTTCACCTGTCGTACGACTTCAGGCTTATACTCGGCCACGGTCCGACCTCTCGGGTCGACGATCTTCTTTACCAGGCGGCTCCGGTATACCGTGCCGTCACCAGCTATAGCCGCCGCGTAGTTTACTAACTGAAGCGGCGTATAAAGATTGTAGCCCTGACCGATAGAGGTGTTTAAAGTATCGTAAGGCCGCCACTTCAGGTCCCAAGCGTACCGTTCATAATCTGCTTCTATTAGTGCCTTTTTCTTCTCCCTTTCTTTTTCCAACTGTTTCCTTTTGTCGGGGTCGGCAGTTTGGTCCAGGAGCTTCTTGTACTCCTTTTCAACGGCCTCAATCTTTGGGCCGAAAACCGAATCAAGATAAGCCTTCACCGTTTTGTACTTGTACTGCGGCGTCGGGACAACACCCTCCACCTCCCCCGGCAGACCCAAACCGGTTTTCTGCCCGAGGCCGAATTCTCTCGCTACCCGTGCAATTTCATCTATTCCCGTAATATTGCCTACGGTCCAGAAATAAACGTCACAGGAGACCTGAATAGCCTTCAACAGGTCCACCCGTCCATGACCGCCCGGAAGCCAGTCGTTGTAAGCCCTCCCCAGGAAGAAGACCCCCGTATCGTTAACCGCGAACTTCGGTGTAATCTTCCCCGCCTCCAAAGCGGCTATGGCGGTTATCATCTTGAAGGTTGAACCGGGTGGATACGCTCTCAGTGCCCGGTTCAAGAAGGGCTTATCAGGTGCACCGAAGACCCGCTGGACGTCCTGCGGTTTCAGGTCCTTGGTAAAAACCGCCGGGTCATAGGCCGGAAAGCTGGCCATCGCAAGAATCTCACCGGTTTTCACCTCTTTAACCACCACCGCCCCGCCCGGAGCTGGACGTCCCTCCTTGCGCGCGCCTTCAATGGCCCGTTTCAGCCCCTCTTCGCTCGCCCGTTGGAGGTCCAGATCGATAGTGAGAATCAGGTCCGCCCCCGCCGTAGGAGGCTTTACACCCAGATCCTGAACCGGCCGCCCCATTGCGTCCACCTCCACGTACCGGGCGCCGTCCTCACCGCGCAGGTATTGCTCAAAGAGATATTCCACACCGTCTTGACCGAACGGGTCACCAAGCTTGTACCCTTCTTCTTTATGCTTTTCCAGTTGTTCGGGCTTAATTTCCTGCACATACCCCAGGACGTGGGCCAGCATCGTACCATACGGGTAGTAACGCACCGGTGTGATGTCAACCAGCACCCCCGGGAAGTCCTCCTGGTGTTCTTCAATGTATGTAACGACCGCCAGTGGAACATCAGTGGCTACCCGGATAGGCTCATACGGCAGGGCCTGCTTCTCAAGCTTTTCCCGAATCTCTGCCTCCTGCTTGCCGAGGAGTCCGGCCAGTCTTCTAATAACGTCCGGTGGTATGGGTTTTCCTAGATTGGCTAATGAAATTGTATACACCGGCCGGTTACCTACAATTTTGCGGCCCTCCCGGTCAAAAATTTCCCCGCGGGGGGCTCTTATTGTCATGAGTCGAAGCCGGTTCTCACGGGCCAGCACCTCAAACCGCTCGGTCCGAAAGATCTGAAGCTCGGCAAGGCGAAAATAAAGCACCAGAAAAATAACCGTAATAACGGTCAAAAAGATCCTTGCCTTCTTTTCGACGGTTTTCTTTTCCAAAATTAAAAACGTTCCTCCCGTAAAAAGCCGTAGAAGGTAGCACGGTGAAAAGAGCGGTAAAACAGTAGGCTGAGAAGCGCGTTGTAAACAGCGACGGGCAGCAGTACTCGTAAAAAAGCGTCTGCAGGCGGAATAATTACTTCTAAGGTTAACAGCAGAGCGTACACGACGCCCCCCGAAACGAGGCTGGCAGCCCATACCACCGCCGCCGCCGTGACTGCGCTCTCCTTGTAAACACGAAATTCAACCAGACCGGAAAGGTAGCCGGCAACAAGCTTGCCCAGAGCGTTGAGGCCGATGTAGTGTGCGCAAGCGAAGTCTTCCAGCAGCCCTGCAATAAAACCCCAAAACGCCCCTTCCCTCGGCCCTTTCAATATACCGTTGAAAATGACCAGCAGCAGCACCAGGTCGGGCTTTACCCCCGCCACCCGGACAAAATTTAAAACAGTCTGCTCTAAAAGTAGAGCGGTCCCGATTAATAAAAGTAAAGCAAAAGTCCGCATGCCCTTATCACCATTTTAACTGGTCAAGAATCCAGAAGCCAGGAGTCAGAATCCAGAAGTATCTTAAAGAAGATATGCACTTAGTGAATTCTTATAAAACTTTTATCCTTGCCTTTAGCCCTTTGCCCTCGCTTCTTGCTTCCTGCCCCTTTAAACTGAATTCTGAATTCTGGCTCCTAACCCCTAATCACTGTTTTAAAAGTATAAGCACTTCTTCCAACTTATTGAGGTCCACCACCGGCTTCAGGTATACAGTCTTAAAAAGACCGCTTTCTTCCTCTTCGACCTTGGTTACCGTACCAACCGGTATCCCGGGCGGAAAGACATCGCTCAGGCTTGACGTCATCACTAAAAACCCCTTCCGCACCGGCTCATCCTTTACCACGTACTCCATCTTCAGCTTTTCAGTTTCCGTAAGCGTTCCCCGCACTATGCCGGGCACCTGTGTTTCATAAACGGTGCTCCCAACTGCGCTCCGGGGGTCCGCGATCAGAAGCACTTCGGCTGTGTGGCTGCTTGCCGTCAGGACCCTTCCCACCAGCCCTGCCGGAGTGATTACAGCCGCTCCGCGCGTGACGCCGTCCGTCTTTCCGCGGTTAATTATCACTGTCCCGAACCAGTTATCGGGATTACGACCGATGACCGCAGCGGCCAAAAAAGGCTCTGTACTCTTGGTCCGGTAGTTCAAAAGCGCCTTCAACCGCTCGTTCTCCTTCTCTGCCGCTCTTAACCGCCTTATTTCACCTTCCAGTCCGGCGATCTTTTTTTCAAGCGCCCGGACACGGCTGGTATCCCGGCCCAAAGAAAAAACGTAGGCCGCTCCCGCATTTACCGCACGAGTGGTCCGCCACACGGCGTGCTGAACGGGAGCTGCCACATCCCTGGCCCATGCTCCGAAAACATTAAGGTCTAATGCCCGCTCCGGCCTGGTCAGGTGAACTGCTCCCACCGTAACCACGATTAATATCAGGACCAATAACGCCTTCTTTAAAACGTGCCAAGAAGGCCGCATCATACCACCTTCCGAGGTTGCAGCACCACCCGGCGTAAAACCTCTATATGATCGAGGACATACCCTGTCCCGGAGGCCACAGCCTGAAGCGGTTCATCGGCCAAGGTGACCGGCATTCCCGTCTGCTCACTGACCAGGCGGTCAAGTCCCCTGAGCAGCGCTCCGCCGCCGGCCATCATAATGCCGCGGTCCATAATGTCGGCGGCTAATTCCGGCGGCGTCCGCTCTAGTGTGGCCTTTATCGCCTCAAGGATTGCCGACACGGGTTCGGAAAGCGCGTGGTGTATTTCCTCGGCTGTAACCTTGACCGTTTTCGGCAGCCCGGTAACCAGATCCCTACCGCGTACGTCTTCACTCCCTAAACCCTGCGGTTTATAGGCTGAGCCGATGTTGATCTTGATCTGCTCTGCAGTTCGCTCGCCGATCATCAAGTTATAGGTTCGCTTGATGTACTGAATTATCGCCTCATCCATTTCGTCACCGGCGATGCGGATGGAACGGCTGGTCACTATCCCGCCCAAGGAGATGACCGCGACTTCGGTGGTACCGCCACCGATGTCCACGATCATGTTTCCAGTAGGTTCGTGCACGGGAAGGCCGGCACCGATCGCTGCAGCCATCGGTTCCTCGATGAGGTAGACCTCACGCGCCCCGGCCTGCAGTGCCGCCTCCCGCACCGCTCTTTCTTCCACGGTGGTAACCCCCGTAGGCACGCCGACAACCACCCGCGGCCGGAAGAAAAAATGGCGGCCCCGCAGCGCTTTGTGAATGTAATACTTGATCATCGCCTGCGTGGTGTCGAAATCGGCGATAACCCCGTCTTTGAGCGGTCTTATCGCCACAATATTTCCGGGCGTCCGCCCGATCATCTGTTTGGCTTCCTCACCCACGGCCAGTATCTGACCAGTATCTTTCTGAATGGCCACCACCGACGGCTCCCGCAATACTATACCGCGCCCCTTCACATACACAAGGCTATTGGCCGTACCCAGGTCAATGCCCATATCTCTCGCGAAAATGCCGAAATTAAACACTTTTTGGCTCCCTTCTTTACTCCGGTATTTCATAGTTGTTAACTACATCAGATTCTCTGTTTTCAGGCTTACGTATCTATTATCTCCGATAATTATATGGTCTAAGATTTCAATACCCACAAGCAAACCGGCCTCGATCAGTCGCCGGGTCAGCGCCACGTCTTCCCGGGTTGGGGTGGGGTCCCCGCTCGGGTGGTTGTGCACCAGGATTATCGCCGCTGCACTGCGCCGGATGGCGTTTTTAAAAACCTCCCGCGGTTCCACGCCGGAACTGTTAAGCGTCCCAACGGCCACCGTTTCAACCTGAATCACCCGGTTTTTGGTGTTAAGCAGAATTACACGGAACTCCTCCCTGTCGAGGCGTTGCATCCTGCGCATTACCAGGCGTGCAGCGTCTTCCGGAGTGGTAACCGCCGGACGCGGGACAGAACCTTCTCCCAACCGCCGGCCGAGCTCAAGCGCCGCCGCCACCTGTGCGGCCTTTGCCGGACCCATCCCTTTGACCGCGCTCAATTCCTCCGGTACAGCCCCGCTGAGCCCTGGGAGACCACCGAACACTCCCAGGAGATACCGCGCCAGGTCAAGCGCCGAGCCTTCTTTCGAACCGGTCCGCAGTACGATGGCCAGGAGTTCCGTCTCGGTAAGCGCTCCGGCACCTTCCCGCCACAGCCGCTCCCGCGGCCGGGCGGCTTCCGGCAGGTCGCGCATGGCCATCCGGTATGCTACACCGGCCGGTTCTTGGTCTTTCTTTGTCTTATTCATCGAAGTCTCCTCGATCCAAGAAGGAGGTTGAGACCGAAACCTTTCAGCATTTCGTTTAAAAGGTTCAGTGGCAGTCCTACTACGTTGAAATAACACCCTTCAATCCGCCTGATAAAAAGCGCTCCCAATCCCTGGGCGGCGTATGCGCCAGCCTTGTCCAGCGGCTCACCGGTGGCGACGTAAGCCTCGACCTCCGCTTCAGTAAGCGGGGCAAAACAGACCCGTGTTGCTTCGTGCGCGACCGCTGTCTGTCCTTCCGGCACCGCCGTAACCGCCACCCCGGTATAAACCGTATGGCATTCCCCCTGAAGTCTCTGCAACATCTCACAGGCGCGTCCGGGGTCAGACGGTTTGCCCAGGATCTGCCCCCGATGGACGACAACGGTGTCGGCGCCGATGACGAAAGCCGCTTCTTTCAGACAATCAGCCGCAGCCTTTACCTTCCGGGCGGCGACAATTTCTACCACTTTTTCCGGTATAAGCTGAGGGGTTGCCTCGTCCACCGGAACGGCCAAAACCGAAAAATCAAGCCCAAGACTCGCCAGTAGCGCAGAACGCCGGGGGGACGTAGAGGCAAGGTAAATCCTTCTATTCATAGCCTGCGGTAGGCAACATATCCAAGTATTAGACCTAAGACCGTAAGTGGCCCGATATCCAGCGAAAAACCGATTGTAAGGCTGAAAAACTCCAAATCAAGCATTGCCGGCCCGAAGCCTATTCGTGAAGCAGCCTTCAAGAACGGGAAAAATGCAGCAAGCGACTCCCCGAGCGCACTGCCTGCAATCCCCCCGGCCAAGAGAAGAACCCCTAACAGCCACGAGTTCCCGGCAGAAGCCTTGTGTCCCTTAACCAAAGGCATCCCCCTCACCGTCCAAAAAACCGCTCTCACTCAGTTTATCTCAAAGCCTTTTAGTTGACAAGCCGCACGTCTGTACCTTCGGATTTTTTGCATATTTGCCATAAATACCAGATATTTCTGATATCTCGAGCTTATGGGACAATAAATATCATCCGGCGGATACTTTAACTACGAGGTCCACTTCCACCGCGGCACCGAGCGGCAGGGCGCAAACACCCACCGCCGTCCTTGCGTGGCGCCCTGCAGGGCCAAAAACCGCCTCCAGGAGCTCCGAAGCGCCGTTCAGCACCTGCGGCTGCCCGTGGAAATCCGGAACGCTGGCGACATATCCGTTCAGCTTCACCAACTGAAGCACATTATCGAGACTTCCCGCCGCCGCCCGGACTACCGCCAAGCAGTTCAAAACGCAGAGCCGCGCCGCTTGGATTCCCGCCTCCACTGAAAGCTCAGCCCCCACCCGGCCGCTAAAGCGGACCACTCCGTCCGCAATGGGAAGCTGTCCCGCAGTAAAAACCAGGTTATCCACTCTTATGTACGGAACGTAAGCCGCCACCGGCCGGGGCGCCTCCGGCAGCGTAATCCCTAGTTCCTCCAGTTTTGCTTCAAATCCCATTAAACCCTCCCCCATTACTTGTGATAATTCTAGTTATCTTCCGTAAAATCTTAAAATTTATTTTGCTTCGTCATAAAAATCCCGAATCCTGTTTTTATCCGCGTAATTCGGGCGGCAGCAGCAATTTGTCCGTCGCATCCACCAACGGTTGAAAGAGGACTTCAATCACTTTTGTAACATTCGGCAACGGGAAGTCGAGTATCTGGCCCGCTGCCAGGATGAAGCCGAGAACGGAAATTACAGTGAAGGTGTATAGTTCCCGGAACATTCTGTTTTTAAGCATCCGGGGCACTTCGAAGTAAGCAACCACCAAGTAAAAAAGAAACACCAGAAAGACGTATACCATGTGTCCACTTCTCCGCTCAAAATAGACGTTCCATCCGCAGAACTCAACCGGTCCTGCGAAGCCGGAGTAAGAATTCAGTAGTCAGTAGTAAAAAAACTTCATCAAGCACTCCCGTGTCTAACGAAAACACACGCGGCCAACGCAGAATGCAAAAAAGAAATCCCGTCTTCTGACTCGCTCAGTCCAACTTTATTGGTTCCCTGCGCAGGCCGACCCGCCTTATTTTGGCATCTACGACCGCCTTTACCTCGACCTGGGGAAAGTAGTCCTCCCTCCAGGTGTCCTTCATTACCCGCCATTCACGCGGGTACCGGCGGTGAAAAGCCGTGCCGAAACCAAAGGGGTCGCTCCCGTACTCCTGGGCTTTCCTTACCGCGCTCAACACCTCTTGCCTGATCACTTCGCTCTGCAGCTTCTCGATCTGTCTGACCACATCGACCTCACCTGTGTCGACCTGGATGCAGTCGGTCTCGGAAAGATTTGACTCTTCCCCGATCTCTACCGTGACCTTCAGCCGGCCGTCACTGGTGATTTCGGGTATTATCCGGGCCTCCGACCGGATTATGGAGAGCGACACCTTCCTTCTTTTGTCCGTAGGGCAGGGCACGTCGATCTGCCCTCCCTGGACCTCCCCCTGGGTCCACAAAAGGCCCCTCGTCTCGTGTTTTCCCAGGAAACCCACAAGCTTGTCCCCCCTAAAGAGCGCCGTGCCGGAAACCTTGAGGGTCATGGCTGGCTGGAGCCCCTCGGTCCCCGGTCTGTAAGGTCTGAGACGCTGCGTGGGATTTTTGACAGTATAAACAGTGGCGCAGTGGGCGTCCTGTCCCTCGCTGTCGAGCATGCCCAAGAACTTACCGAGGTTAACGTACCTGAAATGGCTGGTTTCCTCTAAATTCCTCATGATCCCTTGAATCCGCTCTGCCGGCGAGACCTCGTGCGGGTTGGGTATGTCGATGACTTCAGGAAGCTCCCCTTTCGCCACCGCCACATAAGCGAGTTTCCTTATTCCTACGGACCGGTCGAAGAAGTCTATCGCCCTCCCCAATCCCTCGCGGGCAAGTTTTTCCCCGAAAAGAACGCCCCGGCTCTGAGCGAAAAACAACCTCTCCGGAACGGCATGCGACACCTCACTTATCGCTGCCAGGACGGTCGGACCGACCCCCTCGTAGTTGCGGAATGGCTTTGCCGAGATGCTGGCCCCCGGTGTCGCTCCCCCGGCGGGCGCACCGCCGGCTAACACACGCGGGTTCAGGATTTGCAGGATGACCTTGACCTCCTCCCGGGGAGCGGTATCGACCGCTATCAGTGTTATCAGGGCGAGGTCTTCGACTTGCTTGAGGTCCCAGCAACCGGCCGCGAAAACGGTTGTGATCAGTAAAACTAACACCAAAATCCGTTGCAAACCATTTACTCCTTTTATGGTTTCGAAGGTTGAAGTGGAAACTGTTCAACTTCGAACTGTTCAACCTTGAACTGTTTACTTCGAACTGTTTAATGTTCCTCCGGCCGCTCCGGTTTCAAACCCGGCGCCGCCCGGTGCCAGTCCCGTTTCGAAGTGCCCGGACGCGTGCGCATCGCCCACACCGGCAGCCTAACCAGGACGTCCTTCAGTCCGGTAAACTTCAGGGGCGCGAGCGGGGCAAGGTAGGGCTGCCCGAAAGACCGCAGCCCGGCCAGATGAATCAGCACCGCTAACAGCCCGGCGGTAACGCCGAAAAGCCCCAGGACGCCGCCCGCCACTATCAAGGGGAAGCGCAGGAGGCGCATCGGTATTGCGAGTTCGTAAGAAGGCGTGGCGAAGGAGGCGATTCCCGCGGTTGCCACCACAATTACCATGAGCGGAGAGACCACCTTCGCTGTAATCGCCGCGTCGCCGATCACCAGCGCCCCGACGATGCTCACGGCCTGGCCGATCGGCCGCGGCAGTCTTACACCCGCCTCGCGTAAAAGCTCGAAGGTCGTCTCCATAACCAGCGCCTCCAGGACCGCCGGCAGCGGCACTCCCTCGCGGGACACCGCAATCGAGAGCAAGAGGCCGAACGGGATCATCTCCTGGTGAAAGGTGGTGATGGCTACATACAAAGGCGACGCAGCGATAGAGACGAAGAAGGCTACGTATCTGAGCCAGCGGACAACCGTGCTGATCCCGAAAGGGTGGTAGTAGTCCTCGGACGCCTGCAGCAGCGATGCGAGCGTCGCCGGCAGGACCAGCGCAAAAGGTGTCGTATCGGTAAGTAACACCACCCTTCCTTCCACCAGGGCAGCGGCCACCCGGTCCGGGCGCTCCGTCGCGAGCACCTGGGGGAAGGGCGAGAGGGGATTATCGACAATCATCTCCTCGATGTAGTTACTGTCGAAAACAGCGTCTATGTCGATACGCTGCAGCCTGTTCCGCACCTCGCTCGCAAGCTCCGGGAGCGCCAGCCCCTTAATGTATCCCAGAACCACCGTCGTCTGCGTCTCCCGCCCGATTTCAAACCTTTCCATCACCAGGTTCGGCGTCTTGAGCCGGCGGCGGATGAGCATGATATTTTTCCGAAAATCCTCGACGAAGGCGTCCCGGGGTCCCCTTACCACGCTTTCGGTCATCGATTCGGTGATCGCCCGGTCCTGGTAATCCATTACGTCGAGTCCCAGCGCCTGCGTTTCCCCGGTCAAGAACAGTACCGCTTCACCGTTCAGCAGCGCTGTTGCGATTTCCCGGAAGGTATTGTAGCGGGTGACCTTAGCCACGTTCACCGCGCTTTGTTCTGCGGAGGTCAGGGTTACCGGAAGGTTTTCGGGATACCGGAGCATAAGGCTCTCGAGGACGAAGTTGTCAAGTTGGGCCCGTTCCACCGCAGTCGAAAGGTAAACTATCGCCGCCGGGACCTTCTGTGGTCCGACCGCGAACTCCCGGACCGTAAAGTCCGTATTCTGACCAAATACCTCCTCAAGCAATTGGATGTTAGCCCCGAGATCAGCGGAAACAGGCATTTTCTCCAATGCCGCAGGTTCCCACTGCTTCATCGGGCCCTTTTCCGGCGGCCGGCGGTCGGGAGAACGAGTCTGAGGCTCCCGCGGCTTTTTCGATTGCACCAGCAGGTCCTTAAGTTTCTTTGTCAGGCGCCGGCGCACGCAGACCACCCCCTTCCGGAGGCGGCTGGTCGCGCACTCCCCGCAGCGCCGCGATAAATAACAGGAAAGCAGGGATAACAAACTCAGGAAAATATATAAAGCGACTACGCACACGCAAGGAGTTAATCAGATCAGGAACACCTTCCCACCCCTGCATCGACAGGGCCACCGCCAATGCTCCCATAGGAAGAATCAGCGGACGGTAACTTTTCAGCCCTAATAGTTGCCCCAGACCGAGAACCCCCGCATGCAGGAATATCCCTAACTTCCAGAGCAGCCCGCCCACCCACAGCACCATCAGGACGGCGTCCTGGCGTTCCAGTAACGGCAGCGTCACAAGTTCGACGCGCCGGTAGAGGGTGAAGAGCGGAAAGACCAGCCGGGATACGGTCTCCACCCCCATTGTGCCCACAGTTGCAACAACAACAATCTCCCAAAAGACGAACAATACGAATACCGCCGCCATGCTGCTGATCACCGCCCGGCGTTTGTCGCTCACAAAAGGCAGGACCATCAGGATTATCGAGACCTCTCCGATCAAGGCAGCCGGCGATATCATCCCGGCGACCACCGGGCCGATGCCGTGCTCCAGGAAAGGCTGGAAGCGGGTGATCTCAATGTCCTTGGCCACCAGTACGAGAATAAGAAAAAACGAAACGCTGAAGACCGACCAGAGCGTGATCACCCGGCAGATGACCTCCAGACCCTGATAGACCAGGTAGCAGGCCAGCAGGGTCAGGATGCTGATGAAAACAATGATCGGGGTGTCGGGGAAGTAGCTCGTGGTCATGAGTTCCCCAAACTGGCGCTGGTTGATATAAGCAACGAACAGAAAGTAAAAGACGTATATGAACCCGACCGCCTTGCCCAAGAAGTTTCCCAGAAGCCGCGGGGTATACTGGATCACAGTCTGCCGGGGAAAACGGAGCGCCAGCTTCGCCGCTACCGCCGCTATCAAAAAACCGAAAAGGCACGTGAGTATTCCCGAGAGCCAGATATCGTAACGTGCACGCGACGTAGCAAGAGCAGGCGTAAAAAGGATCAGTGTCGCCAGGGCGGCGGTTATCTGGTAGAAGATCAACTGTAAGGCCGAAATCCTGCCTTCTTCGCGCAATCACCCGGAGCGGACCATTTTGAACTGGAATGGAGAAACAAGGGGTTAAAACTTGATGCTAAAGGATCCTCTTTTTCGACTTCCGACCTCTTGACTCTGACCTGTATCCGGCCGCCCCCGTCACCTCTTCTATATTCTTTGCCCCCAAGAAAAATTTAATCACAGAGGAACCGGTAACCGTAGTGCACGGCTTAATTATTTTAATGGAGCAAAGCCAATCGGTCACCGCTGACTTTCAACGCCCGCATCTTATTTCCGCCAAAAGCCATACTAAGAGAAACGAAACTTATTGAGGAAACCCATGCAGGATACGGTATACGCGGGTACTGTCGCAGGTACACTCGGAGGGGTGGTAATACTGGCGGTCAACCTCGTTCTATACGTATTGGGGATTGTGAAAACAACCATTCTGCATGCGGCCGCCGCAATCATCCTTCCGGGAAACATAGCGTTGATTACGCCCCCCGTCCTCCTTTTGGGTCTGGTTACACACTGGCTGCTGGCAGTCTTTTTCGGCGTTTTAGGGGTGTTTTCGGGGTTATATTACTCGCGCTTCCGGACGCGGTTATACGTGGCTCAAGGGGACCGGCTACGGCGGTTTTCTCTGGCTTCTGACTTACAGCCACGGTGTGGGGAGGGAGGTTCCGGGGTGGCTCCAACGGCCGGACCTGGCCACGTGCGTCTCCATGCTCGCAGCGTGCCTGAGCTACGGCCTGACCGTGTGGTTTGTACTCACCCGTTACGGGACCGAGGCGGTATGAGATGCACGTAAGACTACTGTGGCTGCTTACAAACAGTTGCGCCGGGGACACCATATCCCGGCTTAACTCCCTCCACCCCGACCACCGCCAGATGATCGATGATTATTTTGACTTCGGCTATGACAGCTTTATCATGGCTGCTGAAGGACAATTGGCTACGAACGTCCTGGAATTGGCTTTGGACGGGCCGCAGGGTTCGTACATCCTCGTCGTTGAAGGTACCGTCCCGGTGGCGGCGGACGGTTTATACTGCATCATAGGCCACCGCAATGGTAAACCGTGGACCGCACTTCAGGCCGTACAGGAACTGGCCGCGAAAGCCAAACACGTGGTGGCCGCCGGAACCTGCGCTGCTTTTGGCGGTCCGTATGCGGCCCATCCAAACCCAATCGGCAGCAAACCTGTAAGTGCAGTCGTCCCCCAGAAGGTGATTAACGTCCCGGGGTGCCCGGTCCACCCGGACTGGATCGCAGGAACCCTTTTTCACCTGGCGGTGTATGGTGAACCTCGGCTTGATGAGTACAACCGCCCGGTCCTTTATTACGGCGAAACCATTCACGACCGCTGCGAACGGCGCTACTACTTTGAAAGCGGCATGTTTGCCCGAAAACCGGGGGAACCCTGGTGCATGTACAAAATCGGGTGCAAGGGCCCGGTGACGCATGCGGATTGCCCCGTCCGCCACTGGTGCGGCGAACATACAAACTGGCCGGTGGGAGCAAATACCCCCTGCATCGGGTGCACCAGTCCCGAATTCCCCGACAGGACGGCGCCATTTTTCGAACACCTGCCCGACTTCGAAACTCCCGCGGGCAAGGTTACGGCCGATCGCGTGGGACTGACTGCAGGCACCGCCACAGCGCTGGGTATAGGGGCGCACCTGGCCGCAAACATCGCCACGGGAAGGCTGGCCCGGACGCTTAAGAAAGCGCGTAAGGGAAAAATGTTTACCGCGCAGGCGCTACGTAAGCTCCTGCTAAAGCGTCCGCACTAACCGCGCACCTTAAACTTAGACACCAAAACAAGTTCAAGGAGAGAAGCTCGTGCGTGATACCGTTTGTACCGGCGTCGTCGCCGGAACGGCCGGAGGGCTCGGCAAGCTCGCCGTCAACCTCCTGCTCTACTGGGCCGGAGTAGCCAAAACAACGAGCCTCCATTTTGCCGCAGCCGCCCTCCTGCCGCCAAACGTTTCCCTTAATACCACGCCGGCGCTGCTGGTGGGTTTAGCCGCCGACTTGCTGACGGCCCTTCTGTGGGGTATTACCGGTATTTACTTCCTGAGCGCCACCGGACGGGACTTCCTCTACCTCAAGGGGCTGGTTTACGGTGGTCTTTTGTGGCTTGTGGGTTACGGCTTTCTCGCCCAGTTGGTGGTCCCCGAGCGGCTGCTCCGCCCGGACGTTGGGACGACCGCTACCTTGCTGGTCGGCCATCTTGTCTTTGGCGTTTTCCTCTTCACCGTAACCGCGCGGCTGCAAATCGGGGAGGTGCAAAGATAGGTTTGGCGTTCTTGCGGCAACAAAGAAAATTTCGGGCACCCGGGAAAGCGGGGTTTCCCCCAAACAACTGCCAGGTAAAGCGTTTCGAAACGGAGGTGGACCCGTGCGGAAACAGCTTACGCTAAGTCCTATTACCCGGGCCAATAACCGCGGCCACGTTGAGTTTACCATCGCTGGTGGAAAGATTGTGAACTGCCGGTCCAGTGCCTTCTTTTTCCGCGGCTTTGAAATTATGCTCCGGGGCCGGGATCCGCGTGACGCGGCTTATTTTACGCAACGCATTTGCGGCATCTGTGCAACGGCGCACGCTACGGCTGCCGCTTATGCTCTGGAAGAACTGGCGGGTGTGGTGCCGCCGAAAAACGGCAACCTGCTCCGGAATTTGATTTTTGGGGCAGACTTCCTGCAGAACCACCTCCGGCACTTTTATTTGCTGGAGTTACCCGATTACGCCCGCGGGCCGGACAAACCTCCTTTCCAACCCCGTTACCAGTGCGGTTACCGCCTTTCACCGGAAATCGAAACCAAGCTTAGGGAACACTATTTCGAGGCTGCGGATGTCAGCCGCATCGCCCACGAGATGGTGACCGCACTCGGAGGTAAGGCACCGTTCCCACACGGGATCCTGGCCGGAGGTTCCACCGTGCCGCCGGACGGCGCCGTTATCCTTGACTTACAGGCGAAGCTCCGCGCAATAACCAGGTTTGTCCGGGGAAAAATGGTTTCGGACGCGCAGACCATCGCCGCGGCTTATCCGGAATGTTACGAGCTGGGGAAGCGTCCTTTGCGTCTTCTGGGTTACGGCTGCTTTCCCGTGGACCCGGAGCGGAAGAAATTTCACCTTCCCGGCGGGGTGGTCGAGGAAACCGGCATCCGGGAGGTGGATACGGACCTCATCGTGGAGCACCAACGCCACGCTTACTTCGAAGAGCAGAGCGGGTTCCAGGTTCCGGAGACCGCCATAACCAGACCGGCCCCCGGAAAACCCGGCGCCTACTCCTGGATCAAGGCACCGCGCTACGAGCAAAAGGCTTTCGAGGGCGGGCCGCTGGCACGAATGTGGGTGGCAGGCCGTTACCGGCGCGGCGTCTCGGCCATGGACCGGATCCTGGCGCGGGTTATCGAAACCGAGATGCTCTGCGGTTTAATGGAGCGGTGGCTGGAAGAACTCGAACCCGGCAAACCGGTGTTTCACGCCTTCGACGTACCCAAAACCGGGGAAGGGCTGGGGCTCACCGACTCGATGCGGGGGCCGCTCCTGCATTACCTCCGCGTGGAAGGAAACCGGATCAGCCGGTACGAAATCATTACCCCATCGGCCTGGAACTTCTCGCCGCGCGATGACAGCGGCCAACCGGGGCCGGTTGAAGAAGCGCTTTTGGGAACACCCGTCGCCAACCACAAGGAGCCGGTCGAGGTAGGGCGGATCATCCGCTCCTTCGACCCCTGTTACTCGTGTGCCACGCATATCATTCCGAAAGGATAAAAGCTATAGGGTAAAGTTATGAGGTCAGAATCCAGAATTCGGAATTCAGAATAGGGTTTGTATCATAAGAGAATTTCCTTTTTCAACATTCTGGATTCTGACTACTGGCTTCTGAATTCTAATTGCGGGATTAACCATTCAGGAGGGGAAGCTTGTTGCAATTGCGTCACCCGTTACCCGCCAGGTTGTTTCACTGGACGCTCGCGCCTCTGGCCGTCGCGCTCGTTGCGAGCGGCCTTTATATCACCAATCCGCCTCAAACCGGCGGCAGCATGCGAACAGCACGGAAGCTGCATTCGCTCGCCGGTTTTCTCTTCACCGGCGGCTTTGTGGCCCGCCTTTATTACGCTGCCCTACGCCGGGAATGGCGGCTGATCCTCCCCGAGCGGCACGACCTCAAAAAACTGCCGGCATTCGCCCGGTATCACCTCTATCTAACGGGCAAGAAGCCAAAATTCCGCAAATACAATGTCGGCCAGAAGTTCCTTTACACCTTCTGGCCGCTCGAGGCGCTGTTTGTTCTGCCCATGGGATTTTTTCTTTATGCCCCAAAAGTTTTTGCCCGTCCTATCAAATGGCTGGGGGGACTGAACCGAATCAGGCATCTGGTTTATCTGGTTTCCATTATAACTGCTATAACCATCGCTGCCCACATCTACCTGGCTCTTACCGAGAGCGTGGGAAAATTAAAATCTATTTTTACAGGTTATTACAACCGGGAAACGTAATAGTTAACAGGAAGGATTACGGGTCAGAATAAGAAGTCAGAATCCAGAATTCAGAATAGGGTTTGTAGGAATTCGCTCCCGCGAATTCCCTCATTTAAATTAACTCCCGCCTTCCGCCTTTCCCATCAAGGCTTCTTCCGGCCCTCCGTCGTTTCATTGGGCCCGCTTTCGTCACTTAGCCGGGAAGGTTTCTTGCGTTCGATGGTGTCGCGCTCAACCAGCCTGGCAAGCATCGAGGCCAGCGCGCGGCGCTCGATTTCGTTTCCCTGATCCCACAGCTCTTTTATCAGGCGCTGCTCCCGGTTGGCCGAATCGATGTAGCGGTTAAGCAGTTCGCCAAAGCGGTAGCCAATATCTTCGGCATTCTCGTCCGAGACGCCCACCAGACGTAGCGCCTTAAGACCTTTTCCGAGCCACTCTTTGAACTCGTTCCAGCCAAGGTCCACTTCCATAGGATTTTGCCCCCTATGAGATTGCTGAAAACTTCGCCTGGTTTAACCTCCCTGCCCTTAGTATACCTTATTTCAGCCTGCACTAAACAAGCTTATGAACCCTCTTTATATCTTTCATCCTTACCCCTTGTTCCGTTCAAACACGCGAATCACTTGTTCCTTCAAAATGGGGAGCTTGTGTCCTAAACAAAAACGGCCCGCGCTTCGGCGACAAGATACAGCGACCCGGTAATGACCACTGTGTCTTCCGGGCCCGCAAGTGCTAAAGCCTGGGAGACAGCCGCCGAAATGTCCCCTATTTCGTACACTGCCGGCGAGTGAAGCCGCGCCAGTGCGGCGAGCTTGCGCCAGTCCCCGGCGCGGGACCCGGGCGGGCACGTAACAACGACCGCACGGGCCAGTGGGCAAAGGGTGGCCGCCGCCGCCTCCCTCTCCTTGTCCGCAAGCATCCCTATCAGGAGTACCATTCGCCGGCCCGGGAAGTAGCATTGAAGCGCTTCTTTAAGCGCTGCGGCGCCAGCGGCGTTATGCGCCCCGTCGATGACCACATACGGCTTTTCTTGGACGATTTCAAAACGCCCGGGCCAAACAGCCGCCGCCATGCCGTCCCTTACCGCCGCCCCACTAACCCGCCAGCCCCGCTCCGCGAGCAGTTGTACCGCTGCTACAGCGCAAGCCGCGTTCCGCTGCTGGTGGCGGCCCAAAAGCCTTATCCGGAGCCCCCGCGTTCCACCCCACCAGCCGCGGATGTCCAGTTCCTGGCCTGAAAGCAGTTCAAAGTCCAAGGTTTTAAGTTTTACGTTAACAGCATGGCCGTTTTCATCCTCTGTTGGTGACGCCCCAGGCGTGATGAGGGTCCGCTCTGAAAGACCTCTACCGCATACGACCGAGTAAAAATCTCTGCCCAAGACGAAAAGCGGCGCTCCTTTTGCGCTGCATTCACGCTCGATTACCTCGAGCGGCACGCCTTGAGCTCCGGTCACCACCGGCACGCCCGGCTTCACCAACCCGGCCTTTTCGCTGGCAATCTGCTCAATCGACTCTCCCAGGTAATCGGTATGGTCCACTGTCACGTTGGTAATGACCACTACTTCGGGAATGATGACATTGGTGGCATCGTAGCGCCCGCCTAGGCCGACCTCCACCACCGCAATCTCAACCGCTTTCATAGCAAACAAAAGAAACGCCAGTGCCGTGTGGATTTCAAATTCAGTAGGAATGACGCCCTCCGCCCGCAGTGACTCCAGCGCCGGACTGAGGTCATTGATTAATCCGGCCAGTAACGCAGGCTCAATGGGCGTCCCGTTCAACCGGAACCTCTCGGTGTAGGAGTGGAGGTGCGGCGAAGTAAAGGTGCCGACCCTGTACCCTGCGGCCGACAATACCGCCGTCAACATTGCGGCGACAGAACCCTTGCCGTTAGTGCCGCCGACGTGCACCGCTCTCAACCTGTGCTGCGGGTTATTAAGCCGTCCGAGCAGTTTGCTTATCCGCCCCAGCCCGGGCTTGATCCCCGCCGCAGCCGCACTTTGCATGTAAGCGATAGCTTCTTCGTAGTTCACATGTTACCCCTGTAATTTAAAAAGTCAGAAGTCAGAATCCAGAATAATACATTCCGCTTCTTCTGGATTCTAGATTCTGACCCCCTATTCTTGCTCCACAGCATGTTCCTTCTTGGTTACCAATTTTCATCCTCCGCCTTCATCCCTCATCCTTTCACTGCCCTAGCATCCTCAGCCGGCTCTCCAGCGCCTCCCGCTTCTGGGTGAGCTCCGCCTGCTTTCCGCGCTCCTTGGCAACTACCTCTTCCGGAGCCTTGGCCAAAAAACCGGTGTTCCGGAGTTTTCCTTCGACCCGGCTCAGCTCCTGCAAAACCGCATCCAGTTCTTTGGTCAGTCTGAACTGCTCTTTTTTAATGTCGATTAGGCCGCCAAGTGGAACGAAGATCTCCACTCCCGCCGCAACCGCATGCGCGGCCTGCGCAGGTTTCGCAGCAATATCCCCTGCAACGGAAACCGTACCGGCGGCAAGTTCCTCAATGTAATGCTTGTTTTGCTCAAAGACCCGCCGCGCCTTTTCTTCGGGCACAATCAGGATCACCGCCGCCCGGCGTCCGGGCGGAACCTTCATCTCCGCCCGGATGTGCCGTATAGAACGGATGATATCAATAAGAACGGCCATTTCCTCTTCAGCAGCAGAGTCATCGAGTTCCGGCTCGTCCGCGGGCCAGGGCTGGATAATCAACGGGACGGCACCGGGCTCAAGGTGGTGCCAGATTTCCTCGCTGACAAACGGAACGAAGGGGTGGAGAAGCTTTAGCGTTCCACCGAGGACCTTGCGCAAAACCGCACGCGCCACCGCTGCCTCCTGGGGCGTCCCACGGTAAAGGCGGGGTTTGGTCAGCTCGATATACCAGTCGCAGAACTCGTCCCAGACGAAATCGTAAAGGACACGGGCTGCCTCGCCGAGATCGTAAAGATCAAGGTGCTCGGTGGTCTTTAGCACAGCCTGACGGTAGCGGCTCAAAATCCAGCGGTCAGCAAGCTCATAAGCCGCACCGTCTAAGTCCTTCCTCCCCGTGTCTTCCCCAAGGTTCATGAGAGCGAACCGTGAAGCGTTCCAAAGTTTGTTGATAAAGTTGCGCGCCCCGTCGAGCCTCTCGAAGTGGAACCGAAGGTCATTGCCGGAGGTATTCCCGGTCACCAGCATGAATCTCAAGCTGTCGGCGCCGTGGCTCTCGATCACTTCGATAGGGTCGACACCGTTGCCCAGGGACTTTGACATCTTACGCCCGAGGGCGTCCAGTACTAGCCCGTGGATGAAGACCTCGCGGAACGGTACATTCTCCATGAAAGCGAGGGCTGTAAAAATCATCCGTGCGACCCAGAAGAAGATGATGTCCCGCGCCGTGACCAGCACCGACGTAGGGTAGAAGAAGCTAAGGTCGGCGGTGTCTTTAGGCCAGCCGAGCGTTGAAAAGGGCCAGAGCGCCGAGGAAAACCAAGTATCCAGCACGTCGGGGTCCTGCTCCACCCGCTCCGAGCCGCAGCGCGGGCACCTGTCGACGTCATCCCGCGAAGCGGTGCTCTCACCGCAGTCGGGGCAATGCCAGACCGGTATCCTGTGCCCCCACCACAACTGCCGCGAGATGCACCAGTCACGGATATTCTCAAGCCAGTTCAGGTATATCTTTTCGAAACGCTCCGGTATAAAGACTACCCGCTTTTCTTGTACGGCCCGGATCGCCGGTTCGGCCAGCGGCTTCATCCGAACGAACCATTGCTTTGAGACGGTGGGCTCGATGACCGTATCGCACCGGTAGCAGTGGCCGACAGCGTGGCTCAAGTCTTCGATCTTGACCAGCAGGCCCTCTCTTTGGAGGTCTTCCACCACAAGCTTCCTGCACTCCCACCGGTCGAGCCCGGCATAACGCGCACCGGCTTCTACCGTCATTCGCCCGTCCGCTCCGATTACTTGGACAGACGGCAGGTTGTGCCGGCGGCCGATCTCAAAGTCGTTCGGGTCGTGTCCCGGCGTAACCTTAAGGGCACCCGTCCCGAACTCCGTTTCCACGTAATCGTCCGTAATAACCGGCAGCTCACGTTTCGCAAGCGGGAGAATAAGCCTTTTGCCGATGAAATCCCGGTACCGTTCGTCCGCCGGGTTCACCGCGACCGCCGTATCACCCAGCATCGTCTCCGGGCGGGTGGTTGCGATAAGAACATGGTCCTGACCGTCCTTGACAGGGTACTTGATGTAGTAAAGGTGCCCCGCGGTCTCCTTATGTTCGACCTCGATGTCCGAAATCACTGTTCTGCAGTGCGGGCACCAGTTGACAATGTAGTTGTCTCGGTAAATTAGACCCCGCTCATAAAGGCGGAGGAATACCTCCTTGACCGCCTCAGAGCAACCCTCGTCCATCGTAAACCGCTCTCGTTCCCAGTCGCAGGATGCCCCCAGGCGCCTTAACTGCATAGTGATCGTATGGCCGTACTTATCCTTCCACGCCCAAACCCGTTCGAGAAACTTCTCCCGGCCGAGATCAAAACGGGACAGCCCCTCCTTTGCAAGCATCGCCTCCACCCGCGCCTGCGTGGCAATCCCCGCGTGATCGGTGCCGGGGAGCCAGAGGGCAGTGTAACCCTGCATCCGCCGCCAGCGCGTAAGCACATCCTGGAGGGTATTGTTCAGTGCATGCCCCATGTGCAGTTCGCCCGTCACGTTCGGCGGCGGCATCACAATACAAAACGACCTCTTTGCAGGGTCAACCTCGGCCCTGAAGTACCCTCCTTCTTCCCAGAAACGGTACCACTTCTCTTCGACCAGCTTCGGGTTATAAGCTGAAGGTAGTGTTTTCCTCTCGGTCAAGGTGCCTGTATTCCTCCTATCTCAATATTTTAGGATCATACTTTTAAAAAGCTCGTTATTTCGCTATTTTTAGATTTTCTTGGGTGGTCTACCCACTTGTTATGCAAGAAGTCTAAGGCAAGATTTCTTGTAGGAATTGGCCTTGCGAATTCCTACCTTGAATTTTCCGACTTCTGACCTCCCGCCTCCGACCTCCGTTACCCGTAGTTCGCTCCGAACCAAGCCGATGTCCCAGCACTCAGTGTTAGACCAGGTCATTATCATTCCCTGTGGCGATAATTGATCATCATGAAGGACTCCCGCCGCCCCTGTTATAACATTAGCGTTAACGGTTGTCTTCCGACACCGGACGCGGAGCGGCCGTACCGGTAATTTTATACCAATAATCTTATTCCTCAAGCCTCACCGTGTCAACTTACCCGCATATCTGCCCGCCGCCTACCATAAGTATCCGAGAAGGGTAACTATTCAGGCTTCTCGTCGGGCGCGGCGACCTGCCTGTCGGCAGACAGGTAAACGGCGCATTTCGGAAGTCAGATGCAGGATGTCAGAGGTCAGATTTTCAGACCTCCAACTTCCGGCTTCCGACTTCTAAATCAAATATGCTCTGGGCCGGCCCCCAGCACTCAAACTTGCCCTGTCAAAAAACAAGCATTTTTCACAACATTTAACGTTTTTCTGAAATTGCTACTTTCCAAGTTGAATTGAGCGCTGGGTTCCTCGCACCGCTTGTTTCTCGCCACCCCGCACTCAACTCAGCCCGGTAACAGCAGCGTAGTTCCGGCAGCCTTGCACACGGAGGTGAGTGCGGGGTAGGTGGTGGGTGGCAGGATAAATAGTTACCGAGAAGGAGCAAAATCAGGCGGGAGGTAGTTCTAATTGCGTCTGACCTACCGGATTATTGCAGGCGCTCTCTTTCTGTTTTTAGCCGCAACAGGGGTAACTCTTTTTTACATGCACAAGCAGCGGGTGCCCCAACGCCCGGTCATATATATTACCGCACCTTCACCGCAGTTGGAAGTGTTGCCGGTCTACCTCGGGATTGTTGCAGGGCATTTTGACAAAGCCGGGCTGGAGGTGCTAGTTGTTAACACAGAGAGCAGCGACCGCGACTGGAAAAAGCCCGGTGTGCTCCATGCCTGCAGTTTAGAAGACCTGCTTTACAGCCGTATCTTTTACAGCGAAAAACATGTGGCCGTAGCAACTCTTACCGAACACGACTACGCCCTTCTGCTCAGCCGCAAACCGGAACCTTTCACCTGGGAAGCTACCAAGCAAAAAAGCATCATTACCGCCCAACCTACGAGCGCCACCACTGCAGTTCTGGAAGCGGCCCTGCGGGAGAACGGCGTATACCCTTACCGCGAGGCGGTCCTCATCAACAACATTCCTGAAAGGCTGCGTATACCCGCTTTCCTCGCCGGGACCGGAGACTACATCGTAGCGCGCGAACCCGCCGCAACGGTTATGATCCGGTCGGAAAAGGCCTTCTTTGCGGCACCGCTGAGCAAGGGGAAGCCGCTGTACCTTACCGTTCTTACTGCACCGGAAGATTGGGCGGCGAAAAACCATGCGGTTCTCGCGGCGTTCAACCGGGCGCTGGCGCGTGCGCAAGCCGATCTATACCACCGGCCGGCCGGGGAGATTGCGTGGATCCTGGGCCCGTACTTCCCGCACATCAGCCTGTCCGCACTCGAAACCATTATCGCCCGCGGGCAAAAGGAAAATATCTGGGATTCCGGCGGCAAGCCAAACCCTGCTTACTTTTTCCGCCTCCAGAAAGTTTTAAAGCGGGCGGGAGAACTCCCCCGGCCGGTCTCCTGCGAAGAAATCTTTATGGATCCCAAAAACCAGCGATAACGCATTAAACAGCCATTAATTACGAATTCCCATGTTATTGCCTGATAATGACTGCATAAGTAAAGCACGAATCGGTGATATTATTAATAGCCGTAAAGCAAGCCTTAGTGGAGGTATGTTCTGCCGTGCAAATAGGAAATATCCATATTGGGAGAGCAGAGAACGCCGAAGCACCTGTTGCCGACGTTTTGGAGGTCTCTGCCGTATGGAGAGAGCTTGTTAGCAGGTATGAGGTGATTCAGTTAACGCAGCTTTTACAAAACTTTGCCCACGATACGGACCTGAAGCTGATCCTGACCAAAGGCCTAATGGAAACTCTCGAAAAACAGGTGAACAAATTAGAAGATGAGATGAACAAACTGAAAATACCCCTTCCGGAAAGACCGCCCAAGTCAGTTAAAGTTCCATCCACCACCGGCATCTTCGAAGACGGATTGATTTACAGCCTGGTTTTTAACGGCATTCAAGATATGTTGGAGAGGCATATCCAGCACATCCGTGTAATAACAACAAAGGACGGCCTGCGAAAAACCTTGATAGAGTTTTTACAGGAAGAAGTCAATCTTTTTGATAAAATGGTTCTCTACGGGAAGATCAAAGGCTGGCTCAAGTCCCCGCCGAAATTCACTGCTTAAAGAAATTACGGGAAATTAAGGGGAAATTACAGGGACAAAAACAAAAATTACAGGGACACCATACTAAATTATCTCGGGGAAAATTACGGGAAAATTACGGGGACACCAGAAAATTAAGAAAATTACGGGGACACCATACCTAAAATTCAGTATGGTGTCCCCCCCGAATTTAAACCTCTAACTTCCAACCTCTATTTTATGCCTGCCCCCAGACAACCGCCGGAATTTCCCCCGTTTCCGAAAACGCATGCGGCCGGTCATCCAGCAGAGCCGTCCGTAGGACCTCGTCCATGTGACTGACCAGTATCAGACGGAGCTTACTTTTAACCTGGGGCGGAACCTCTTCCAACTCCTTTTTATTATCAAGCGGCAGGATTATGGTCTTAATACCGGCACGGTGCGCCGCCAGGATTTTCTCCTTGACCCCGCCGACAGGCAGGACTCGCCCGCGGAGGGTGATCTCCCCGGTCATCGCTACGTCATGGCGCACTTTGCGTCCGGTTAGGGCCGAAGCCAGTGCCGTGGCCATCGTAATCCCGGCTGAAGGACCGTCCTTTGGCGTCGCCCCCTCGGGGATGTGGATGTGCACGTCGTACTTCTCGTTGAAGTCCTCTTCAATCTCCAACTGGCGCGCCCGGGACCGGATAAAGCTGTATCCGGCCTGTGCCGACTCCCGCATGACCTCGCCCAGCTTTCCGGTCAGGATCAGGTTGCCCTTGCCCTTGCAGAGGGTGACCTCAATTGACAAGGTATCTCCGCCGGTTTCGGTCCAGGCAAGGCCGGTAGCGACACCGGTCTCGTCGTCTTTTTCCGCCACCCCGTACCTGTACTTCGGAATGCCGAGCAGCTTTTCCGTGTTCTGCCCCGTTACCCGGACCCGCTCCGCCTTCCCGGAAACGATCTGTTTGGCCGTTTTGCGGCAGACCGCCGCAATCTGGCGCTCCATGTTGCGTACGCCGGACTCGCGGGTGTACTCCCGGATTATCTTCCGCAGGGCGTTCTCCGAGATCGTCAACTGCTTTTGGGTCAACCCGTGCTCCTTGAGTTGCTTCGGGATCAGGTGCCGGACTGCAATCCGGACCTTCTCCTCTTCGGTGTAACCCGAAATCTGAATTATCTCCATCCGGTCCCACAGCGGCCTGGGAATGTTGTATGGGTAGTTGGCCGTGGTAATGAACAACACCTGCGAAAGGTCGAACGGAATCTCAATATAGTGGTCCGAGAAGGTGTTGTTCTGTTCCGGATCAAGCACTTCCAGCAGCGCCGACGCCGGGTCGCCCCGGAAATCGGTGCTCATCTTATCCACTTCGTCGAGGAGGAAGACCGGGTTTTTCGAACCGGCGTTGCGCATCCCCTGGATGATCCGCCCCGGTAGCGCACCCACGTACGTACGCCTGTGCCCCCGGATCTCCGCCTCGTCACGGATGCCGCCGAGGGAGATGCGGACGAACTTGCGCTCAAGCGCCCTTGCGATGGAACGCCCCAGCGAGGTCTTGCCGACACCGGGCGGCCCAACGAAGCAAAGGATCGGCCCCTTCATGCTCTTTGCCAGCTTCCGGATCGCCAGGTACTCAAGGATGCGTTCCTTGGGTTCCTTAAGACCGTAGTGGTCTTCCTCAAGGATCTTGTGGGCGGCTTCGATGTCCAGGCGGTCACGCGTGGCCTTGGTCCACGGTAAAGCCAGGATCCAGTCAAGATAGTTTCGTACCACGGTCGCCTCAGCTGCCATCGGCGGCATTTTTTCCAGCCGTTCAACTTCTTTGAGCGCTTTCTCCTCAACTTCCTTCGGCAGCTTAGCCTGCGCGATCTTGTCGCGGTACTCCTCGCCCTCCGCCTGGCGATCGTCTTTTTCGCCGAGTTCTTTTTGGATGGCCTTCATCTGCTCGCGCAGGTAGTACTCTTTCTGCGTCTTCTCCATCTGCTTGCGGACCCGGATGTTTATCCGCCGCTCGAGTTCCACTATCTCCAGTTCGCGGCCGATAATTGCGCAAAGCTTCTCAAGTCTTGTCGCCGCGCCTACCGCCTCCAGGAGTTCCTGCTTGTCCTCGATCTTGAGGGTCAGGTGCGAGGCAATGATATCTGCCAGCCGGCCGGGTTCGTCAATGCTCACCACTGATACGACGGTTTCAGGCGGGATCCGCTTCGAAAGCTTAACGTATTGCTCGAACTGCTGGATCAGATTGCGCATCAGGGCTTCCACGTGGCTGCTCTTCACCTGCTCCTCGTCAAACTGCTCGACTTCAACCTTAAAGAAAGGTTGGTCTGACAGGTAGCACGAGACCTTCGCCCTGGCCAAACCCTCCACCAGCACCCGGATCGTCCCCCCCGGCAACTTCAAAAGCTGTTTGACCTCGGCAACGGTACCTACCTCAAAGATGTCTTCAGGTTTGGGGTCGTCCGTCTGGGCATCCCGCTGGGCCGCCAAAAAAATATGCCTGTCGCGCAGCATCGTTTCGTCAATGGCGCGAACTGATTTCTCCCGGCCGACATCAAGATGAATCACCATATAGGGAAAAACTAAAACGCCTCGCAACGGCAGAAGCGGTAAAATGCGCTTTTTTGCCTCCACCTGTAGCACCTCCTATATCCGTGCCCTTCACTTGCTGACTAATTACTATTTTAGCATACGATAAATACTCATGCTACAGGAATAAACCCCTTCAAAAGCAAAATTGCGTCGAATTTGGGAAATTTTTGGCCTAATAAGCTACGTAGAATGCTGCCGCTTGGAATAAGGCAAGTCCTTTATTCACGGTCCAAGCGTCCTATTCGGAAATCGTGAAGGGCATTTGCAAAGTGAGATGTAAGAAGCCGGAAGTGAGAATAGAGGTTCGGAATTCGCCAAGTGAATTCATCGGGCTTCCCACCTTTGACCGCATTTCGCACCTCCCATTCAGCAGACGTTTTACTGCGTTCCCTAAAACGTTGCTTTCGCGCTGAAGGGCAAAGTCGTCCGGGCGTATGTCTCTTCCACCCCACTCTGCTCTATTTTCCTCTCACGGAGCAGTACTCTCCGGATAACGTCTTCCAGGCGGTCAACGGGGATGATTTCGATGCCGCTAAAGCTTTCGAGCACGGTCTGGTGGTTTTCCCGGGGTATCAAAACCCGCTTTGCGCCGGCCTGTGCGGCCGCTGCAACCTTTGCGACTATCCCCCCCACGGGTTTTACCAGGCCGCGGATGGAAAGTTCGCCGGTGAGCGCTATCCGGTTATCTACGGGTACCCCGGTAAGCGCCGAGTAAACCGCCGTGGCTACTGCGACCCCTGCCGAAGGCCCGTCTATTGGTATCCCCCCCGGGAAGTTAATATGGATATCGTAATCCGACGGTTCTACTCCCATGACGTACCGCAGCGCGGTCAAAACGTTTTCCACCGCGCTTTTTGCCGAGCTTTTTCGACGGACGCGCCGGCCCGTGCCCTGAAACTCCTCCTCGTCAACAACTCCCGTCACATTCAGCCTGCCGTGCCCTTTTTTTGCAGGGATCGCGGAAGCTTCGATCTCTAGAACGGTGCCGACGTTCGGCCCGCAGACCGCCAACCCCGCGACCACGCCGACCGACGGTTGCGCCGGCAGCCTTCCCTCCGGCCGCGGGTTATACTGCCCGCAGGTTACTACCCATTCCATATCCGCAACGCGGATCGCCAGCCGCCCCTCCGCGATGGCCACACCGCCCGCCAACTGCACCATGTTCACCGCTTCGCGGCCGTTGGTGGCATACTTGGTTGCCACCTCCAAGGCCCCGTCTTCTGCTTCAAGACCGATACGCTTAACCGCATTAGCAGCAATGATCGTTATCTCTGCCGGCGTTAGCGGCCGGAAAAAGATTTCAACGCAACGCGACCGGATTGCGGGGGTGATCTCATCCGGCTGGCGGGTGGTAGCCCCGACCAGGCGGAAGTCTGCTGGCAGCCCGTTCTGGAAGATATCGTGGATGTGCGCAGGGGTGTTTGGGTCTTCCTGATTGTAATATGCGCTTTCAAGAAACACACGCCGGTCTTCAAGCACCTTCAAAAGCTTGTTCATTTGGATGGGGTGCAGTTCGCCGATCTCGTCGAGGAACAGAATGCCGCCGTGCGCCCTTGTGACTGCCCCCGGCTTCGGCTGCGGGACACCGGCAACACCCAGCGGACCGGCCCCCTGATATATAGGGTCGTGTACGGAACCGATCAGAGGATCGGCGATACCCCGCTCGTCAAAACGCGCCGTTGTAGCGTCGATCTCAACGAACTTCGCCTCATTTTTGAACGGGGAATGCGGGTTCTTCTTTGCTTCCTCCAGGATCAAGCGGGCAGCCGCCGTTTTCCCCACACCGGGCGGGCCGTAAAGAATAACGTGCTGGGGGTGCGGGCCGCAGAGCGCTGCCCTGAGCGCTTTTACCGACTCTTCCTGCCCGATCACTTCCTCGAAACTTTGCGGCCGCGTCTTCTCGGCAAGCGGCTCGGTAAGCGAAATCGACCTCAACTGGCGCAGTTTCTCAAACTCGCGGTTACAGTCGCGCCGCACCGCCACCTTTCCGCCCTGCTGGGCCCGTAGCAGGTTCCAGAAATAGAGGCCGATCACTATGCCGAAAAAGACCTGAATCACGGTCAGAATACCGGCGAGACCTCCGGGAAAATCAGCCAAAGTTCTTTCCTCCTTAGCCAAGCCATATGCGTTTGACGTTGAAACGTTCTACGTTTGACGTTTAAAAACTTGGGTCTGAAGACCATTCTGAATTCCGGACTGGGTATTCTGAATTTTGGTTTCTGATTCCTGAATTCTGACCCCAAACTCCGGCATCCTTTATTATTATTAAGTTTTCCCGTTTTTATCCAACCACTTTACTACTCGCGCTCGGATTACGTATAAATAAAATAAAAAAACCGCCGAACTCACGGCGGTCGAAATTTCTGGCTCCGCGAGCAGGATTCGAACCTGCAACCCTCCGGTTAACAGCCGGATGCTCTACCGTTGAGCTATCGCGGAACGGCTACTAGGAAAAACTACTGTATGCCGGAAAACATTATAGCAGTAATACTGGTCGAACGCAAGTCTTAACAGATACAAAAACCTGAACCGTTACGTTCAGGCGTTGCTTTCTGGTGGCGGCGCAGGGACTCGAACCCCGGACACTGCGGGTATGAACCGCATGCTCTGACCAACTGAGCTACGCCGCCTGCTGGAGCCCATAGCCGGACTTGAACCGGCGACCTCATCCTTACCAAGGATGCGCTCTGCCGACTGAGCTATATGGGCGTTTGTTATCGCAAGTAGTATTTTAAATGAAGGCCGTTTTCATGTCAAGAAGGTACAGGTAATAGACAAACCCGCAGGTTCCTCAGTGTGAAATGGTACCTTTCCAAACCGACAACCCTCTATATCCTGCCTTTGGCCAAATACTTCACCTGCTGAAAGAGCCCCTGATAGTATATACCTCGGACTCAAAAGATTCAATGCCGGTTGGAAAAACAATTCTGTCTTAACCCCTGAGGTTACCGTCTCACGGAACCGCCGCCCGTCAATCCGGGAGTAACGGACAACGAACCGTACCAGTGGCGAAAGGATACCAAAACGAATACCATGAATAAACGCACGTAAAACTGGAGGTTGGGACAAGTCCGGACGGATAACGCGGAAAACGAAGACGGCTTCATCCTGGAACGCAGGACCGAAACCGGACCGTTTTTGCGCGTCGTGACCCTTTTCGCCGGAGCGACGGCTTACTCCGACCGGCACGTTGAAGGCAGCACTATATACACCTACCGGATTGTGGCATTTAACTCAGCAGGAAAATCGGGCTATTTGAATGAGGCGATTGTAACGACGCCTGCGGTTCAACCTCCGGCAGCGCCGTCAAATTTAACCGCAGCCGCCGTATCTATTTCTGAGATCCGATTAATGTGGCAGGACAATTCCACCGCGGAAGACAGCTTCCGCATCGAACGGAGAACGGAAGCCAGCCCCGATTTCATCGAAATCGGAGTTGTTCCTGCCGATACCACAAACCATGTGGATACCGGCCTAAATCCCAATACAACCTATACATACCGAGCCGACATTTATCGAGATAGCCCGTGTCGGTCCCAATGTAATGGAATATATTGACGCAGGTCTCTTCCCTTGGGCTACCTACTTTTACCGTGTCAAGGCATACAACGCTCAAGGCATGTCCCCGCCTTCCAACATGGCGGGAGCTTTACCCGGATAGCTTTTCCAACAAAAGGTTCTTGGTATGTTCCAGGTAAAAACAGTAAGGCCCGCAAATCCTTGCGGGCTCTGTGTTTTCTTTTGGTTGCGGGGGTAGGATTTGAACCTACGACCTTCGGGTTATGAGCCCGACGAGCTGCCTGCTGCTCCACCCCGCGGTGTCACAAAATTTATTATAACACATCGAGACTATGTTTTCAAATTAAAATAATTACCACTTTTACCGGTATGGTTTTAGCTTTCGGAATTCCCGCACTAAGTCCCTTCCGCCGATTTCGACCTCTAACCTCTGTTCTGGAGCTGGGGATGGGATTTGAACCCACAACCTGCTGATTACAAGTCAGCTGCTCTGCCATTGAGCTACCCCAGCACCGCTTTCTCATTATAGAATAAGCAAATACCGGCGTCAAGCGTCAACTAAGCACTTGGTACCGGGTCGGGACGAATTTAGTTAGGTCTTTGCGGTCAGTATCCAAAAAGCCGGGTTTATTACCGTCCACCCCTGACTATCATAACCACTCAGCCTATATCGACGGAACGCGGTGAGAAGCAAGCAGAGCAAGGGGAAAAAAGGGGATTCGCGTGGCGAATTCTACGAGGTCTGACCTCTGACATCCTGCATCTGACTTCCGAAGTGCGCATTTATCGCTGCGCCCGACGGGAATCCCGAATGGTAAAAAATTTTAAGGGGGTCAGCCCCCCCTTTAGTTCAGTTTTCTCTCTTTTCCAGGTAGCGTTCAAGTTTTCGCTTGACCCGCTGCAGCGCGTTATCGATTGATTTGACGTGCCTCTTCAGGTCTTCCGCGATCTCCTGGTACGACTTCCCGTTGAGGTACGAGATCAAGACCTTTCTTTCTAAAGCACTAAGAAGCTCGCCGATTTTGTCCTCGATGTTGTCAAACTCTTCCCGGCTGATAATCAGTTCTTCCGGATCAGTAAGCCTTGCTCCTGAAACAACATCCAACAGAGTCCGGTCGGAATCCTCGTCATAAATCGGTTTGTTTAAAGAAATATATGAGTTTAAAGGAATGTGTTTCTGCCTGGTCGCAGTTTTAATGGCGGTTATGATCTGTCGGGTAATACACAACTCTGCAAAAGCCCGGAAGGACGAAAGCTTGTCCAAACGAAAATCCCGTATGGCCTTATATAGCCCTATCATTCCTTCCTGGATGATATCCTCGCGGTCGGCACCAATAAGAAAATAGGATCGCGCCTTTGCCCGGACAAAATTCTTGTACTTATTAATCAAAAACTCTTGGGCCTCAATGTCGCCCTCCCTTGCGAATTCTACTATTTCCTCGTCCTGCATTACGTCGTACGCTGGGCAAACCTGCCGGCTCAAGCCGCTGAGGCTCAACATATCGCCCCCACTTCTCTTAGGTTGTCCAAGAACCGCTTTTTCACATTATAACTAACAGGTTAAAGAGCGTCAAGGCGAAAATTAATAACAGTCTCTAGGTTCCCCCTTTTCCCTGCCGCCATTTCGACAAAATGGTCCTGATGTCTTCCGCCAACCGGCTTTCGATGTAGTCGTCGGCAGGGCGTGCTGCAGTGGGAATCCGGTCTTGGTGACTTTGAATAACCTCCTTAACCTCCGCATCAAACTCTCGCGGCGTTACCCGGAGTGCCCCGTAACCCAGTGCCAACCGCTGTTCCGCCCAGTCGGCGGTGACAACGGAAATGGTGAACCGTTCCGACAACTGGGCGCACAAGCGTTCAATCACCGTGTCCGCTGATTCTCCTTCGGCAGTAAAAATAACCGTCAATCCGCCCCGCTGCTCGGTATGTTCCCTGCCGCCCTTGACACGGTATGCGTCAAACACCACCACCACATCTACACCGGCAAGAACGGCATACTGGAGTAATTGGTTGAGCAGGCGTTCGCGGGCATGGGCTAAGTCCACCTCCTTGCCGGCAGCCTGCGCAAAAATCATGTTGTAACCGTCAACGATTATTATTTCGCGCATCGGCTTTACGGCGCTGGCGGAATACCTCGTAAAGAACAAGTGCCGCCGCTACCGAAGCATTGAGCGACCCTACCTTTCCGTACATCGGTATCCGCACTCTATAATCGCACTCTTTTTGGATCGTCCGCCCGAGCCCGGCGGCCTCGCCCCCGATTACGACCGCCAGCGCCCCCGTAAGTTCGACTTCCCAAAGCGACGCCTGGGCATCGGCCTCCGCCCCCACAATCCAAAAACCTCTTTCTTTCAAAGAGCGGAGCGCCCGGGCGATGTTGGTCACCCGCGCGACCGGGATGTGTTCAATGGCCCCCGCAGAAGCCTTAGCCACTTCACCGCTCAACCCCGCCGCACGCCGCGACGGGATAATTACTCCGTCTACGCCGGCAGCCGCCGCCGTTCGCAGGATGGCACCCAGATTCCGGGGATCCGAGATATGGGCGAGAACAACGATAAGCGGTGGTTCTTTAGCTCCTATTATGATATCGTCTACCGTCGCGTATTCCTTAACCGAAGCAAAAGCTAAATAGCCCTGGTGTACACCCCCGGAGGTGATCCTGTCCAGGACCTGCCTGTCAACCAACTGCAAGGGTATGCGCCTGGCTGTTGCTAAGCCCTTGATTTCCTGAAATACCGGCCCGCCCAACCCGCGCGCTACGAGAATTTTGTTCAGCGGCCGTCCGGACTTCAGCGCCTCTTTAACCGGGTGGCGCCCGTAAAGAACCTCAGTCATTTTTTTCTCCGAAAATTGAATTCCGGGTATAGAATATAGGGTATAGAATATAGAATGTAGAATACAGAATGAAAGACTTACAACTCGAGAATTCTAACTTCTGGCTCCTGACCCGTGACTTTCGACTCGGAACTTCTGTATCCTGTCTCATGTATTCTGACCTATAATTCGTACCCCCGCAGGCTATTCTGTCTTCTGTATTCTGACCGTAAACTTCCTACCCCCAAAGGTTATACCCTTTTCCAACGGACTCCTTCGGGAGTGTCCTCGAGGACTATTCCTATCTCCTTCAACCCTTCGCGGATGCGGTCCGCCGTCGCCCAGTCCTTTTTTATCCGGGCTTCCTGGCGCACAGCGACCAGCAGATCAAGAAGCCGCCCAGACAAGTCATCGCCCCCCGCTGTCGCCTCAAAGAGCGGTTTCCCTTCCCTTTCCGGAACGATACCGAGCACGCGGTTGAACCCGCAGAAAAGATTCATCGCCCTCTCCAGCGCCTTTTTGGACGGGAGCACCGCTGCGTGAACCGCCGTATTTACCTCACGGACCAGGTCAAAACAGCAGGCCAGCGCGCGGGCGGTATTGAAATCGTCGTCCATAGCCGCTTTAAACTCCGTCTCTAAGACCGACAACCGCTCGTCAAACGATCCGCCTCCACCTCTGCCGGGTAGCTTCCTGCCAAGCGCCTCCTTCAGCAGCAAGAAAGATGTTTCAAGCCGTTCCACGCCACGAACCGCAGCCTCAATGTATTCCGGGGCATAATCAAGCGGACTCCGGTAGTGCGTTCCCAGGAGAAAAAGCCGCACCGCCGGTGCGGGAAAGCGCTCCAGTACATCCCGCACTAAAAAGATATTCCCGATGGACTTAGACATTTTCTCCTGGCGCACGGTAATAAAGGCGTTATGCATCCAATACCTTGCGAAAGGCTCTCCGGTGGCCGCTTCAGACTGTGCGATTTCGTTTTCATGGTGGGGAAAGATAAGGTCCGCCCCGCCGCCGTGGATGTCGAAGTTGGTACCGAGGTATTTCAGCGCCATCGCCGAGCACTCGATATGCCAGCCGGGCCGCCCCCCTCCCCAGGGACTGGGCCACGTCGGTTCCCCGGGCTTTGCACTCTTCCAGAGCGCAAAATCAATCGGGTCGCGCTTGTTGGCCTCCGGTTCAACACGCGCCCCGGCAAGCATCTCGTCAAGATTACGCCCGGACAGCTTTCCGTACTCCGAGAAGCGCCGCACGGCAAAGTAGACGTCGCCGCCAGCGACATAACCAAACCCCTTGTTGATCAGCGTCTCAACAAGCGCAATAATCTCCGGGATGTGTTCCGAGACCTTGGGGTGGACATCGGCCCGGCGTATATTAAGACGATCGGCGTCCTCAAAATAGGCCTCAATATACTTCGCCGCCAAGTCGCGCGGCTCCATCCCTTCCTCCGCAGCCCTTTTGATAATCTTGTCGTCAACGTCCGTAAAGTTCTGGACCAAAAGAACCTGAAAGCCGCAGTACTCGAGGTAGCGCCGGATGGTATCAAAGATTACGAATGTTCTTGCATTCCCCAAGTGTATGTAGTTGTATGTTGTTGGCCCGCAGACATACATGCGGACCCTCTCCGGTTCAGCGGGGTCAAATCTTTCTTTCCGTTTGGTCAGAGTGTTATAAATTTCAATCAAGGCCCGTCCTCCCGTTTACCCTCGATTCAAGCTCCTGTAACCGGTTCTTGAGCCTGGTTATTTCCTCCTCAAACCTCGCCAGCACCTCCGCCACCGGGTCGGGCAGAAGGTCGTGCCTCAGGTCGACGCCTTCGCGCACCCGCTGTCCTTCCCGTACGACCACTCTCCCGGGAACCCCTACCACCGTACAGTTCGGCGGCACAGGCTTGAGTACCACCGATCCCGCACCGATCTTCGAGTTGTCCCCCACAGAAAAAGAACCCAGAATCTTGGCGCCCGCACTGATGACTACGTTGTTGCCGATGGTAGGGTGCCGCTTGCCTTTTTCCTTGCCGGTTCCACCCAGCGTCACCCCCTGGTACAGCGAAACGTTGTCCCCGATTTCAGTCGTCTCGCCGATGACCACACCCATGCCGTGGTCAATAAAGAAGCCTCTGCCGATCTCGGCACCGGGATGGATCTCGATCCCGGTGAGAAAACGTGCCAACTGGGAGATGAGACGCGCCGGTAAAAACAGCCGCCGTTTATAAAGCCGGTGTGCCACCCGGTGAAACCAGACAGCGTGTATGCCTGGATAACAAAGGAGGATTTCGAGAGCGTTCTTGGCAGCGGGGTCCCGCTCCATGTAGACGCGTATTTCTTCTTTGAGCCGCTTAAACACAACTCTCCTCCAAAAATGCCTTCTTCTAAGCCGGCAACTGCCGTAATCCAAAGGCATGCTCAGCAAAGGCTTCAAACGCATCCAGGATTAATTATAGCACCTTAACTGTGGCTTGAAAACGCAACCGGGGCAAATCGCGACGGTTAGATGAGTCGTAGAAGCGCCACGGCGTATGCAGCGATCCCCTCTTCCCTGCCGGGAAAACCCAAACCCTCGGTAGTAGTAGCTTTTAAGTTTACAACGGATTGCGGGATCCCGAGAACGCGCGAAACGTTGAGAACCATTTCGGGCGTATAAGCGGCAAGGCGCGGCCTTTGTGCCACAACAACCGCATCCACGTTGGCGATCGCAAAACCCCTCCTGGCCATCTCCTGTTGTACACGGGAGAGAAGGATGAGGCTTGAAATACCTCTGTAGGCCTCCTCCGTAGGCGGGAAGTGCCTTCCGATATCCCCCGCGCCTGCCGCCCCCAACAGCGCATCCATAACCGCATGGCAAAGGACGTCGGCATCGGAATGGCCCTCAAGGCCCTTTTCAAATGGGATTTCTACACCACCAAGAATAAGAGGGCGGCCCGGCACCAGGCGGTGGACATCGTAGCCGACCCCCACCCTCAGCGGCATCTCATCCCCGATCATAGCCCTGGCGACGGTGAAATCTTCGGGTGTAGTTATCTTAATGTTTTCGTATCCGCCCTCGACCACCTTAACAGGCAGACCCATGCGTTCCACGAGCACCGTATCGTCGGTGCCGTAAAAACCGTCCTGCCGTGCCCTGCGGTGTGCCTCAAACAGTACCTCGAAGCGAAAGGCCTGCGGCGTTTGGGCAAGGTAGATACTGTCCCGGGGCAAGGTGTTGGTAATAAAGCCTGCAGCGTCAACCGTTTTCACCGTATCCTTCGCCGGCACCGCAACCACCGCCGCACCCCAGGCAACCGCGGCCTCTATAGCCGCATCTACATATTCGGCGCGGACCAGGGGCCGCACACCGTCATGGATCACCACAACCTCCGGTGGGCCGGACAAAGACTGGAGGCCAGCCCACACCGAGTCCTGCCGGTGCCGGCCCCCGGGAACAATCACCCTGACCTTCCGGTACCCACCCGGCGCGACGATTCCCTCCCAGCAGCGCTCTTCCTCGCCCGGGGGCACGACCAGGACAACGTCTCGAATCCGCTCTATTCCCTCAAAAACGGTAAGCGTCCGGCTTATTACCGGGAGGCCACCCAATAGGCGGAACTGCTTCTTGGGGCCGCCCCCCATCCGGACGCTTTGGCCCGCAGCCACTACCACCGCAGCGGAATCAGCCAACCGCATTCACCTCGTCAAGCTTAGTCTCGCCGGTTTCCTCCCGCAAAGTCTTCAGCTTGGCAAAGATCATCCTTCCCGCGGTGGTCTGCAGCACACTCGTCACTACCGCTCTTACCGGCTGACCGATATACTTCTTGCCGCCGTCGACCACTATCATCGTGCCGTCATCAAGATAGGCCACTCCCTGCCCAGCCTCTTTGCCGTCACGAACCACCTGGACCACCATTTCTTCACCCGGAAGCACAATCGGCTTGAGCGCGTTGGCCAGCTCATTCACGTTCAGTACTTTTACACCTTGAAGTTCCGCTACTTTGTTGAGGTTGAAATCAGTAGTGATGATCTTGCCACGCAACCTTTTCGCCAGTTGAACAAGCTTGGCATCCACTTCGTGAATATCTGTAAGGTCCTGTACATCGTCATACACCTGGACCTTTACATGTGCATCTTTTCTCATCCGGTTCAGGATATCCAAACCCCGCCGGCCGCGATTTCGTTTTAGGATGTCGTTTGAATCAGCGATGTGCTGGAGCTCATCCAGTACAAATGCCGGTATTAGAAGCGTTCCCTCCATGAAACCGCTGGCACAGAGGTCCGCAATACGTCCGTCAATAATGGCGCTGGTGTCTAACAGCTTCATCTGCCCCGCAGTACGACTCTCTTTTTGAGTCTTTTCCTTCGAAAACCACGAGGTAAGCATGCCCCAGAATTCCTCACCTTTCTTAACCCCGATGGTAAGGCCGAAATACCCCAGGACTACGGTAATGCCGAGCCAAATAGTCTTTCCGATCCATCCCAGCGTCTCTAAAATACTGCCGAATAAATTGGCAATTATGAGTCCTACTATTAAACCAAAGACCCCCACGAGGAGGTCGGCCACAGGCATCCGTTGAAGATACTGTTCGCCCTTAGCTGCCGCCCAGACCACACCGCCAATCAGGCGGGGGACTGCAATGACGCCGACCAGCAACCCCAACAAGCCGAAAAGGATTAACAAACCTAAGGTAACCGCGTCGGAAAACCGCCAGAACCGCAAGAGATTGTTCCCAAGAAACACTCCGCCGGTACCAAAAGCCAGTACCAAAATGAAAGATACCACCTTGCGTACCAAAATACTACTTCACCTCCCTTCTTCAGGTAGTTTTGTTTTCCTCCTGCCCCAATTATACGGCTTCTTATTGATTTCTTCAAGAAGCCATGGATAAAGTCCTGGCCACTATTCAGGCACTCTGAGGGGCGCGGCGATAAACAATCCAGCACTCAACCTCAAACGGTATAAATTCAGTATGGTTCCGGTACTCTTATGGTAGTCAAGGCTTGTAGTCTATGTAGTGTATACCGCATTGAGTGCTGGATCAGCCGGCGGAGCCGAATCCTCACCCAACACTCAGTTACATCTTAAATAAGATACTGCTTTTAAGGAAATACATATTTGTCCGCCCCGCGTACGCTTTCTTAGCAATCTGAGTGCTGGGCTCCGGTTCGTGTCCGCCGGGCTTCCTTGCCCTGCACATTTCTCGCCGCCCCGCACTCAACTCGCCGGTAAAAGCAGCGTAGTTCCTGTATCCTTCGCACACGGAGTTGAGTGTAGGGTAAGTGTCAGGTGACGGGTTAAATAGCTACAAATCCTGGAGCGAAGTCTTCAAAAAAAAATTACGCCTGTTGTCCAGGCGTAGGCGTTGGTCTTTTTCTAAGCAAATGCTTTGTCTAAAAGAAGCTTTGCCTTGTCTTCCTCGAGTTCTGTGGCCAGGACCAGTTCACTAATCAATATCTGCTTGGCATTTTCTAACATCCTTTTTTCGCCCGAAGAGAGACCCTTTTCCCGTTCCCTCCGGGCCAGGTTGCGAACCACCTCAGCCACGGCGTAAATATTCCCGCTTTTGATCTTTTCTAAATTGGCACGGTACCGGTGGTTCCAGTTGCTCGGCATAGTGCTTCCGGATGCCCGGAGGAGTCTGAGTACCTTGCTGACATCACGTTTGTCGATCACCTGCCGCAAACCTATCTCCTCGCCATTTGTTATCGGGATCATAACCTTCATATTGCCGACGGGAAGACGTAAAACATAATAGTCCCTTTTCTCTCCCAGTATCTCTTTCTCTTCGATCGCTTCGATAACCCCTGCTCCATGCATCGGATAAACGACTTTGTCACCGATCTTGAACAATTCGCCACCTCCCGGAACCCTAATATAATTAGTCTAACATTTCACTGCCACTTTTGTCAAGAGCCAAGTATTTTAACATATTCGAATTCAAGATGTCAATTATTTTTACGGGAAAATAAAGTTTTTTACCGGTAGCGTTCTTGCAATAACTGGTTCCAGTACCGTTTTAGTCCTTCTTTGATCAGTTGCGCCCTCGCTTCACCGATTCCTTCGACAGCGTCCAATTCCTCAATGGAGGCCTGTAGAATACGGCTGAAGTTGCCGAATGTCTTAACAATATTGTCGATGACCGGAAAAGGCAAACGCGGAATCCGGTTTAATATGCGGTATCCCCTGGGCGAAACGCCCAGTTCAAGGATTCCAGCGCCACCCGAATAGCCAAGAACCCGTGCAATAAGGGACAGGTCCAGCAGGTCTTCGGCCGGCCAGCTCCCTACTATACCCAGGACATCCTTAGGCGACTTTTCTCCGACAACCGCGTAGTCCTGGACCACCAAAAGCCCCTCATTTTCAACATTGGTCATGAGTTCTTCGACCTGCATGACTATCAGACGGCTCTCCCGGCCCAGTTCACTTATGTAATGCTCTATTTCTTTAACTACCCGAAGGGTCATTTCCGTACGCTGAAGGGCTTTGGTCACCTCGAAAAGGGTTACCGCATCTTCAAATTCGAGAATTGTCAGGTTAACCATGGCCTGATTTAACACGGCCCGGTACTTCTCAAGGGTCTGCACCGCCTGGTTTGCCTTTGCCAGTACTACCTCTAGGTCGCGTAAAACATATTTGGTGGTCCCCTTATACACTGTGATCACGTTGCGCCGCTGCGAAATGGAAATCACCAGCGCCCCGGTCTGCTTGGCAACGCGCTCTGCGGTCCTGTGTCTGATGCCGGTCTCGGAGGACGGAATGCTGAGATCAGGGATTAACTGGGTGTTAGCCGCCACTATTCGCTTCGTGTCCTCGCTGAGGATGATGGCCCCGTCCATTTTTGCCAACTCGTAAAGCCGGGCGGGGGAAAAGTCCGCGTTCACCACGAACCCGCCCTCTGCGATTTCACTCACCTGTTCATTGTCGCCGACCACGATCAGCGCACCGCTTTTTGAACGGAGGATGTACTCTAATCCCTCCCTGAGAGGTGTACCCGGAGCGACCTGACGTAAAATTTTCAACAACTGGCTTTCCATTTACGGAAGAGTCCTCCCTGGAACAAAAGGCTTCACGTTTCTAATGCCGCTATGATGGCCTCGGTAAGAGTAGTTACTTCAATGGTCTTCAGATGTTCTTTGACCTGTTGTCCGGCACAAACGACAGCCCGGTCGAAGCCAAGCTTCGCGGCTTCTTTCAACCGGGCATCCAGCGCGCTCACCGGGCGCACCTCTCCCGTGAGGCCTACCTCTCCCACCACAACCGTACCCTGCACCACCGGTACCTCGCGGTAACTGGACGCCACTGCAACGGCGACCGCAAGGTCCGCCCCCGGTTCCATCAGTTTCACACCGCCTACGGCATTAATATAGGTATCAAAGTTCCCCAATCTGAGTCCCACCTTCTTATCGAGAACCGCGATCAACAGCGCCGCCCGGTTTGCGTCGAAACCCGCGGTCATCCGCCGGGGCATCCCATACGGGTTCGGGCAGACAAGGGCCTGCACCTCTACCAATAGCGGCCGGGTCCCCTGGAGAGTAGGCACCACCACCGAACCGACCGCCGTTTCCTCCCGCCTGTCTCCCATGAAGAAGGCCGATGGGTTGGTTACCTCTACCAACCCCTCCTCGCGCATCTCAAAGACCCCTATCTCGTCTGTCGCCCCGAAACGGTTTTTAACGCTGCGCAAAATCCGGTAGCTGTAATGCCGGTCGCCCTCCAGGTAGAGTACCACGTCTACCGCATGTTCGAGTAGCCGGGGTCCCGCGAGCACTCCTTCCTTCGTTACGTGACCGATCAAGAAAACCGGTATCTCCATTCCTTTTGCAATCTGCTGGAACTCCGCCGCACACTCGCGCACCTGGGCGATGCTCCCAGGCACCGCCTGCACCTCGGGCCGGGCCGTCGTCTGTATTGAATCGACGATTACGGCGCAAGGGTTCACTGACACAATGTGCTCAATGATTTTATCTACGTCGGTCTCTGCGGCGATCAGTATCCTTGCATCGCTGATACGCAACCGCCTCGCCCGCAGGGAAATCTGACGGGCGGATTCCTCACCGGTGGCATAAAGCACCGGACCGTTCTTGCTAAGTGATCGGGCTGCCTGCAACACCAGTGTCGATTTGCCGATACCAGGGTCACCGCCGATCAGGATAAGCGAACCGGGCACAATCCCGCCGCCAAGGACACGATCTAACTCAGCGATTCCTACAGACAGACGCTTTTCTTCGGTATCCGCCTCTTCCAGAGAGTGAAGTGTCACGGTTGAGTTTTTCTTTTGAATTCGCGTTGTAGACGCCCTGATTATTGCAAAGGAATCCCAGTTTCCGCAGCCCGGACACCGGCCGAACCATTGGGGCGACTGGTAACCGCAAGCAGAACACTGAAAAGTTGATTTATTCATAATAAAACGCTAAGTCCCCAAAAGATATAGCTACTTATTCAATTTTACACTACAATTCTCCCAAAAAAAAGCCCCGCTGAATCAGCGGGTTATCACTTACTAAGCTTGACGCACGACCACCTGCTCGTTATCAGCGTCAACCACCACTTTGGACCCCTTCTTAAAAGTGCCCTTAAGAAGCTCCTCAGACAGCCGGTCTTCAACCAGCCGCTGGATTGTACGCCGCAAAGGACGGGCGCCGAACTTTTCGTCTATCCCCTGTTTCGCGAGCAATTCTTTGAGCCCCTTCGTAAACTCAACGTCGACGTCTTGCTCTTTCAGCCGTCGGTTCACGTCTTTCAGCATCAACTCGATGATAGCACTGATGTGCTCACCGGTAAGGGAGTGGAAGACGATGATCTCGTCGACCCGGTTGAGGAACTCCGGCCTGAAGGCACGCTGGAGTTCCCCCATTACCTTGTCCTTCATCTCTTCGTAGGCCGCTTTCCGGTCCTCCGCAGCCCGGAAACCGAGTGTGCCCTCTTTCTTCAGCAGCTGGACGCCCACGTTGGAGGTCATGATTATCACGGTGTTCTTGAAGTCCACCGTCCGCCCTTTTGCATCGGTGAGCCTGCCGTCTTCCATCACCTGCAACAATATATTGAAGACGTCCGGGTGCGCCTTTTCAATTTCATCAAGGAGGACAACGGTGTACGGCCTCCGCCGTACCGCTTCCGTAAGCTGGCCGCCTTCCTCATACCCGACGTACCCAGGCGGGGCACCTACCAGCCGCGAAACAGTATGCCGTTCCATGTACTCGGACATGTCGATGCGGACCATCGCGTCCTCGTCGCCGAACAGGGCCTCGGCAAGGGCTCGGCCCAATTCCGTTTTACCGACACCGGTCGGCCCCAAGAAAATGAAACTGCCTATCGGCCGCCGCGGGTCCTTAAGCCCTGCACGGGCCCGCCGTATAGCCCGCGACACAGCGGCAACAGCCTCATCCTGCCCCACAACCCGCTGGTGGAGGATCTCCTCCATCTTCAGCAGCCGCTCGGTTTCCTCCTCCTTAAGCTGCTTCACCGGAATTCCTGTCCAACTCGACGTGATTTCCGCAATCTCTTCTTCGGTAACCTCGAGTTCTCCCTCGCTCTGCTTTTGGCGCCAGTTTTCCCGCGCCGCGTCAATCTCGCCGCGGAGCTTGGCTTCCTGGTCGCGGAGCTGCGCTGCCTTTTCGAACTCCTGTGCAGTAACCGCCGCTTCCTTTTCTTTTCGTACCTCTTCCAGTTTTTGTTCAATCTCCTTCACGTTCGGCGGCGGCGTAAACGCGCGGAGCCTCACCCGGGAAGCCGCTTCGTCGACAAGGTCGATCGCTTTGTCCGGCAAAAACCGGTCGGTGATGTAGCGGTCGGAAAGCTTTGCCGCCGCTTCAATCGCACCGTCCGTAATCCTGACCCGGTGGTGCGCTTCGTACCGGTCGCGCAGGCCTTTCAAAATAGCAATTGTATCCTCTACCGTGGGTTCGTTCACCATCACCGGTTGGAACCGCCGTTCGAGTGCCGGGTCGCGTTCGATGTGCTTCCGGTATTCGTCGAGAGTGGTCGCGCCGATGCACTGCATCTCACCGCGCGCCAAAGCAGGCTTAAGAATGTTGGCGGCGTCGATAGCCCCTTCGGCCGCGCCTGCGCCGACCAAGGTATGTAACTCGTCGATAAAAACGATTACGTTTCCGGTAGCCTTTATCTCATTAATGATCTTCTTAAGGCGGTCCTCAAACTCGCCGCGGTACTTCGTCCCTGCCACCACAGAGGCCAGATCAAGCGCCACCACGCGCTTGTCAAGCAACACCTCCGGCACCTTGCCGGCTGCAATGCGCTGGGCCAGTCCTTCGGCGATTGCGGTCTTGCCGACACCGGGGTCGCCGATTAACACCGGGTTGTTCTTGGTGCGTCGGCTGAGTATTTGGATCACCCGCTCGATCTCATCTCCCCGCCCGATGACCGGGTCAAGCCTGTCCTCCTGGGCTAAACGGGTCAGGTCGCGTCCGTACTGGTCCAGAACAGGTGTTTTGGCCGCCCTTTTTTCTCCCGCCGCACCGGCTCCGGCCCCCTGTACCCCGGCGCCGAGCGCCTCCATTACCGTTACCCGGAAACGTTCCAGGTCTGCCCCGGAGGCGGTCAGCACCCGGGCGGCAACTCCTTCTCCTTCGCGGATAAGGCCGAGGAGCAGGTGCTCCGTACCGATATAGTTGTGGCCCAGGCTGCGCGCCTCGTCAATGGCGAGTTCTAAAACATGCTTGGCCCGGGGAGTGAGGGTGACTTCCCCCACCGGTGGACCCTGACCGCGCTCCACTATCTGTTCAACCTGCTCCCGCACGGCGTCGGCGTTGATCCCCATTTCCGTCAAAACCTTTGCCGCTACCCCCTCGCCTTCGCGAAGGAGCCCGAGCAGAATATGTTCCGTCCCGACAAACGGGTAATTCATCCGCCGCGCCTCTTCTTGTGCGAGTATCAAGACTTTCTGTGCTCGTCGTGTAAACCTCCCGAACATTTCTCCTACCTCCTCCGAAAATAGACTTTAAGCGGCAGTGTTTTCCAGGTCTTGCAGTTCGACCCGGAAGCCGATGGCCTCAAGCCGCTTCTTCAATCTCCTTGCCACCGCATGCCGATCCAGACGATCGAAGT
>JBFLWY010000018.1:10913-52793 GCA_040757355.1 Bacillota bacterium | reverse complement strand
AAGAAGGTCTCTCCTCCAAAGCTCAAAAAGTCCTATTGAGTGCTGGGCATTTAAGCTCAATGAAGGTCTGTCCTTCAAAGGGCAAAAAGTCCATTGAGTGCTGGGTCGTGAACGACTCCCCCGAAAAATAGATTTTCATTGCTTATAGAGGGAACAAACGTTCCCATGTGAAACTCCCCCGATAACGTTTAATGTTTATAGACCCCGCCAAACCGGGGATAAGAGCAATTATTGACGTGCCCCTCCGGGAAAATAAAACGGGACCACGAAGGATGAGTTTTTAGGTAACCTTCGTGGTCCCGTTAACCTTTGGAATTATAGAATTCCCTGTACCCTGTACTAAAGCCCCTCTTCTTGAGGTCCGCTTTACCGGCTTATATATCCAATTCTGAGTAGCACCTTCCAAAGCGCCGGCAGGGTTTATCCTGCTCTTAGTAAAAGTCTAGAGCCCAACCTCATAAGGTGTCAACATCAAAACAGTAAACGGCGGTTTCTCCGGACCAAACGGCGGATATTGCCTGCGAACAGCCCGGGTCACGCCCGCCGGACCACCCAGACCGCCGCGGCAAAGAGCAAGGCGAGATACCCGCAGAGCACGAGGAAGGAAACGACCGGCAGCCCTTCACCGCCAGCCAGAGACCGCAACGAATAGCTCGCGTGGGTAAGGGGAAGGGCGGAAATGACGTCGGCAATCACCCCGGGAAGTTTTTCGGTCCGGAAGAAGGTCCCGCATAGAAAAGCCATCGGCAAAATAACAAAAGTGCTGAAGTTGGACATGTCCTCGTGGGAAGAAACGGTCATCGCGGCAACAACTCCCAAAGCAGCAAAAAGAGCGCAGGTGAGAAAAATGACCGCGAAGAACCAGAACCCCAGTTTAAGGTACGCCCCAAAAGGATAGGCCAGGACCAGGATGATAAGCGAACCCGTAATTCCCCGCACCGTCCCGGCCAGCACCTTGCCGAGGGTGAAAGAAAAGGCGCTGATGGGGGCAAGGATGTACTCTTCGAGCGTCTTATGGTAAAGCCGGCTCATATTGAGGGAGATGCCGGTGGCGTTAAAGCTTACGGTCATGGCGCTTAAAGCGATGATCCCTGGAACGGCGAAATCGAGGTAGGACCCGCTTTCCACCGTGATACTCCGCCCCAGGCCCCATCCGAAGGCTACGAGGTAAAGAAAAGGGCTTATCAGCCGCGAGGCCATAAACTTCCAGAAAACCCGCCTGAAAGAGAGCATCTCCCGCCAGAAAACGGTGTAAAAGTCCATCTCAGTCCCTCACCTTCCGCCCCGTCAGTTGCACAAAAACATCCTCGAGGCTCGTTTCCCTAACCGTCACGCCATTGCCAACCCGGGCGGCGGATGCCAGTGCTTCTTCGTGTGTTCCGTAAAATTTTGCGGTCACCTGTTCCCCGTCAAAGACTTCCACCGCAAACCGCCCCACGCGCTCTTTGAGTTCTGCAGGCGTTCCCAAGGCGATCAGCCGTCCGCGGTCCATTATCCCTACCCGGTGGCAGAGCGCCTCCGCCTCCTCGATGTAGTGCGTGGTGAGCAGCACCGTGACGCCGTCTTGATTCATCCGGCGCACCAGTTCCCACATCCGCCGCCTGGTCTGCGGGTCAAGACCGACGGTCGGTTCGTCCAGGAAAAGTACCCGCGGCTTGTGCAGCAGCGCCCGGGCAATCATCAGCCGCCGTTTCATCCCGCCCGAGTACCTGCTTACCAGTTCACCAGCGCGGTCACTGAGCGCAACAAAAGACAGGAGTTCCTCAATGCGGCGCCGGCGCTCGGCGGCAGGGATTTTATACAGCCGCCCGTGCAGTTCAAGATTTTCCCGCGCCGTCAGTTCCTGGTCGAGGTTCATATGCTGCGGCACCACTCCGATAGTCCGCCGCACCCGGTCAATCTCCCGCTGCACCTCATGTCCTGCGATAAAGGCCTCGCCCCCGCTTGGACGCGTAAGCATAGTCAACATCCGCAGCGTGGTGGTTTTGCCGGCACCGTTGGGGCCAAGCAGCCCAAAAACCTCCCCCTGCTCTATCCGCAGGTTGAGGCCGATTACCGCCTGGAGGTTGCCGTAATTCTTCCTGAGATCCCTAATTTCAATCAAGCCCGACCAGTCTCCCGTTTTTCTAAAAAACTCAGCTACTGTATGCAAGTATCCGTTCATCCTGACAAGTAACAGGCCGCCAGATGTCCCGATCCAATGTCCTTTAGCACCGGTTCCGCCCGCCGGCACACCGCTGCGGCCTCCGGGCAGCGCGGGTGAAAGCAGCAGCCCGCCGGGAGCCTTGCCGGATCAGGCGGCTCGCCTTTGACCACCACTTCATACTCATCCCGCCGGGCCGGGTCTGGAACCGGCACCGCGGCAAGCAGCGCCCGGGTGTAAGGGTGGGCGGGTCTTGCAAATATAGCCGCCACCGGGCCGTGCTCCACGATGGAACCGGCGTACATCACCGCCACTTCGTCGGCCATCGCCGCAACGACGCCCAGGTCGTGGGAAACGAGGATCACCGCTGCACCGAACTCCCCGCGCAGCCGCCGGAGTTCGGTCAGGATCTGCGCCTGGACGGTAACGTCCAGCGCGGTGGTAGGCTCATCGGCAACCAGTACCTTCGGATGCAGGGAAAGCGCCATCGCGATCATCACCCGCTGGCGCATCCCTCCGGAAAGCTGGAAAGGATACCGGCGCATCAGCCCCTCCGGGTCGGGCAGGCCCACCCTGGCCAGAAGGCCGGCGGCCCTCTGCCAAGCCTCCGCCCGGGGCATCCCCTCGTGGGAAAGGATGGTTTCCGTAAGCTGGGTGCCGACGGTGAGCACGGGATTCAAAGAGGCCATTGCGTCCTGGAAAACGAGCGCGATTTCCCTGCCGCGCACCCGCCGCAAGTGTTTTTCCGGCAGGCGGAGCAGATCCCGCCCGTCGAGCCAGACCTCGCCGCTCACGATCCGCCCCGGCGGGGCGATCAGCCCGAGCAGCGAAAGCGTCATCACGCTCTTGCCGCAGCCGCTCTCCCCCACGATCCCCAGGGTCCGTCCCGCCCCCACCGCGAAGCTTACGCCGCGGACGGCCCTGACCACTCCCTTGGAAAGATAGAAGTGCGTCGTAAGGTTTTTTACCACCAATACGGAACCTTCGGCCGGCATCGCCCTTACTCCGCTCATAACCGCGCCGCACCCCGGGGGTCGAGGGCGTCCCGCAGGCCGTCGCCCAGGAGGTTGAAGGCCAGTACCACAGTCATAATGGCCGCACCGGGGTAAATCATCAACTGGGGCGCCGTTGGCAGGTAGGAGCGGCCCTCGTTCAGCATCGCGCCCCACTCGGGCATGGGCGGCTGAGCGCCCAGCCCCAAAAAGGACAACCCAGAAATGGCCAGGATGAGCTTGCCCATATCCAGGGTCGCCAGGACGATCACCGGGGAAAGCACGTGCGGCAAAATGTGGCGGCCGACGATGCGCCGTCCGGGAACGCCGTAGGCCCTGGCCGTCAGGACGAACTCCTTCTCCTTCACCGCCAGGACCATTCCCCGGACGACCCTGGCGTACTCCACCCACCAGACAGCGGCCAGCGCAAGCATCACGTTCAAAAGGCCCGGCCCCAGCCTCCCGGCAATGACCAGCGCCAGGACCAGGCCCGGAAACGCCAGGAGCACGTCAACCGCCCGCATAATGAGATTATCTATCCGCCCGCCGCGGTAGCCGGCGAGGACGCCGACGGGGATGCTGACGAGGATAATGGCGCCTAAAGCCAGCGCCGCCGTAAGCAGCGAAACCCGCGTCCCCCAGATCAGCCGCGAAAGAAGACAGCGCCCCAGATGGTCGGTGCCCAGCGGATACTGAGCGCCGGACGGCGCCAGGCGGTGCGCCAGGTCCACTTTCACCGGGTCGTTGGGCGCCAGGTACGGGGCGAAGACGGCCACGGCCACCACCGTTAGCGTGATGCCCAGCCCCAAAAGCGCCGGCTTATCCCGCACCAGCCTCCCGAGCGCGGCCGTCAGCGGCCCCCGTTCGCCCTCTGCCGCCCGGCGGCCCGCCTTCCCGCACGCAGCACTGGTGGGAACAATAACCTCCAAACCTTCCGGCGGGTTCAATCTTGTCTCCCCCTCTCCAGACGGATGCGCGGGTCAAGAAAGGTATAAGACACGTCCACCAGCAGGTTGACCAGCACAAAAACCCCGGCCATAAAAAGGGCGTACCCCTGGATCACCGGGTAGTCGCGGGCAAAAATCGAATCCACGGCGAACTTGCCCACCCCGGGCCAGGCGAAGACGGTCTCCACGATCGCGGCTCCGCCCAAAAGATGCCCGAAGCTCATTCCCAAGAGCGTGACTGCCGGCAACAGGGCGTTTTTCAAAGCGTGCCGTCCGACCACCCATTTTTCGTGCAAGCCCTTGGCCCGAGCCACCCTAATGTAGTCCTGTCCCAGCGCGTCTAACATGCCGGCACGCAGGATCCGCGCGTAAACCGCGGCCATGCCGAAGCCGAGTGTTACCGCCGGCAGCACCAGGTGTCCGAGTCCCCCCCGGCCCATTACCGGCAGAAGCCGTAGCTTCACCGCGAAAAAGTAAATAAGCATCAGCCCCAGCCAGAAGCTGGGCACTGAAGCGCCGAAAAGCGCAGTGAAACGGCTTAAATGGTCGAGAAAGGCGTGCCGGTAAAGGGCGGCGAGGATACCCGCCGGCAGCGCCAGTAAAACCATAAAGACCAGCGCCGCGCAGGTCAGCTCCAGCGTAGCCGGCAGGCGGCTCAAAATCTCTTCCGTCACGGGGTACCCGGTGCGGAAAGAATCGCCCAAATCGAGACGGACGACATCCCGCAGCCAGCGCCCGTACCGGACGTAAAGCGGGTCGTCCAGCCCCAGCTCCGCCCGCAGCGTTTCCACAGCCTCCCGCGTCGGCTCCACCCCGCCGGTCCGCAGGATGACCTCCGCGGGGTCACCCGGCGCCAGGTTGATCAGCCCGAAGGTGACCACCGACACCCCCAACATCACGGGTACAAGGTAAAACAGTCGCTTCAGCAGATAACGCCTCAACCAAACCAGTCCCCGGAAACAACAAAGCCACGGCGAACTCAACCTCCCGCTCCGGCGGAAAGCAAAGCCTCCGTGGCCGCATCAAACAAAAAGCACCAAAAGGATTTTGCCTTCAGGCAACGTCCACCTGCGTGGTGCTGTAATTCAAAGTTGGATTTGATTTAAGAATGACGGCTACTTACCGCCTTTATCACAGTCATACTATCACAAGAACACAGAGACGTCAATTAAAAATCAGGGGGCCGGTTACTCTCGGAACCTACCGTCCCAAGTCACACTTCTTCATTACCTCCCCGATCACATGCTAATCGTGCGCCACCTTAGCTTCGCTCCTTCTTGCCCCAGAAACCTCCCACCGCCTTTACACCAGATTAAGATCCTTCTTTCTATCCACGCAGGCCTTTTCCCACTCACACCCTTCGCAAAAGCCCGCGAACCATTCCTCGGAAGTGACACTGACCCTGGCGAAAACCTCTCGCCAGAGCACTCTTTCCCCCACCCCGATCCCGAGGTGTGCCCTCGCCTTTTCATCCAATTCCCTGATATTTGCCTCACCGCCTGCGGGTTGGCTGGAACACCGGCCCTCTTCAAGCGAAGGACAAGCACGACAAACGTCATCCGGGCCCTCGACCACCTCAATCTCTTCACCCTTCACCGCCCGGCCCACGACGGTCTGAAGATTCTCGATAAACACCCGGTCATATCCCTCGCCCCGGAAGAACTGGAGGCAGACTAAGTGGTGTCCCCGCAACCTGATCACCAGATTTGCTCCTTTTCCTCAGCATTATCGGTTTAAGTTGCACACTTACCGCCCGTCAGTTTGTTGTGAGATTGTATTGACATCCTCTCAGCCGTAAGCCACTTCAGGATATTTCGGGAATTAATTCCCATAGCCAAAAGCCGCCCAGTGACTGCAACAAGCAGTGCGCGTCCGATTCCCTTCCGCTGGTGCGCCTTAAGGACGTATGCGGCATAAATCTCACCCTTATAATCGGGGTTTCCGGTCCGCTCCGGTCCCGCGGCTGCAAAGCCTACAATAACTCCCGTCTCGGGTTCAGCCACGAAGCCGAATACCGCACTGTTCTTATTACCGATGGTATTTGTGCAGAACTGTTCTATCTGTGTTCAGTAACGGCAGCTTCGCGGATAAGCACCGGAATACCTCCCGATTTTCCACTTTCCTACCATGTTAACACGTTGCACAAAAAACCGGAAGGCCGCATTCTTAACCTATGGGTCCCATTCGCGGCGTCAATCATTCGCCGTTCAATACCGTTACAACACCCTGCCCGCCGTCGACAAGCACGCGATCACCGGTGCGCAGGCGCGCGGTCGCGTTGCCGCAGCCCACAACCGCAGGAATGCCCAACTCCCGGGCCATCGGAAAGGTATATATTGACAAATGGGTAGAAAAACCAATGGAGCGAATATTTGATCCAGGGCACAGGTACATGTTTTTAGCATTCGAAGGAATTACGAGTGATGTTTTACCGGAACCGGGATTTTAATGTATAATGTTGCCACTGACATTAAGAGGGGTAGAGGATGGAACAGGAGAAGTAAGGAGGTGACTGGCGGAGAACCTTAGACTTCCTTGTTAAAAGAGTTATTATCCTTGTCGTATTTTCAGGGGAAAAGGGAGAGGTACTGAATGAGTGGCCCAAAGGACTTTATCGATTCCATTTTGCCTGCGGCTGCAGCCGCCCAGATCAACACGGGGCTGCCGGGGGCCGTGATCATCGCTCAGGCGATCCAGGAAACCGGTTACGGGAAGTACGTCACAAAAGACAAAAACACCGGCAAGGACTCAAAAAACCTTTTTAACATTAAGGGTACAGGACCGGCAGGGAGCGTACTGGCGAAGACTTTCGAGTACTATGACGGGAAAAGGGTTACGGTTGACGCCAATTTCCGCGCATATCACAACTACCAGGAGTCTTTCGAGGATTATATGAGGCTGATCATGAACAACCGGAGGTATGCGCCGGCGGTTGCCGTAAAAGACAACCCCGCCGAGTATGCCAGGGCCTTGCAGCAGTGCGGGTACGCTACGGACCCCAAATACGCTGAGGCATTGATATCACTGATGAAACAGTGGAATCTCGAGGAAAGGGTGAAGGAAATGGCCGACGAGCTGAAGGAAAAGGATCAAACGCCATCTCCCTGGGCGGTTCCTTCTGTTGAAAAAGCGAAGGCAAGGGGCGTAATCAAAGGCGATGAGAGGGGTTTCAGTCCCCACAAACCGGTGACGAGGGAAGAGCTGGCGGTTATTTTGGACAGGCTTGGACTTCTCGACCCCAAATAAAAACAGATTGAAATGGCCTGTTTTTAGCTTAACAGAGCGCTTAGCGCTCTTTATTTTTCGGGTCTTATTGTTACGTGGTGTTAACCCGGTCTTCGCCCCATTCATGCGTGCCCCCTTTTAGCCGCTGCGGGAGCGGAGTCTCAAGATCAAGAGGATCAGGGCGATTCCTGCAGCTGCGAGGCTGAATGCTTGGCCGATGGTAAGGTAGGTGCCGGCCGGCGGCGAAACGCGGAAGAATTCGATGCCGAACCGGTACGCCCCGTAAAAAACAACATACAGGTAGGCAAGCTGTCCCGGAAACTGCCTGCGTTTGTTGAAGTACTGGAGCGCAAGAAAGATGACGGCGCCGATGACCACGGCATACAACTGAGTCGGGTGCCGGGGTATCCCGTCAAATGGAAAGACCACCGCCCAGGGGAGGTCGGCGGGTTTACCGTAACAGCAGCCGTTTAGGAAGCAGCCGATGCGTGCAAAGGGGTAACCTGCAGCCAGCCCGAGCGCAACTACGTCCGCCGTTTCACCGAAGCGCACGCCTTTGGCCCGGCTGTACAGCCAGACAAGCGGCAGGCCCGCTACCAGCGCCCCGTAATAAGAGAGACCGCCGTCCCAGATCCGAAAGATTGCCGCGGGTTCACCGGCGTACCGGGGCCACTCGATTAAAACATAGGCGATGCGGCTGCCTATTACGCCGGTTATAACAAGGATGATCGTTAGGTTCAGCACGAAATCGGGGTCGATGCCCCGCCGTCCGGCTTGCCGCTCGCTGACCAGCGCTCCTGCCATGACGGCGACAGCCAGCATTACACCGTAGCTGTGTACTGCATAATCGCCGATGTTAAACAAGACCGGCCACACTACTTTTTGCCTTCCTTCGCACATTCTCGCTCCCGGCCCGTCAAAACAGCCAGGCCATGGTCGATTACTGGGAGGATCACCGCCATGCACTCACGGACTGCTTTGGGGCTTCCGGGAAGGTTCACAATGAGTGTCTTGCCTCTGATGCCGGCAACGCCGCGGCTCAAAATGGAGCGGGGTGAAATCTTAAATGTCTCGAACCGCATCGCTTCAGCAATCCCCGGAACCTCGCGTTCAATCACCGAAAGCGTTGCCTCCGGCGTATTGTCCCTAGGCCCCAGCCCTGTTCCGCCGGTGGTTAAAACCAGGTCTACACCCGATTTGGCCACCTCCAAGAGAACCTCAGTAATCGTATCCAGGTCATCGCTAACTACCCGGGAGTTTTCTACCTTCCACCCTTGCGCTTCAACCAACTCTCTGACCGTTTGTCCGCTGGTGTCCTCCCTTTCGCCGCGTGCGCCCTTGTCGCTCATGGTTATTACAGCTACCCTATACATCAGCATCCTCCTTCCGCTTCGCGACGTGTCTCTGCTATATGGTATCTCAGTGTTAATCGGCCGGGGCTTCGGTTGAACCGCGCCGGAAGGTCCCGCTTTTTCCGCCGCTTTTATACTCGAGGTGGATTTCCTCAATTACCGCTTCCCTGTCCACCGCTTTAACCATGTCATAAAGGGCGAGTGCGGCCCCCGTCACCGCGGTCATCGCTTCCATTTCCACGCCCGTCCTGTCCACCGCCTTTACCCGGGCCGTTATTTCCACACGGCTCCTTTTTTCATTCAGCTCGAAATCGACCTCCGCTCCGGTGAGGCGGACCGGGTGACAGAGCGGAATCAGACGCGGCGTATCTTTTGCCGCCATTATCCCCGCGACCCGGGCTACAGCCAGCACATCCCCTTTAGGCAACCTCCCCGACGCCACGAGCTGCAGCGTTTCCGGCCGCACGCGAAGAGCGCCCCGGGCTACCGCCTCCCGTAAAGTTTCCGCCTTTTGGCCTACCTGAACCATTCGCGCTTTCCCTTCAGCGTCTATGTGGGTAAGCTTCACTACTCGTCCCTCCGAAAGAGGAAATATATATTTGTTATCCCTCATCCTTCCGCCTTCATCCTTGCTGATAAACCACCCGCCCGCAGTCCCGGAGGTCATAACCCCCGCGGGCGAGCACCGCCGCTTGAAATTCCGCGTCTTCGATGACGGCCCTCAGCCGCTCGCCCGTTTTACCTTCCCAGTACTGTTTTAGGAAACAGAGGTCGTACCGTTCTTCGGCCACCGGTACAAAGTCCAGTCCGAGTGCCGTCGCCGCCGCCCTGATGCCCAGACCGACATCGGATGTGCCGCCGGCCACCGCCGCAGCCACAGCCAGGTGGGTGTATTCCTCCCGCTGGTATCCCGCGACGCGCTGCGGGTCGAGTCCCAGTCGCCGGAGGTGAAAATCCAACAGCACCCGTGTACCTGCGCCGCGCTGCCGGTTGACGAACCGGACATCCTCCCGGACCAGGTCGGCAAAGGTGCTGACGCCCTTTGGGTTGCCGGGAGCAACGATGAAGCCCTGCTCGCGGTAGGAGAGGTTTACCAGAACTACCGGCAGGTACTCGAGGTAACGTTTTATATAAGAAATATTATATTCGCCGGTCTCTTCGTCCAATAGGTGTGTCCCTGCAAGGTGAGCTTCGCCTCGTTTCAGTGCCAGAAGCCCACCCAGGCTGCCCACGTGTGCGGAAGAGAGCGTGGCTTCAGGGAATTTCAGACGCAGGAAGTTTGCGATGATATCAAGTGCCAGGTCGTGACTCCCAATGACGACGACAGTCTCCTCAATCTCTCGCCGGGTACGCAGGAGTTCCACCGGTACCACGCTGCCGGCCTCGAACCCCTCGGAAAACCTGGGTACCCGCAGGATGCCGTCCGCCCTGACCAGGGTCAACAGCAGGCCTGCTCCACGCCCGAGGGGTGTAGCGATAATTTTTTCTCCGATCCGCCCGAGCTTAACGCGGACGAACTCCTCAACCCCCGCGGGTGAAACCACCCGTCTCGAAAGCACAGCATTTATTTCCTCGCGGTCCGGCGCGGTGCGGCCCTGCTTTGCAAGTATTACCGGCTTGGCGAAAAGCTCCGCGTTCAGCACGGCCGAAACAGGGTACCCCGGGATGCCCAAAAACGGCTTTTCCCCCACTTGGCCGAGGACCACGGGCTTTCCGGGTTTAATCGCTACGCCGTGAGCGAAAATGCTCCCGCACTCCCTAACCACCGATGCGGTAAAGTCCTCCCGCCCTGCTGACGCACCCGCATTGGTAATCACCACGTCGCATTCCGCCGCTGCACGCATAACGGCTTCCTTTAGAGCCGAAAAGTCGTCCGGAACAATCCCGTAACGTACCGGAATACCGCCCCACTCGCGAACCATTTCGCTGAGGAGCGGTGAGTTGAATTCGATTATATCTCCGGGTTTTAAAGGGGTACCCGGCTCCACCACCTCGGTCCCCGTCGGGATTATCGCAACTTTGGGTTGCGGGTTCACGGGCACGGTGGCAACGCCGCCAGCAATCATAGCCCCGACATCCACCGGGCGAATCAGGTGATTCGCCGGCAGCAGCATCTCGGTAGCAACAACATCTTCACCCATCACCCGGACGTGCTGGTACGGGAAGACCGCCGCCGTAATCTCTATTATGCCGGGTTCAACCTCATGCGTATCTTCGACCATGATTACCGCATCGCAACCCTCCGGGAGCACATCGCCGGTGTCCACCGGCACCGCTTCTTCCCCGACCCGCAGGCGAAGCGGGTTCTGTTCGGTTGCGCCGAAGGTACGCTGCGCCCGGACGGCAAACCCGTCCATTGCCGCTGCATGAAAATGCGGGTGTGATACTGCCGCAAAGACCGGCGCTGCAGTAACCAGGCCGCAGGATTCCTTTACGGGAACGTTTTTTACCGGACCGGGGCCCAGCGCTCCAAGGTTCCTCAAAAACTCGATGTATCCCGTTTTAGCTTCTTCGAGTGGTTTTTCTGCGAGAAAAATCTCCCGTTTCATAACTATCTCCTTAACCCGGAACCAAACAGCTTGAACTCCTTGACAGCATCTTAATACATACTTAAGGAACCGTCCGAACTTGGTCCGGGAATTAAACCTCGTATTTGGGTGTCGGTTAGATGAGAAAGAGATCGACCAGCTCTCCGGCTTCTGCTCCTGCAGCATCAATGGGCAAGCGTACAAGCCCGTCAGCCCGGGCAAGCGTTGCGATGAGGCCGGACTTCCCAAGAATGGGTTCTGCGATAAGTTCGCCGTCCTTAGTTACCAGCCGGACCCTGACATAATCCTCCCTGCCCGGGGAGGACCGGACAGACCGCCCGAGCCGAACGCGAAGGACCGGCCGGTTCGGCAGTTCCGGTTCAAGAAACGGCCTTACCAGAAACTCGAACACCACAAGCGCGGAAACCGGGTGGCCGGGCAGGCCGAAGACCGCTTTCCCGTCTACCACCGCCCCGACGGTCGGTTTCCCGGGCTTAACCGCCAACCCGTGGAAAAGTACCTCTGCCCCTGGAAGCGACATGATCGCCCGCAGGGTTAAATCCCGGACCCCCACTGAACTGCCGCCGGACAGCAGCACCATTTCACATTCCCCAACCGCCTGGGCCAAGATCTCCTGGATTACCGGCAGTTCATCCGGCACCGTGCCGAAAACGACCGGGACTCCGCCCGCGGCCTCGACCGCTGCTGCCAGGGAGGGTGTGTTCACGTCCCGCACCTGCCCCGGAGCGGGGGTGGTTTCGACACTGACAACCTCATCTCCCGTGCCGATGATAGCGACGATGGGGCGCTTGCGCACCCGGGCACGCGCTACACCGCAGGCGGCCAGCAGCCCGATGTCCTGGGGGCGCAGGCGCTTCCCCGCATGCGCAACAACGGCGCCTGCCCGCACATCATCCCCGCGCCGCACGACGTTTTCCCCTGGTGCCACCGGTCTCAGGACAGCCACTGTATCCGACCCGGCATCCTCGACGTATTCAACCATTACCACCGCGTCAGCTCCATCCGGGAGCATCCCGCCGGTTGGAATCCGCCAGGCTTCACCCTGCTTTAATGCGCCACCGGGGGGCTTGCCCATCAAGACCTCGCCTGCGACGATAAGATAAGCCGGCAGTCCCTCCGATGCACCGAAGGTGTCGGCGGCACGCACCGCGAAACCGTCCATTGTTGAACGGTCAAAGTCCGGAACATCTTCCACGGCGCGTACGTCCTCGGCCAGCACTCGCCCGTATGCGGTAAGCAAAGGTATTTCTTCCACAGGCAGGTCCTTTAATCGTTTGATCATTTTTTCGCGGGCCACAGCCACCGTCAGAGTGGTAAAAAGCAAGCTGACAGCCTCCGCTTTTTGATTAATTCCACAGGGAACTTACGGGAAAATCGTAACACAAAACCTCACGACCGGTCAACGAAACGTACTAACCCGGAAGAGCACCCCCTTTTACCGGAGTTAAAGAAAACAGCCTGTCCCCTTTTTACTGTCCGCATTTTCAAACAAAGTACAGTATAGTCGCGAGGGGAAAAAGTTCATTTATCCTTGTTTGAAAAAACTCCTTTAGCTCTTCCATTAATTCTTGCGGATAAACATACTTGCCGTAGCCGAACTGGCCGAATTTGAAAACCCGGTCTTTGTCGTCGAGGGGGACGTTTGTACCCGGATAAGCCTGTCTGATAATCTTCCTTGCCCTATCGGTGAACCGGTGGGTGATAAGCTCAAAGGTGAGGGGAGTGTCTTCGGGTATGTTCCTTTTAACTGTCAGCAACAGTTTCTCGTATTCCCGGCGCCACCCATCCAGCGCAAAAATGGGTGCAATCAAGAAGCCCAGCGGGTACCCGGCTCCTGCCGTTTCTTTTGCGGCTTCCAAACGGGAGCGCAGCCGCGGGACGCCTCTCTCAAACTTGTTCATTATCGATTCGCAGTTAATGCTGAACCTAACGGTTGTTTTGCCGCTGTGCCTTGCGCCCAGCAGGCTCTCGACGTCGGTGTATTTAGTGACGAACCGGAACTCTGCGCCGGGAAGGAGCGCAAAAAACTCAACCGCCCTCAGCAACGCTCCGGTCCATCCTTCCACCGCAACAGGATCCGATGTGGCGGCGCCTTCGAAAACGGTCCGGTCCGGCCGGCGCTGCTCAGTATACGCCGCCGCCCTATGGAGAATTTCATCTACGTTGACATAAACCTTTACGTACGGGCTTTGCCCGAGGTTGGTATTTAGATAACAGTACTCGCAATAGCCGGGGCATCCCGAAACCAGGGGCAACTGGTAATGTGCGGACGGCCTGCAGCTTTGAAACTCCCGTGCCTGCCGGACGGAAACCGCCAACGTACGCTTGCCAAGCTGGAACCTTTCACCGAAAGACGCTCGCGGCAACGGCGGGACTCTCTTTTCGTAGACTAAAAGCTCTATTCCGCGGTTTTCAAACCGCTTCTTGAGGTCCCGGCCGAGCGGGTATTCGAGAGCCGACTTTTGAATCAGCACCAGCTTTGGGACAAAGGACGGCACTTTATCACCCGGGTCTTAGAGTAGAGTTATTGCTGCGACACAGCATCTTTATAAGAGTCCAGGACCGCAGTGTAATAGCCCGGGGAATAGACCCGGATTGTATAACAAGCCCGGCCGGATACCACGCCGCCCAAACGGTTGATCCAACCCGGCAGAGGTGCACGCCGGAATTCCAGCAGTTCAGCATGCCATATCCGCAAAACCTTTTCGCCGCCAACGCTGTACCAGACCCTTTCTGAAACCCGCGGGCCGTCCCTCACCGGGAGCAATTCCTGCCAGGGAGGCGCCCCCCAGTTCATGAACCCCTTCCGTCCGTAGTCTTGAATAAACGATTCGGCTTTACCGGCCCAGCGCTGCACCAGCTTTTGAACGAAGGGTTCAGGAAGCTCGCTGGGCGCAGTGATGGTAAGTGTTTTGGTTTGCGGCGGAAAGTACGGGCTGTAGAAACGCAATGCGGCCGAGTTCCCGGTTAAGATGGCAAAATCGTCATACGGTATGGAGAGATAACTACCGTAACAACTTACTTTATATTCCTTCGGTTCCGGGCGGTACTCGTTTGCCACGGCCGCACTTGTACACAACAGACTCACAACGATGACCGTAACAAACATGTTTAAGAAACGCACAGTCCATCCACCTCCTTCTATAGATTTCCCCGAAAAAAAGAAAAAACGCCAAATCGCGGCAACTTTTTAGCGTAGTTTCAAACATATCAAACTACCATCTCGAGAATCCCCAAAAGCACAAGCAATAAACCTGCAGCCGGCCCGGCACAACCTCCCAACCAGCGGGATATACAGTTTTGACCCAATCTGATCCCCAGCCAGAGAAGGAGCAGGCTGAAAAAGGCAACTCCAAAAGCAGTCAGTATGGGGTTTAGACCAAAGATGCCGGCGCCAAAACCCCCGGCAAAATTGTTCAGGGTTAGCGCAATGCCTAAGAGAAGCGCCTCCTTCAAGTCGATGTGGCCTGAGCAGTCCGCATCGGCGAGGGGCGGCGCTGTCAAAAGAGCCGTTATCCGCCGCTGGTCGGCTGTATCCAAAGCCCGCATTTGATTTGCTTCTTCCGCCAAATTACCTGTAGCAGCCTTCTTTCCCGCGCGGACCAGTTCACCATATAAGACCCACACACCGGTACCTATTATAATCATCGCCCCGGCATACCTGGCATGCTGGAGCGAAAGAAAGGAGCCAAGCCATTTCCCCGCCAGGAGGGTCAGCAGTGTGCCCGAACTCGTGGTTACTGCGATAAGCAGATTTGACGGGAAAGGTACCCGTATTCTTCTTGCCCCTAAGGATATACCTACCCCCAGATTGTCAAGATTTGCGGCGAAAACCAATAGCAGTATACCGAACAGTTCCAACGTTCCACCCCTCATAACCTCCGTAAACTCAGGTTATGAGTAGGTACTTGAAGCGGTTACTCGAAGCGCGGAAAATTTAAAAACTTCTATTACAATAGCAGAAGTATTGAAATAGACTTTTGGGGGACTGTCCCCCTTTTTTCGCCTGTCCCTTTGCGCTATAAAAAGTAGGCTGTCCCCTTTTTAGTTCTTTTTAACCGCCTTACGGTATTGCTCCCGGAGTAACTGCGCGGCCGGTCCGGGCCGGCCGGTGCCCACCGGGCGGCCGCTGATGGTTACGAGCGGCATCACTTCAAGGAGGGAGTTTGTTAGAAAAGCCTCGCTTGCGGTGAAAAGCCGGTCGGGCCGGACCGCGCATTCTTCCACCCGGAAACCTGCTTCACGGGCCACCTGCAACACTATAGCCCGCGTTATGCCTGGAAGAAGGCCGCTGGAGACGGCCGGTGTTAAGACGGTGTCCTGCTCGAGCAGAAACAAGTTGCTGACTGTCCCTTCGCAGAGATGACCGGCCGTATTGAGGAACAAACCTTCATCAGCGCCTGAGGCTACGGCCTCCTTTTTGCCGAGTATATTTTCCAGAAAGTTCAGGGATTTTACGAATACCAAGGGAGAGCGCTCGTTCCGCGGAAAGGAGACCAGCACCGCCCGAAAACCGCGGGCGTATAGCTCCGGTGCATAAGGTGTTCCCGCCCGCACCGTGACCAGGACCGTGGGCGGGTCCGTTTCCACCGGATAAAGACCCGGGCCCCTGCCCCTAGCGACCGTCAGGCGCACGCTGCCTTCCTCAATACCGTTGGCGGAAACTGTTTGTTCAACGGCGCTCTTCAAATCATCTGGATTCAAGGCCTCGGCAAAGCCGAGCACTGCCGCACCCGCCGTCAATCTTGAAATGTGTTCTGCAAGCATGAAGGGTCGGCCGCCGTAAACCCGGAGCGTTTCAAAAAGGCCGTCACCGTATAAAAAACCCCGTTCGAGCCGAGTCAGCGTTTTCTCCACCGGGAGAAGAGACCCGTCAAGCCAAATGTAAGACAAACCTAATTCTCCACCTCAAACCGCTTCTCCTAAAATAGTTTAAAGTTCAAAGTTCTGAGTTCGTAGGCCGGAAAAAGGCCGAAGGCCGTTTCCGGCAAAAAAAACATATCTGTACCTTAAATGCCGGAAACGATACGCTTATTCCGGCCTGCTTTTCTGCTTTTCAGCACCGCTGCCGTTATCCCTGAGGCGCGCGCCGCGGGGCCCACAACAGGCCCGCAAAGCTCAGCGCTGCCGCCGCATACATGGGTGCGTGGTATCCCCATAACGAGGACAGCACTCCACCGAGAAACGGCCCGGTTGCCAAACAGAGGTTCATGTTGGCCACCAGGATTCCTGTGGCGGTGGCACGTGCTTCACCCGACCGCAGGAGCAACACCAGCGCTCCGATGTAAAGCGTCGACCAAGCCGCAGAAAGCAAGACGTGCACCGGAATCACCTGCATGAAATGACCCAACGCTGTGTAAAGCAAGAAAACCACGCCCGACAAGAACAGGCCTAACCGTAAGAGTCCTACCCCCGCAAAACGTTCGACCAAAGTCATCAGAACAACCTGCCCGGCGTAGTTTGCCGTACCCACAATCCCGATCCAGAATCTGTCCGCCCCAAGTTCCTGGAGGTACAGCGGGAAAATAATCCATACCGCTGATGCTCCGAGTTGCCTTAAGAAAAAGGGTAAGTAAACCGCACGGTTGCGCCAGATAACCGGCAGGGACCGGGGCATTTGTGACAGGCGCAGATTGTTCCACTCCTCGAGTTTGAGGCTAATGAGAAACGCTATGGTGCAAACGACAAAGCTGAACAGAAAAAGAAGATGGTACTCCCTCATCAGTGCCGCTGCCGTCGCCCCGAAAATCCAGCCGAGTGAACTGAAGGAACTGAACTTCCCCACCCCGCCCCGGTTTTCGCAAGCAAAGACCACGAGCGACCCGGTGGTGATCCCAAGGGCAAGCCCCACCGCCGTACGTACCGCGAGTAAGCTAACGACGTCCCGGGCCAACAGTTGGCCCAAAAAAGCCAGGGCGCTGACCGCAAGCCCTAACCTTACAAAGCGCAGCCTGCCGAAGACATCCGCTTGAGGTCCGATCACCAACGCCGTGGCAAAGTAAGCGATACCGTTTGCGGCACCTACCAACCCAACGTCAAAGTTGGTGCCGCCGAGGTCTACGGTTAACAGCGGGATAAATACCCGTGAGGACTCTATCGCTGCGTTCAGCAGAAACCCGATCCAGATTGGGCTTATCAGCGGCCCCCAGTTTTTGCCGGGCAAGTAAGAACAACCTACCTCTCCCTTTCATTCCAAGCCGTCCGCAATGAATTGGGTTCGAGTATTCCGGTGGAGACGATCAACCGCAGTCCGTCTTCCACCGGTATGTCTAGGTAAATCAGTTCCTCTCTAGGTACGAAAAGCAGGAACCCGGACATCGGCAGCGGTACGTGTGGAACGAGCACCTTTACCAGTTCCTGGCCGGCCTTATTGTTAAGCCCTTCACCTGCTTCACCTACAACAAAGCCAACGGCCCAGGTATCCCGGCGCGGAAACCGCACCAGTACCACCTGCCGGAATACCTGTTTCGTATTTTCGCCGAAGGTCTCCACGATTTCCTTGGCGGCCCGGTAAATGGTGTTGACCAGCGGTATCCGGAAGACTATCCGTTCCCATAGAGCCAGAAGGCTGCGGCCGATAACATTAGTAGCAAATATTCCTACTAAGACAATTAGCAGTAACGTTACCAAAACACCGAGGCCCGGAATTTTATACGGTGTAATATAAGCTACCAGTCTTCCGGCAAAACCGTCGACAAACGCAAGGAGTTTCCACAGGATCCATATGGTGGCCGCTCCCGGCAGGATAACAGCCAATCCGGTCAAGAAATAATTACGCAGGTTCCGCTTCACTTTTCATCCCTTTTTCAAAAATAGATTCACCGTCAAGCCTGACGCCGCTGAACTCTACAACTCTAACCGGCTCATACCCCCGGTACGGCGTCATGACTAGGAGGTTGCCTGCTTCGTAGTCTACTTTTTCTACCCAGCCGAGGGAAAGGCACTGCCCCTCCGGCCCGACGAGACCGGCAACCATGCCCTCAAAGCTTTCCGGTGCTATTCTCCGGAGCCGTGGTACTGCCAAAAGTCCGGCACCGGCAGCTAATACTTCCTGGGGTACCGGGTGCAGGGTGACCGCAGTTACCTCGTTTGCCATTTTTTCTACCCACAGAAGGGGCTGGCCCAGCAGACTTTCCAGTTTATGCTTTTCAGTCTCAGAAAGCGCTCCCCCGGTAAACATGCTTGTCCGGGCAGTGCGGAAGCTTCCAAAAGGAAGTCTGAGCCTGACCGCTCCCCCAAAAAACTCCCGCCAACGCCTGTTGCGGAACGCAACGCGCATTTCTAATGAACGCTGGCGCACACCGGCCGGAACAGGGAGGCGGTAGACCGTAAAACCGTATGCCTCCCAGGTTTTGAGTAGCGGCTCGATCTCACCGTGGCGTTGGAGCCCGATTATACAGTCGGGCCGGGTTAAACTGACCTTGTGGTACTTCAGCGTCCGCCCGAGGCTGCCTCCGACCAGCCCGGTCGTGTTGATCACCACCCGCTCCGCACCTGCCGCGAATGCCCGCTCGACCATCTTTTTAGTTCCGGTCAAGGCGGCTGCAACATGACCGCGGGGAGTAGTCGATCCGACAAAATAAAAATCCGTGAGCGGTATATTTTGTAAACTTCCAACGGTCTCCCGGAGCAACCCTAAGCCCACGGTAGTCGGCGGGCCGATGTCGGACTGGCCGACGTCGGCGTCGACAACAGCCGTCTTGTACCCGAGCGCCAAGCTGCGGTTGGCGAGGCAGGTCGTCAGCGTGGTTTTTCCCGTATCCACCGCTCCTACCAGGATAAGGAGGCGCGCCTGCGGGAGAACTTCGTCAATGAAGGGTCGCCATTGATCGGGTTCTTCAAGCAACTTCAGTTGAGTCTCCTTATCTTTTCTTTCTGCTCCGCCAGGACCGGTTCGTACTGTGCGTCTAACTGTCCCTGAACTCTCAGCCACTCTTCGAGGAACCCGGGGTGCCGTTCCACGTCGACTCTTATTTTGGCGCCGAGTTGGCGCTCAAGGGCTTGCTGGGCGTGCGTGATCCGGTTGGAAAAGCTTTCCTTGAGGTTGGTGTACGTGTGTTCTAAAGCTTGCATGTAATAGTTAAAAAGGTATTCCAATTCAGTGAAAATCTGTTTCAGCACAGTCTTATCCTTCTTGACGGCCAGCAGTCCGTCCATGGCGCGGCGGTTGGTATCCTGCGCGGATTCATCCTTAGGAAGCTGTATATTCCTTAAAAGGGCGTCTTCCATACCCTGCCGGACATAGCCCCGTACCTCTTCACCGTATTTTTCCAACTCGGCAAGCAGGTCTAAATCCTTGTCCCACAAGAACTGTGCCGCAGCGGCACCGCCTTTCGGTCCGTACTCCATGCTCGAGACATCGACGTCGCCGAGGTTCATTTCGCTGATCCTTTCAAGCGCTTTTTCATATGCGGTCTTGATTTTAGCCATATTATCCCACCTTCAAGATTATTGTTGCCTAAATATCTAACATTAAATCCCTTTTTTGTCTGAGTGTTTTTAAAAGCTCCTTGTAACTGAGAGAATTTATTACCTGTTGCCGCGTTAACCATCCACGGCGGGCTACCCCCACGCCTAACTCCAGGAACTCCATCTGGTCAAGCAGATGAGCGTCACTCCCTATGACAAATCTTATTCCCTTTTCCCCGGCGGCACGTACAGCCACATCGTTTAAGTCGAGGCGCTTGTAATAAGCGTTGATCTCCAAAAAGGTTCCCGTCCGTGCCGCGGCTTCAAAAACCTGCTCCAGGTCGAGTGCGTAACCGGCCCGTTCTCCCAGCAGCCTGCCTGTGGGATGAGCAACCGCATGCACGTAAGGGTTGTTGATTGCATTAAGCAAGCGCCGGGTTTGGACGCCTTCGTCCTGGCGGAATGCGGTGTGGATTGCCGCAACAACCACATCGAGAAACGCGAGCACATCATCGGGGTAGTCAAGGCTGCCGTCTACCCCGATCTCCACTTCCGTGCCGCAGAGGAGCTTAACATCGGGGCTGTGCGCGTTGAACGCTGCAATCGCCGCGCGCTTCTTTTCCAGAGCCGCCGCATCAAGGCCGCCCGCCACCTTCAACGTCTGCGAGTGATCGCAGACCGCAACCCATTCCAAGCCCAGCCGCCTTGCCTTTTCCACGATTTCCTTGAGGGACGCTGAGCCGTCACTGTACTTCGAGTGAACGTGAAAATCGCCTTTTATATCCGCGAGTGTCACCACCTGCGGGAGTCGCCCATCCAGCCCGGCTTCGATTTCACCCCGGTCTTCGCGCATCTCCGGCGGGATGTAGGGCAATCCTACACTCGCAAAAACCTCCTCCTCCGTCGCGCCGGCGATCCTGTCCTCCCCGCGGAAGACGCCGTACTCGTTTATTTTTAACCCCAGCCTTACACCGAGTTCCCTTACCCGGATGTTGTGCGCCTTGGAACCGGTGAAATAGCAGAGTGCAGCGCCGAAACTCTCCTCCGGTACAACGCGCAAGTCGATCTGAAGCCCGTCCGAGGTCCGCACGCTCCCCTTCGTTGGGCCGTGGGCGATTATCTCTGCCACAAACGGCAGACCGACAAAAATATCAACCACCTTTTCCGGCTTTGCTGAAGCGGCCAGCAAATCTACGTCCCCGACGGTTTCCCTGCAGCGCCGGATGCTACCCGCCGTGCTTACCCTGCTCACCGGCGCGCGCTCCTGCAGCAACGCCATGACATGGCGGGCAAGCGGCAGCACCAGTCCCAGCGGGCGGCGTTCCTGGACGGAACGCATCAGCGAAATACCGTGGAGAATGTTCTGCTCTGTCTTTGCTTTGATTCCGGGCAGGCCTTTCAGCCGTCCTTCCTGCGCCAACCGTTCAAGTACGGTCACATTTTCGATGCCCAACTCGTTATACAGCATCCTGGCGGTTTTCGGTCCGATCCCCGGAACCTGGAGGAGTTCCACCAGGCCGGCCGGCACCTTTTTCTTCAATTCTTCATATTTCTGCAAGGTTCCCGTTGCAAGGATCTCCTCTATTTTGTGGGCAATCTCCTTCCCGATGCCGGGAATTTTAGTAAGGTCCTTTCGCGCTGCAACTGCGGCGATATCCTCCGGGAGGTTTTCAATGTTCTGTGCCGCCCGCTGGTACGCCCGTATCCGGTAGGCGTCTTCTCCCAAGATCTCCATAATTTCCGCCATTTGCCTAAATACTGTACAAACGTCGCTGTTTTTCATCCCGACCACCTTTAATATCATACCAAAAAAGCCGCCCTCATAGCAAAAAATGGTTCACAACCCGTGCTAAAACTCAAACACTTCGCCGGCAGAAGCGAAGCGGAAGCGTTCGCCGAAGATGCCGGCGAGATAGGCAGCCCTGGGCAAGCCGGTACAGTGATTCGCAGCCAGCAGTTCCAGTGCGAGTTCCTTCAGGTAAGCAGCGGTGGCCGCCAACTGTTCAGTTGCAGCAGGACCGAGGTGCGTACCGCCGAGGACTGCAGCCACCTTATCCACACCGGTTACAGCCCGTGCGTGTTCAATAATGTTAATTACCCCCGCGTGGGCGCAGCCGACCAGGACAACGAGCCCCGCCGGCGTTTTAACGTATAGGCTCAGGTCGTCCGCCAGCGGATCGGGAACCGGCTCAGTACCCTTGTAAACATACATCCTGGGGTCTCCCTTTTCAAACGGGGTCTGCCGGGGAACCTCACCGCTCAGCCAAAAACCGGGGAACAGTTCAAGCGGCTGCTCCACAAAAACGAACTCTGCTCCTGCCGTCTCAAGTTCCTCGCGGGAAAAGGGAATCCCGATGTAACGGTCCGCAGGAGACGATACCCTGTGACCGCTGAAAACGTCAGGGTGACCGTAAACCGGTACCGGTCGGGCGATAAACTCGAGGACGTCCCGTAAACCGCCGGTATGGTCGCTGTGCCCGTGGCTTAAGATTACGGCTTCTGCGGCCCGCAAGTCCACCCCCAGGCGGCAGGCGTTAGGAACCACCGCGCCGCGTTGGCCGGTATCGAAAAGCACATTGTGCCCATCAAATTCCAGCCACAGACTGAGCCCGTGCTCACCGCAAATAGGAAGCGTTCGTCCGACGGTGTTTTCCACCAGTACGGTAACACGCATAAAGCAATTCCCCCTCAAGCTTATACTGATAGACCTCTGGAGTCAGTCTAAGTTCTAAGTTCTAGGTTCTAGGTTCTTAGTTCAACGTAAGGATTAGAGTGATGGACCTCCGGGGTCCGTTCAACGTTCAATGTGTAAAAGCTATCTCAACGTCCACAGCCATAAGACGATCTCGAAAGCGATCAGCAGCACAATCGACACCTCAAGGATTAAAAACCGGTGCGTAACCAGTTCATCGCTCAGCATCGCATAACTGCGTTCTATTACTTCGACTTTACGGTCGATGCTCCTCAGCCACTCCTGGAGCCGGAATGTCTTGAGCGCTGCCACGTAAACCCGGGCATAGAAAACGTCTTCCGTTACCTTGAGCGCGTTTTGTACCCGTTCGGTAATCTCGGTTACCTCGACCACAAGCTCCATCATGCACCGCATAATGCTGCGGTATTGTTTTAAACGGCGGTAGCCCCCCTGCCCTGCCTCCTCGATTGCATCGTACATGGCCGCCAGTTCGCGGTCAAGGACGTTGTCGTAGTACCTCAGTTCCAAGAGTTGTGCGTTTGCAAACTCAAGGAGATCGGGGATGTCAGCGCTGCCGGCAGGGTCGCAAACCAACGCTGCGTCCCAGGTGATGATCGAGCTGTCTTCCCCGTACGAAAAATGATTACGCAGCGTTTCGCGGCGCATCTCCTGGCTCACCGGCCCCGTTTCGCTAAGGAGTATCGGAACAGGGTCCCAGTCTTTAGGCCAATGCTCAAAATAAAAGACCACAAAGTCCTCGGCGAACCCGGTCAGTCCTTCCCCCGCGAGCGCCGGGCGAACCGCGTTTATGACGTTGTCACGGTAGCCCGCGAAGGCAGGCTCAAATCTTTCAAAGTCGCTTACGAGTACGGAAAGCTCCTGCAGTTCGCTGTAGCCGAAGTCGTCCGGCAATAAGAGCCTGATCACTATGCTTAAAACCCCAAAGTCATATAACCGGGAACTCGGCGCGGTGGCAAACTGCCATTTCCCTGCGTGAAAAGGCTGTCCTTCCAGCTCCACGGTTAACGGCGGGTTTTTAAATTCAAGGGCCTTCGGCCTTACCCGGGAGAGCCTAAGCCGCGAAACAGGCTTCTCCGCCGCCAAGATTTCCTCCGCCTGAACCAGATTAATTTCCTGGGCGATATCGTACAACCGGTAAAGCCATACTGAGCCTCTCATTTGCGCTGTCACCCACTGTAAGTACCTGCGGGGGCTTTGAGCCCCCGCGACGCTTTGCTTATTACCCTGTAACTATTCAGGTGCTCTGAGGGCGCGGCAATAAGCGGCGCATAACTTCGTCAGGCTTGCCGGCCAGGTCCTCACCCAGCACTCAGTTACATCTTGATAAGATAGTACTTTTGAGGGAACACATATTTGTCCGCCCCGCGAAACTGCGCTTTCACAGCAATCTGAGTGCTGGGCTCCGGCCTGTCCGGCTGCGCCTTCCTCGTTCTGTTTGCTTCTTGCCGCGTTCCGTAAGCGTTAGGTGGCGGTTGAATAGTTTACATTACCCTTACCGTCTTGCCGATAGGGCCGATTCTGCTTCCCGGTGCAAGTCTCCGAAGAGAAACCCCGTAACGACCAGAACGTAGAATGTAAGGAATGCCGAAATAATAAACCCCAATATAGGGATTATGCCGCTTGCCCAACCGGCGACGAAGTAAAAGACGATACTTAAAACGTACACACCTACATACTGGCCTATTACTGCACCGATATACTGCAGGACCTTGTTTAAACGGAACCCTTCACCCAGGGATCCTGTTGCCGCGTACCTTGCTACACTCATAGGTATGACGAACCAGGCCGCCAACAGCAAGAGAAATCCGATTAGTGAAACGACGCCGCCGAATAACGGCGCCAATATGCCGGTTGCACCAAGGCTGTACGTTCCTGCGGCACCGGCTGCCACAAGCAGCAACGGAATGAACGCATAAAACAGGGTAATGACGAGGTTGCCAAGACCCTGGAGGAATATGGTGCCGAAACCGCTCCAGGACGGCATCTCGTCGTTTCCCTTATTGACCGTTTTGATGACTTCGACGAAGTAACCGGCAGATGCAATGTTCAGTATGGGCACGATAGTGATTAATCCGCCGATAAGAAGCCGTTCCAGGCCTTTTTCGACGAAAGGAAAGCGGAAAGCCTCTTCAATCCTCACGCGCGTTTCCCCCTTTTCTGTTCGTTCCGATACCCGCCAACCGGCTTCCCTGGCGCGTCCCGCGCCGTGTAAGCTCGGCGTCTATCGCACTTATCACCTCCGCCTTCCTCACTCCCCAGCGTGGCGCCAGGAGCAGCTTTTCGTCCGTCACATCCCCTACCAACCTTAGAATTACCGTTCCGGGAGAGAGCGATTCGATAAAATCACATGCCGCCGATACGTACTCATCGACTGAAAAAACCCAAACCTTGCCTTCATACCACTGCGCGGCGAGGGCAGTATCTTTAAAGACTTGGAGGTGGTGCAGTTTAACCCCGTCAACCGCTGTGGTGTTAAGCGCTTCAGCCGTCCGGAGAACATCTGCCCGGGTTTCACCCGGCAAACCAAGGATCACGTGAGCGCCGATGTAGATACCGCGGCTTTTGGTGCGTTGAACTGCGTCGAGAAACGTGGCAAAATCATGCCCCCGGTTGATCCGCCTGAGTGTTTTGTCGCTGCTGGACTGAAGCCCGTACTCCACCCACACCATCCAGCGGCCGGTGTAACCCTGCAGCAGGTCAAGGACAGGGTCCGGTACGCAGTCCGGCCGGGTGGCAACGGCCAGTCCGACCACGTCCGGGTCACGCAGAGCCTCCTCATACATTGTACGCAGGGTCTCAAGCGGTGCATACGTATTCGTATACGCTTGAAAATACGCTATATAGCGCTCTTCGCGGCGTCTTGCGGCCTTAAACCTTTGAATCTGCTCCGGCACTGTGAGTTTTTGTCCCGCAAAGGGGCTGAATGCCCGGTTTGCACAGAAGGTACAGCCCCCTACACCGACAGTACCATCCCTGTTTGGGCACCCAAAGCCTGCATCCAGCGGGATCTTGGAAACGGGGCCGCCGAATGATTCCCGGAGAAAACGGCTGAATGTGTAATAACGTTTCTCCATGCTGCCGGCTTAGTTTCTGCCCTCCGGGTATTCCTGCATCAGAAAGGCCTGTGCGCGCAAAATCTTGATGCCCTTATACTGACCGATTGACAACAGGTGCCTGTCTTGGGAGATAATATAATCCGCACGGCCTGAAACCGCGCATTCTATCAGGCGGTTGTCCGAAGGGTCCTCTTTTACCACCTGGAGCTTAAGCTCCGGCTCAACGAGTGTCAGGTTTTCGTGGCGGAGAAGTTTTTTCATCGCTTCTTCCCGCCTGGTTAGCGCTTCTTTTGAACCGAACCGCATCTTATTAAATATATGAAGGTATTCATCAAGCAGCGCCGGGCTCACCACGACATCCACTCTTCCCGCAAGCCAGATGCTGATAATACGACCTGACGCCTTCGACGGGTTGATCAACCCCCCCATTATCACGTTCGTATCTACGACGATCCGCGGCCTGGATTTCACCGCTGTAACCCCTTGAAGATTGGTTGGTGAACCCTGCGGGATACGTTCACCGGGAGTGTTCGGAGCAACTTTCAGGTGGACCCTTTTTGCGGTAAAGAGCCGGAACGGTCTCAGGATCTTTTGGAGCACATCCTTCGCGTTTTTCACTTTGGCCTTCCACCGGAGACAATGCATGGGACGGCGGCTTGCCTGATACCCGCTGTTTGCGCCCGTCTCTTGACGGCTGCCGGCCGCCTGAACGGTGTTCCTCCCGGTGCCGGTTTTGTTCTGCGCCGCTTTGCCTGGAGTTGCCTGGTGAACCATCACTGAAGAAAATTTATGAGCAACGGCGCCTGATTCGCCCTTGGGTCCTCCGCCGGGGTTGCGCGGTAAAGTGAGTTGGCTCGTCCGGTTTGTGCGACATGCGGTATCAGCCGGGCCTCCCTTGGGACGTCGGTGCCGGTGGTTGCGGCCCTTGCGCCGCCGGCCTGACGAAGACGGGCGGTCTGGATATGGGATCACCCCGTGTCGGGGCTTGGCTGACCGGTCTGCAGAGTTACCGCCGCCAGCCGCTAGTTTGGGAGAGTTGTCCCGCCCCCCGGAAGAGTGACCATCGCCCAAGCGGCCGTTATGTTCGTCAGGGTTAAGCGGCCTTCCTGCGCCGGGAAGGGAGTTGGAGTTGTTTTGGTCCTTGTGCACAATCGTTCCTCCGTTCCTTAACGACGGATACTGAAGCCGTCGAAATTCTCGCAACGGTTTTCCCAGTTCACAGTCACCTCTGTTACCCGGGCTGCCGGTGGTCCTTTTTTGCACCATGTAATCATTCTTTCCACTGCTTCCCGTTCTCCTTCAAATACTGCTTCTACTGAACCGTCCCTCAGGTTGCGAACCCAACCGTTCACTCCAGCGGCAAGCGCTTCCTCCTGGGTGTAACCCCGAAAGTACACACCCTGGACTTTCCCTTTTATAATTACATGCGCACGTACTCGCTGCATGTCTGCACCTCCGAAACCTTATCCTATATTTCGCTCAGCTCCCGCCACAGCCGCCGGGATACGACCGTAAGGAGCCTCACGGCATCATAATCCCATTTGTTTGTAAAGGGTGTCTTCGGCCAGTCGCGGGCCCTTACCCGCGGCATTTCAGCATAATGAACCACACGCCGGGTGCGGAGCCACCGGCGGACCAGTTCGTCTTCACCTTTATTCACTATTGCTTCCCGCAAGGCCAGTGACCGTGGTGTGGCCGGGCAACAAAAAAAGGTCTGGCAAACAAACGGACGTACGGGGTAAACCCTGCAGGTACGGGCTTCGCGGTTGAGAAAAACGCAGTACCCGTCCTCGAGCCGGCGAAGGGTAATATCCACGACAGGTCCCGTGACCGCTATATTGCTGTAATAGATTAAAAAATCGCTGAGTGTGCGCGCTTCAATGGCCAGCGAAAGATTCAAACAATCGATAATGGTAAGGGGAGCCCGTTCTGCGCAACAGCGATCACATCCGTGGCAGGCTGGTTCTTCCGGTCGCCGCGTGCGGGTAAGCGGAAGACTCTCAAAAGCCCGGTTCAGCGCATCGAGGTAGTCCTGCACCGTCGCTGTCTTGCTGTAAACAGTGACGTCGTAACCCTGCGCAGTCCCGGAGTGCCATAAAGATACCTTGACCGCCAACAGGCAACTCCTTCCTGGAAACCTTCTTAGCATTAAGTATACAGGAAAAATGCTGCCGGGTGCCAGTTCCATGGGGAAAAAATGATACCTTCCGGTAATGCCGGGGATCTCCCGCCCCGGAGCATAGATTTCGGCCAATTCCCCCAAAAGTTACCTGATAATAAGGAGGATTTTGTCGGAAAACAGCGAAGATTCTTGATTACGGTTGGTATTGAGGAGATTTATTGGAGGCGGTTCACTGAAGATGCTTGGTGAAAAAGACACAGTAAGTCAACTTTTAAACGAGCTTGAGACGTTGCGCCGGCTGGCAAACCAAATTGAAGACGCCGCCCGAAACCGCATCGAAGAGTCGGGGAAACTGCTGCAAAAGATCCTCGACGCCACCCCCGACATGCTCGTCCTGAAGGACACAAATCTGGTCTACCGGTTCGTGAACTCTGCTTTTTGCCGTTTTCTCGGCAAAGAACAAGACGAAATAACCGGAAAAACTGATTATGACCTTTTCCCTCCCGAGGAGGCAGAAAAGTACCGGTCCGACGATGTAAGGGTTGTCGAAACCAAACAGCCGCAGGTTCAGGAGGAAGAGGTTACCGGCGCGTCAGGGAAGAAGTGGCTTTACGTGGCCAAAAACCCCGTGATTGACGATTCGGGGCGGGTAATCGGCGTCCTGTGTTCCGTCCGGGATATCACCGTTTTAAAACAAACAGAAGAGGCACTCCGGGAGAACCAGCACTTTCTGAGCAATGTTTTTTCGAGTATTCAGGACGGAATAAGCGTCCTTGATAAAAGCCTTTGTATCATCAAGGTAAACCGGACCGTCGAAGAATGGAACGCCCGGGCCATGCCTCTGGTGGGCAAAAGGTGTTACGAAGCTTACAAGGGGAAACGGGAACCCTGCGAGCAGTGCCCCGCCAAGGAAGTCCTTGAAACCGGCAAACCCGCTTATGAAACCGTTCCAAAGACAGGACCCGCCGGCGAGGCTGTCGGCTGGAGCGACGTCTACGCTTTTCCGCTCAAAGACTTAAAGACCGGCGAAACCAAAGGGATTATTAACTACATTCGTGATGTAACCGAGCGTAGACAAAAGGAAGGCGAACTCAAACTAGCTCTTAACAAACTTCAGCGAGTCGTTCTCCAAGCCATCCAGGGAATGGCAAGAGTTGTTGAAAGGCGAGACGCGTATACAGCCGGACACCAGTTCCGGGTTGCGGACCTCGCGTGCGCTATTGCCGATGAGTTGGGCTTTTCTGAATACGAAATGCGGGGTATCCAGATGGCTGCACTGGTTCACGACATCGGCAAGGTGAGCGTACCGGTCGAAATTCTCAACAAACCTGCAAGGTTGACAAAGACAGAGTTCGAGCTGATCCGGACCCACCCAAGGATCGGGTTTGACATACTCAAGGAAATCGAGTTCCCGTGGCCCATAGCGCAAATGGTGTTACAGCACCATGAAAGACTGGACGGTTCAGGCTACCCCCTTGGGCTGAAGGCTGATGAGATATGCCGGGAAGCCAAGATTCTGGCTGTGGCCGATGTGGTTGAGGCAATGGCGTCCCACCGGCCCTACCGGCCCGCCCTTGGGGTTGACAAAGCGCTGGAGGAAATCACTTCTAACCGGGGCGTACTCTACGATTCGGACACTGTGGATGTTTGCGTCAGGCTCTTTACGTCCAAAGGTTTTAGATTGGACGATAATTAAAACCCGCCTGCTTGCACAACCAGACTTCTCAAGAAAAGCGTTGAAGTCTGGACTAAGTCAATTACTTTGTTTAAGAAAAAGCTGCATTCCTGCCTATTCGTACAAGACGGCCGTCCCGCTCGCGCTCACCATCAGCATATTCCCGCCCGAACCGGTACTGATGGTCTCGTAGTCGAGGTCTACACCCAGCACCGCGTTGGCCCCAAGTTTTTTGGCCTGCTCCACCATTTCCTCAATGGCGAGGTCCTTTGCCGAGCGCAGCTCTTTCTCGTAGGTTGCGGACCTGCCGCCGACAATGTCCCGTATACCGGCAAAGAAATCCTTGAAAATATTCGCCCCCATAATCGCCTCGCCGCTCACTAACCCGAGATACCTGACAATTTTCTTCCCCTCGATATTCGGTGTCGTCGTAATCAACATGTTACCCCTCCGTTTGGTTTTCTAAAGCTTCAAGTAGTGCGCGGGCTGCGGTATAAGTTTCATTACCAACCACTTCCTTTTCCGCCGTCAATTGTTTTATTATTTCCATAGCTTCTTCCCGGCTGCCCCACTTCAAAAGAAACAAGGCATAACGATAGCGGCCGAAATGCCACTGGGGTAACGTCTCAAACAGGTTGTAAAAGGTGTCGTGTGCCTCGCTCACGCGGCCGGCGGCCGCCAATATATCCGCCTTATCGCAGATAAAGGCTCTTTTTATCGTATTTGGCCCGCTGCGAGCACCTGGGACAATTGGGTTCCGCCAAATTAGACATCCTCTCCGACTACGCCTTGTTTATATCCCGTTTTGAATATTATAAACTATTGGTGACTGAGCGTTAAGAAGAAGGAGTCGTTCACGACCCAGCACTCAATGAATTTCTTACCCTTCGAAGAACAGACCTTCATTGAGCTTAAATGCCCAGCACTCAATAGGACTTTTTGAGCTTTGGAGGAGAGACCTTCTTTAGTCTAATGAAGTGATAGCTTTCAAACTTCAAGGATTATATTGAGTGCTGGGTTAAACTTCAAGGATTACATTGAGTGCTGGTCGCCACCTGCCTGCGCCGCGCTTGCCTGCGCGCTGCGCGCAAGCAGGGCGCGGCAGGCAGGCCGGGAATGACAAATGTTTCAACCGCTTAGGCTTTGTTCTCTTATAAACGTCGAACGTCGAACGGACCCTAAACGTTTAGCAGGATAAGTTTGAACGATTTTCGGAGGAGTGAGGCTTGTGCTGAAAGATTTAATTATTAACAACCGGAGTTGCCGGCGCTTTTACCAGGATATTAAGGTCGATCTCGAAACCCTTAGAGAGTTGGTTAATTTAGCCCGGCTGTCCCCTTCGGCCCGGAACCTTCAGCCCCTCAAATACATCCTCTCAACCGGCGCCGAAAAGAACGAGTTAATCTTCTCCTGCCTCGCCTGGGCCGGATACATAAAGGACTGGAGCGTACCGGAAAGCGAAAGACCGGCGGCTTATATCCTTATGCTCGGAGATAAGAAGATCGCATCCTCGTTTGCGTACGACGCCGGAATAGCCGCGCAGAGCATCCTCCTGGGCGCACGGGAAAAAGGCCTGGCCGGCTGCATCCTCGGATCGGTCCAGAAGGAAAAAATCAGGGGCTTACTAAAAATCCCGGAGCAATATGAAGTGCTTTTGGTGATCGCCCTCGGCAAGCCTAAAGAGAAGGCCGTGCTTGAAGAGGTCGGCCCCGACGGGGACATCAAGTACTGGCGTGACGCCGAAGGCATCCACCACGTCCCCAAGCGGCGTTTGGACGAGCTTATCGTCGGTTCGTTTTAAGCTGTTACAGACACGCTCGGACATTCAGTAGCTTATCGACAGAAAGCAGAATAAGGCACTAAAAAAGGTAACTGGCTACTTTTGGGGACAAAAAGTTGCCTGTCCCCTTTTTGCCTGTCACCTTTTTTCGAGCGCAATTCTTCTCGTGCTAAAGCCCTGCTGCCGGCCAACCACCTCACGCAGCGTTCGTAAAACGGGTCGGGGTTGTAGAAGTGTCCGTAAGCAGCCGATAGAAATTATTAAAGAGGATTTTAGCATGCAGTCTTGCCCGGGCAAGGTGCCATCCAGCCGGCCTCTGGTGTTTTAATTATTCCATTAATTCGCACGCACGCTCGGACAGTCTGGGGTTTGTTTACGGGGTTGCGCAAAATGGGAAAACGCCCGCTAAAAAACAAAGGGAACCGTATCTTCACGGGGGCAGTACTGGCAGTCTTCGTTGGGGGCTTTATTCTCGCTTTTTACACGGTACAAAGTTACAAAACCGCTTATAATCAGTACTTCCAGAACCTGAGCAGCCAGCAACAGGAATCCGCCCGCAACGTAGCCTTTCTGATCGCCGAAATCATGCGGCCGTATAAAGAACTCGTACTTACAACCGCCTCCCAGTTCCAAAACAAAGACTTGGATGCAGATGAAGCGATTAGATCCTGCATCATTGAGAAAACCGGCGGTCTAACCATCGTTCAAAACTTTTATTTTGGCCGCGAAAAAGACGGCAAGACACTGTATACCATGAAGGCACCGCTTCCCCCCGGCTTTGACCCGCGCCAGCGTCCATGGTACCGTAAAGCGGCAACCAACCGGGGATTTGTGGTCACAGAGCCTTACGTTGACGCCATCACCGGGAAGCTGTGCCTTACCCTTGCGGCCCCCGTATACCAAGAAGGAAAATTGGCCGGGGTGCTGGGCCTTGACGTTTTCCTGGATACAGCACAGGAGTTCGTAAAGAACCTCAGCTATTGGAGGAAGGGCCTTTTTATGGTCGTCGACGATAAGGGCTACATTATAATTCATCCGGACGAGAGCAAAGTAGGATTCAACCTCATTTCCCAAACCGAAGAAATTTCCGAAACCGATCTGGATACAGTCTTATACACCAGCCTGAAAAACAACTGGAAACGTATGAAAGATACTTCCGGAGGAGCACTCAGCTACAATGACGGGCGAAATAACAAGATCAGCGCCCACTTCGCAACCGTACCGGTCTGGAACTGGAAGGTCATTGCCAGCGTGCACCCGGACGAAATAAACAACCGGGTAAAGGAGCTTTCACTTTTTGCCATCACTTCCGGAGGGATAGGCTTACTGACCCTTTTTCTGGTCAGCGGCGCGGGGCTGGCGATTTACCTGTCCTACCGAAAAAGGCAGCTTCATTACCTGGCGACTCACGATTTCCTGACCGGACTGCCCAACCGCTACTTTCTCGAAACCACCCTTCAGAGGGCTGTCGCGCAGGCAAAACGCGGCAAACAGAGCGCACTTTTGTTCCTTGACTTTGACAACTTCAAGTTGGTGAACGACACCTTGGGACACGCGGCCGGTGATAAAGTCTTAAAAATGCTGGCCGATACGCTGAAAAGCAAACTGCGGGAAGGAGACCTCTTCGCCCGCCTGGGGGGTGACGAATTCGCCGTCCTGCTGGAAGAAACCGACGAAGAAGGAGCCAGGCGGATAGCCGAAAGACTCCGGCGGGCGGTGGACGAATCGCCGGTCACCGTTGACGGACACACCTTCAACCTCAGCCTGAGCATCGGTTTCACCGCCCTCGACGGCAACCTCGACCCGCAAAAGGTGCTTTCCCGGGCCGACGCCGCCCTTTACGCCGCCAAGGAAAACGGCGGCAACAAGCTCATTTTTCTCAAGCCCGAAGATGACCCCGCAGCCACCTCCTTCGAGGCCAGCCGGTGGGTAACCAGAATTAAGGCCGCTCTGCGCAACGAAGGCTTCGTGCTTGTTTTTCAGCCTGTGAGAAGATTGCGGGACGGCGCGGTGGTTTATTACGAAGCACTCCTCCGCCTGCGGGGCGAGAACGGCGAACTGGTACCTCCCGCCATGTTCATCCCCCCCGCCGAACGTTTCGGGCTTATGCCCCAGATTGACTGCTGGGTGGTAAAATCCGCGCTTCGCGCTTTGCAGGAAAATCCGGACATCGAGGTTTTTATCAACATTTCTGCCGCAAGCCTCGGAAACGATTACCTGCTGGAGTGCATAGTAACCAACGTTAAGGAAAGCGGCGTTGCCCCGCACCGCCTGGGCTTCGAAATAACCGAAACGGCTGTGGTTAAAGACTTCGGCAACGCTGAAGAATGGCTGAAGGAACTCCGTAACCTTGGCTGCCGGTTCGCTCTCGACGACTTCGGTGCCCGTTATTCCTCTTTCCACTGGTTCAACCTCCTGGCGGGAAACTACCTGGATTTCCTGAAAATCGACGGCGCCTTCATCCGCACCCTGGAAACAGCCCCCACTTCATGGAGCATTGTTCAGGCAATGAACACCGTGGCCCACGCCCTCGGCAAGAAAACAATCGCCGAGTGGGTGGAAAACGAAGCCACGCTGAAAGTTGTTCAGGAAATCGGCATCGAATACGCCCAGGGGTATTACTTGGACAAACCGGTTCCCCTGGCCGAGTACGACAGGAAATTGTCTCAACATCATGTCCCGCAATATGCAGCGCCTCAGCTACATATTCCAGACCAATAGGCGCTATCGGCGGTTTTATCCGGTTTGTGTTGACCAAAGCCACATGCATACTACCACTTCCCTCGCGAGCTGTTCCTTACCATTCCGGCGGCCTACCATATTGGAGCGCGATAATCTCAACTCCCGATACAGTACAACACGTTACAGCCCACGATTACCTCTAAGCCTCTTTTTCAGGAATAAAAATCACACCCGGCAATTCTCTAAAATGCAGGTCGCTGGTAACTACAGTATAACCATATTCCGTACCCGTGGCGTAAACGATAGCATCAGCCATAGGCAGCCCCCAGCGAAGTGCAAGAGCGGCGGCAACCAGCGCCAAGTGGGCATCAAAGGGAATAAGCTTTGTCTGTTGCATTTGGGCCGCTACAAGCAGGGCCTTGTCTTTCCCCTGCCCGCGCCAAACCTTTTTAGTAACCTCGTAAAGTACGATAGAAGGCGTGGCTATATTCTCCGGTTCGCTGAAAAATACAGCGTATTCTTCCGCGAGAGGACCGTCAGCAAGGAACTCCAGCCAGCCGCAGGAGTCTATAACAATCAAACTCGCTCCTCCTCATCCCGCTCTACTCTCGTATCCATCCCCCGCAGGCAGCCGCGCATTTCTAAAAGAGGCACGCGCGGAATCAGTTTTATGTTGCCGTTCTCTACCAGTAACTGCAATCGCTGCCCCTTTTTGATCCCTAGGGATTTACGTACCTCAGCCGGGATTACTATTTGGTACTTACTGGACACAATGACTTCCGCCATCGAAAGAGCATCCTTCCTACCATGAGGTTATCGATAGTTATAATGTATACCCTGCTGCTAAGCCAGTCAATGTTTAAAAAGAAACAGTTAAAGACCACTGATGGTTAAGTGCCCTTTGGGTTCCTCTTTGCAAATTTTTTTGAGTAATTGACCTGTTAATCGTCCGTGACGCTCGATTTTGGCTGTCTATCTAGCTTGTTCTTATGAGTAGAGCAAAATTTCTCTCATTTTTATCTCCAAAGATTAAAGTAAGTTTTCACTAAGTCCGATAAAATCTTAAAGTATTGTGAAAATTAGGTCCGACGGTCACCGGTGACATTGCAGAGTGAATCTCGCTCGACGCGCCGACATCCATTAACCTTGGAGCCATCACAGTGAACGGGAATACGGAGAGCAGCGCCCAGACAATTACCGTATACGCAAATAGTTCCGATAAAACGGTTTCCTTGACGGTGAGGGACAACAACCAGGCAAGCAACATCGGAAAAATGATATCGGGCAGCAACGTTCTAACCGAAAAGGGTATTATCAAGAGCTTGTCTAATAACATAGCGCCAACCAATAGTCTCGCACAAAGAACGGACCGTCATCGATTAACATTAGGTGCTGACCAATACCAAAACCAGGACGGCAAGAGGAAGCTGATTTCCGCAGTTAGCATCCTTGTACTGGCTTGTAACATCTATTTTCGGGGGGATTCCATGGTTTCACAGACCGGACCTGTTAGTCCAGTTGGCGGATATGGGTCATAAAGGACGGATAACCCTTCCCTGGGAAAAGGATGTTATTTGCTTTTCAAGGCGGTGCCTTTTCTTGCTGCCCGGCGGCTGCGAGGTAAACCAGCTATTTTTGCGGGGGGTAGGATGATAAGAAAGACGATTATCAGGCTTGCGGTTTTGTTTTCTTTGGCTCTCCTGGCGGCCTTTCCAAGCCCGGCATACGCAACCTTAAGCGTCGGCGGCGCCGTCGTCGACAAAGAGGTGTCCCCCGGTGAGAGCTGCCAGCACACCATACTCGTAAGTTTGGCGCCGGACGACGTTGCCACCGATATGCAGGTTAAGGTCGAAGGTTTGGGCCAGCAGCTTGACGGCGTTACGAAAGGTCTTCCGCCGGACCAGGATACGAGCCCCTATTCAGCGCGTAGTTTTATCACCCTGGACAGAAGTTCTATCCGTGTTCAACCCGGGACAACCCAGACGGTGTACGCCTCTATAAACGTCCCGTCCAGTGTCGGCGCAGGCGGACGGTACGCGGTGATCAGGGTTTTCACGGTGCCTTCCGGAGACGGAATGTTGACGATCGCCCAAGGAGTAACCATACCCGTCAAGCTGACGATCAAAGGCACCGCCCTTGTCCATACCGGTGAAATTACCGAATTTAGTGTCGGCAGCGTCGCCAAGGGCAAGCCGGTTGACGTAGTAGCCGTTTTTAAGAACACAGGCAACCACCATTACAAAGTGAAAGGCGAAATCAGGATTGCCAATGTCAGGGGCGAGACGCTGGCAGCCGGCGCTATACCGCTGACTGCCGCAAATGTTATACCGACCATGTCCCGCGAACTGAAAGCGAGTTTGATGCTTGGCGATCTTCCTGACGGCCTGTATACGGTCCGCGTGAAGGTGATGAAGGAAGACGGAACCGAGCTTGCCCAAGCAACGAGTAACTTCATTGTTTACCCGCGGGTAACGTTTAGCGATATTACAGGATACTGGGCGCAGGATGATATCGAGATCATGGCAGGCCAGGGCATTGCCAAGGGCATCGGCAACGATAAGTTTGATCCCGAGGGACGGGTGACGCGGGCCCAGTTCGCCGCCTTCCTGATACGGGCATTGGGAATAGAGGAAACCCAGCCGGCGCAGAAGTACTTTAAGGATGTATACAGCGGGGCTTGGTACTACAGGGCCGTCGAAACAGCTTACGCCAACGGCCTTGTATCGGGCTACTCCGACGGCAGGTTTAAACCTAACACGTACATCACCAGAGAGGAACTCGCCGCTATGGTGCTCCGGGGACTCACCAAAAGTGGGAAGCAGGTGGCGGTTTCCGACGTCGAGAGTTCGTTGGCGCAGTTTACCGATCAAGCCCGGATCGGCGCATGGGCCCGGCAGGCAGCGGCAGCCGCCGTGCAAGAGGGCCTGCTTAAAGGCCGGGGCGGCAGCAGGTTTGCACCAAAGGAGAACGCAACCAGAGCGGAGGCTGTGGTGATGTTGAAACGCATGCTGGTCAGCCTGGAAAAACTGGCCGGGTAAAAGGGGGAGACCTGCTACTGGAAGCCTGATAACGGGAACTGCAGGTCCTGAGGGTCACGTGCACTTTACTCGGGAAAGTAAAACCGGCAACCCTGACCTGCATCCGCTCTAATTGGCTGGCCGAGAAAGAAAACCGGCCGCGTAGGCCCCCTACTTTGCTCCCTGCGCCAACTCGTGCCACTTTCGCTGGCGTTCCTTGGGCCAGCGCGGGCAGATTGCCGGCAGAGTTTTTGACACCCGTTTCTCGCACACAACACACCCCGGGTCGCACGTGACCACGGGTTCGCCGCGTTGCGCCTTCCGCACCCAGTCCCGGTCCGCCAGGATAACCCTGGCCAGACCCACCAGGTCCGCCTTTTGTTCCGCCAGCACGCGGCCCGCGATTTCCGGCGTGGCCAGCCGCCCGGCGGCGATGACCGGCATCTCCGGCACCGCCCCCTTGACAGCGGCCGCCAGGTCCGCCATGTAGGCCGGCTGCGCGGAGCGCTCCGCCACCTCCGGTAGGGCCATGGAATCGTAGCACCCGCCCATCACCGAGAGGTAGGCCACACCCTCGGCGGCCAGCATGCGGGCGAAAACCAGGGCCTCCTCAAGCTTGAAGCCGTCCGGGAGCCACTCGTCGGCCAGGAACCGGTAGCCCACCGGAAAGTCCGGTCCCACGGCTTGCTTCACGGCGCGCAGCACTTCCAGGCAAAAGCGGGCGCGGTTTTCCAGGGGCCCGCCGTACTCGTCCTCCCGACGATTCGTGCGTGGCGACAGGAACTGCATCAGGAGGTAGGCCATGCCGCCGTGGATTTCCACCAGGTCGAAACCTGCCTCCCGTACCCTGCGTGCGGCCGCCGCGTAGGCTGCGACCATCTGGGGCAGTTCCTCTTTCGCCAACCCCCGCACGGGCGGCCCCCCGGGCCAGGTGGGCGGCAGGGCCGAGGCGCTGACCGGCGACGCCACCGCGGCGTAGCGTCCCAGGTGGTTGATCTGGGCCCCGGCCAGGGCCCCGCCTTCCTTGATGGCTCGCGCCACCCGGGCCAGTTCCGGCACGTACCGGTCGTGGTCCAGGCGCAGCATGCACGCGCCCAGACCGTCGGCCCGCACGCCCACGTGCTCGGTAATTACCATGGCCGCCCCCGAGGCGCCCAACTCCCGGTAATGCTCCTCCAACAGCCTGCTCACCGAGCCTTCTCGGGTGGCATAGGCAAGATACATCGGCAGCGCCACCACCCGGTTGGCCAGCCGCAACGGGCCGAGCGCGAACGGTGTGAACAACAGCTCCACCATGAGTCCTCTCCTCCCCACCCAGTTCTCTTCTTTCAGTCCCCTTGTCATCGGGGAAAGCGGTGCAACGCGAGGCCCAGAAGCAGGCAGAAGACGCAGAACACAGATTTCAGTCCCCTTGTCATCGGGGAAAGCGGTGCAACACGGAGCCTGCCGGGGCTCCTCCCTGGCCTGAGGCCGCATTTCAGTCCCCTTGTCATCGGGGAAAGCGGTGCAACAGCCTCATGTTGGTTATGATGACCTTGGCCCCCTTTCATTTCAGTCCCCTTGTCATCGGGGAAAGCGGTGCAACTCCTGTTTACCGCCGCCGCGGTCTTCTGCTCCTTTCTATTTCAGTCCCCTTGTCATCGGGGAAAGCGGTGCAACTGTCGGGTTGCCCTCTTCCCGGCGCAACCTGGCGCCGGCATTTCAGTCCCCTTGTCATCGGGGAAAGCGGTGCAACGACGCGCAGCCGGCGTCTGAAAAGCAGGAGCAGCCGACATTTCAGTCCCCTTGTCATCGGGGAAAGCGGTGCAACCGAAGTCTTCTCAGCCTTAGAGCGCCAAGGCTTTGCATTTCAGTCCCCTTGTCATCGGGGAAAGCGGTGCAACCTACAAGGTCGAAGCCGTGGCGGGTGAAGAGCACGTCCATTTCAGTCCCCTTGTCATCGGGGAAAGCGGTGCAACATTCGTCGAGCGCCGAAGCCGGAAGTGCTTGCAAATACTATTTCAGTCCCCTTGTCATCGGGGAAAGCGGTGCAACGCCAAATTCCTCGCGGCACCGCTTAAGTACTTCCTCGAATTTCAGTCCCCTTGTCATCGGGGAAAGCGGTGCAACACCCGGCCCGTCCGGTATTCCACCCATAGCTTGTTCTATTTCAGTCCCCTTGTCATCGGGGAAAGCGGTGCAACCGTAAGCACCTCCCCAATGACCCCGGCCACCCCGACCATTTCAGTCCCCTTGTCATCGGGGAAAGCGGTGCAACTCCTTTCCGCCGGTATCTACCGGCTTGCCGGGATTTCATTTCAGTCCCCTTGTCATCGGGGAAAGCGGTGCAACTGACGGAACTGGGGTTGCACACGCCGCGCCAGGGGCAATTTCAGTCCCCTTGTCATCGGGGAAAGCGGTGCAACAGAGCGTGAGGCAGGGAGAGAACCCGACCCGTGCTGCTATTTCAGTCCCCTTGTCATCGGGGAAAGCGGTGCAACACCGGTCGCCCGGTAGACCAGGCTGGAGCAGACGTACTTATTTCAGTCCCCTTGTCATCGGGGAAAGCGGTGCAACTACTACGCGGCCAGGGAAAGCCTGGGCGGCGATGAATTTCAGTCCCCTTGTCATCGGGGAAAGCGGTGCAACCGGCGTCGACCTGCTCCCGGGTGATGACGTAGAGTGTGATTTCAGTCCCCTTGTCATCGGGGAAAGCGGTGCAACCCCTTTTTGACCGCCCAGGACTTGCCGCCGGCGCCGCATTTCAGTCCCCTTGTCATCGGGGAAAGCGGTGCAACAGCAGGACCGTAATATTCCTCTACCGTTTTAGCAGCATTTCAGTCCCCTTGTCATCGGGGAAAGCGGTGCAACTACCCACTTTAACGCAAAACGCACCGGAACAGAACCCTTTCAGTCCCCTTGTCATCGGGGAAAGCGGTGCAACTGCGGCGAGACTGAATCAGGCGGACATTCCAAGTGCTTTCAGTCCCCTTGTCATCGGGGAAAGCGGTGCAACTCTTCTGCAACACTTTGCAATCATGCACAAAGCACTTCTTTCAGTCCCCTTGTCATCGGGGAAAGCGGTGCAACTTGTAATGTTCAATTAATTCTGCGGCTTCGTCGGGCCTTTCAGTCCCCTTGTCATCGGGGAAAGCGGTGCAACTTTCTCTACCCACTCGTCAAGCCGCTCCTCAATGATCTTTCAGTCCCCTTGTCATCGGGGAAAGCGGTGCAACACGTGCGGTGGTTGGAGCCGCGCCCCGCAGGAGAGGACTTTCAGTCCCCTTGTCATCGGGGAAAGCGGTGCAACGTCAGCGACGAAATAGTGACCGTGGGCGTTGTTGCTTTCAGTCCCCTTGTCATCGGGGAAAGCGGTGCAACACGATGATGTGCTCGTAAACTCCGTCCCCGCCCTGCACTTTCAGTCCCCTTGTCATCGGGGAAAGCGGTGCAACTGGGGGTGATGGTCACCTTCTGCACTAGGAAGGTGCCCCTTTCAGTCCCCTTGTCATCGGGGAAAGCGGTGCAACTTAAAGCGGCTTGATGGCTAAGTATTGCCATTCGCTCTCTTTCAGTCCCCTTGTCATCGGGGAAAGCGGTGCAACGTGGATTGCAGAACACGGCCTGGCGGTTGTTTCCTCCTTTCAGTCCCCTTGTCATCGGGGAAAGCGGTGCAACGCACGGCGGGAACCCTGTTCTCAGATTTATGGCCGACTTTCAGTCCCCTTGTCATCGGGGAAAGCGGTGCAACACCGGGACTTGAGCCAACCGGCCTGCTTTACCGCCTCACTTTCAGTCCCCTTGTCATCGGGGAAAGCGGTGCAACATGAGTATCAGCGGCTGAAGTGTATGAACTGCGGCCCTTTCAGTCCCCTTGTCATCGGGGAAAGCGGTGCAACACTACGTCTTCCGGCTTGCCGTCCACGCCAATAAGGACTTTCAGTCCCCTTGTCATCGGGGAAAGCGGTGCAACTGTCGAAGCACCGGAGAAGGCCGTTTTGCCGCGTGGACTTTCAGTCCCCTTGTCATCGGGGAAAGCGGTGCAACTCACAACCGTATATTAAGATTGAAAATGTAGTTATAAACTTTCAGTCCCCTTGTCATCGGGGAAAGCGGTGCAACACCACCTGCTACGATATCCGGCACCACAGCCAGGTACTTTCAGTCCCCTTGTCATCGGGGAAAGCGGTGCAACCTTCGACAACGGGGCTTTTCAAGCGTGGTTGCAAGGAACTTTCAGTCCCCTTGTCATCGGGGAAAGCGGTGCAACTACTGGGGCGTGGACGGCGGGGAACGCGCTGCATTTTACTTTCAGTCCCCTTGTCATCGGGGAAAGCGGTGCAACTCCAGCGACCGCGAGATTCCGACGGTGGCTTCCCACGGCCCTTTCAGTCCCCTTGTCATCGGGGAAAGCGGTGCAACTACAATCACCGACGGGACACACACCCCGGTAGTGCCTTTCAGTCCCCTTGTCATCGGGGAAAGCGGTGCAACTCGGACGACCAGACGGTTTCGCTCGCCGACCGGGCGACTTTCAGTCCCCTTGTCATCGGGGAAAGCGGTGCAACCAAGCTTGGGCGAAGCAGGGATACCTGAAGGTGACGCCCTTTCAGTCCCCTTGTCATCGGGGAAAGCGGTGCAACCCGAGTTTTACCGTGGTGGTACTTGTAGGAATCGCTTAACTTTCAGTCCCCTTGTCATCGGGGAAAGCGGTGCAACCGCGATAAAGGGCTATCGCGCCGTTCTGGCGGTGAACTTTCAGTCCCCTTGTCATCGGGGAAAGCGGTGCAACGGCGGGGCTAGTCTCAGACATTTACCTCCTGAGCTACTTTCAGTCCCCTTGTCATCGGGGAAAGCGGTGCAACGAGCTCGTACCGCCCTTCACCCCGGAAAGGTACATCGCTTTCAGTCCCCTTGTCATCGGGGAAAGCGGTGCAACGACGAAATCGTGGCTGTCTTAAAGACCGCCATCAAGAACTTTCAGTCCCCTTGTCATCGGGGAAAGCGGTGCAACGTGCCGGGGTTGCTCCGGGAGCTTAAACAGGATCTTTCTTTCAGTCCCCTTGTCATCGGGGAAAGCGGTGCAACAAAACCATTCCCGGGCGCAAGTTCTGCGCCTTGTTGATCTTTCAGTCCCCTTGTCATCGGGGAAAGCGGTGCAACGAATTTCCTCCCCCTTCTTCTTAAATTTACGTAAAAGGACTTTCAGTCCCCTTGTCATCGGGGAAAGCGGTGCAAC
>JBFLWY010000018.1:0-10813 GCA_040757355.1 Bacillota bacterium | reverse complement strand
AATGACCCGGTTGGCCCTTTCAGTCCCCTTGTCATCGGGGAAAGCGGTGCAACAAGCCGACGCTGTCGGCCTGGATGGACCTGCGAACCACTTTCAGTCCCCTTGTCATCGGGGAAAGCGGTGCAACTTTGTTCTCGCCCCGGATGGCCTCGAATTGCTCCACGTACCTTTCAGTCCCCTTGTCATCGGGGAAAGCGGTGCAACGTTAACGCCTTCCCGGAGGGCATAAAACAGGCCGGGACTTTCAGTCCCCTTGTCATCGGGGAAAGCGGTGCAACCGTCCTTCTGGATTTGCTGTAAGGACGTGGGCTCAGTCTTTCAGTCCCCTTGTCATCGGGGAAAGCGGTGCAACAGTTAACCCTCTTCTTGTTCCAATAAAGTTACTGTTTCTTTCAGTCCCCTTGTCATCGGGGAAAGCGGTGCAACCAGTGGCCGAGGCGGCCGACCTGATGGGGGTCAGCCGCCCTTTCAGTCCCCTTGTCATCGGGGAAAGCGGTGCAACGTCGCTAGACGGCTGCAGGCTGATGCACCAGCCCACAACTTTCAGTCCCCTTGTCATCGGGGAAAGCGGTGCAACTTTCTGTACCGGAAATTCCCTTGCCGATGGCGTCTAAACTTTCAGTCCCCTTGTCATCGGGGAAAGCGGTGCAACGGTTCCGCCTTGGGCAGCACGCCGTGGCGGAAAGCCACTTTCAGTCCCCTTGTCATCGGGGAAAGCGGTGCAACCCCCACCGCGTTTACTTTTGCCGGCCTTTGTGCCCCAAGGCTTTCAGCCTTCCGCCGGCGCCGTTTACAGCGCGAAATTTTCGAAAACGCCTTTCTTGCACAAAAACCCCCTTCTCTTTCGAAAAACCGCGGGGCCGCTTAAAACCTCTTCTCCCAACTGTTTCGACTTTTTGGGACCCTTTTCTCAGTAACCCGTGTCTGGCATTTTTAGGAACCAATCAGCCCATTTTCGAAAATTTAACCGACTGTCTGCCAAACCCTGTTATCTTTTCTTCGCCGCCAAGCGCCAAAATCCTTCGAGACCCCATAATTTTCCGCTACTCAAACAGCTTAATCCACGTCAAGCAGCATCTCCTCCAACTCGGGCCGGGGATAGAACTCCTTGACGTACCTTTCGTAATACGCCCTGAGCGTCTTGTCATCCAATTGATTTCTCGCCATGAAGCGATCTATGTCCTGAAGCGGTAAGTCAGTAAAAAAGTTGAATATTTGAATGATGTACTCGTTATTGAACTCCATTTTTTTTATCATCCGCGCCAGGTCTGCTTCTTTGAGATAGGTCTTCGTCTGTGCGTTTATCGTCGTTTCAATCACGGGTTCTATTTTCACGGTTCCTTTCTTAAGATCAAAAAAGTTATGCCCTCAAAATTCTGGAAGAGTCGAAGTTTTCGACAAAGTGTTAATAAATGTAATCCCTTCCACCGTTCTTTAATTTTACCAAAGATGTGGGAGCAACAGTCAATTTTGAAAAAGCGAATCGAAAATCCCTTGTTACCCATAGCACACGTGCCAGTACGGGCAGGTCTCGTAGCACTCCCCCGTCCCCGGGTCAATCTCCTCCGCTACCAGGCGGGCCTTTTCGTCGCGGGTTTCGATGAACCACTGGCGGAGTTCGTCGCTGATGATGTGGATGTCCTTTTTCACGATCAGGCGGTCGCCGCGGAATTCGCCGTAGACGGTGCAGCCGAGGTTCACCGGGAACTCGTAGAGCGCCTCCATCACGAGGGCGTAGCCGGCAGTGGTCAGCCGGTGAAAGTCCCGCTGCCGGTCGAATTTCAGGTCGAGGACCATCGGCTCCCAGAAGACGAAGGCGTCGGTGCTGAGGTTGGGGCTCAGGCCCAGGAAGGAGCCGTCGAGCTTTTGCTCCACCACTACCGGGAGGGCCAGGCTGACCAGGGAGTCCTCACCGATGTACGGCTGCTTGGTGAGGATCTCCTGCAGCCGCGCTAACACCCGCGTTTTTTCGAAGTTAGCGAGGATTTCTACCTTGGCCGCCGTTTCCGTGAACTCTTCCGGTGCGAGCTGCTCCTTCCAAGGGTCAAGCGGCAAAAGCGGATGGTCCTGCACCCGTTCGACAATCGCGCGGTATCTCCCCACCCCTTCGCCGTAGATCGCCCGCTTCGCGGCTACGATCACGTCGGCGACCACGGTGTGGAAGATCGTCCCCTGAAGCATCGCCAAGTTCGGGCGGCTTTTCTCCCGTTGCACCCGGCGCAGATAAACGTCACGCCCGGTGGGACAATAAGCGTTGGCTACTTCGTAAAGCGCCAGGACCACGTTGCGGTAAACGGGTTCGAGGGGCGGCTGGTGCCAGTTCCAGCCCCGCAGCTCCTCGGCGACCCCGCGCTCCCGCGCCCGCGGCAGGTGGTAGCGCAACAGGTGCTTTTTCTCCTCATCCGTGAAAAAGTACATTATCCCACGTCCCCGCAGTAATTCCGGTACTCGCAGTCAACGCAGCGCCCGCGCCGCCGGGGCACTTCCGGAAAGTGCTCCCGCGCAACCAGGTTCCGGACGGCGCCGATGAGCCGCTTCATATAAAGCCGGGCCTCGGGCGTTAATTCGATGTAGTGCGCCCGCTTGTAAGGAATAAGGTAGATGAAACCGCCGCGCACCGGTCGGCCGAAGTGGTCCTCTAACAGCAGAGCGTAAGCGACCAACTGGTACTTATGGTTGAGCGCCACCCGGCAGGCGTTCTTGAAATCCACAGGGAAGTTGCCGCGCGGCGTAGCGACATACATGTCAAGCACCCCTTCGAGCCCGAGGCGCGCCGAGTAGAAATAAGCGTTGAAACGCCGTTCACCTTCAGAAAGTCCGTAAGCCCGCAGCCGCCGCCGTTCCTCCAACCGCGCCGTAGTGAAATGCTCCTCCTTGCCGATTGCCATCTTCGCCGTCACCTTCTTTTCTACCGGTGCCACGTACGTAAAATAGATGATCCGCGGGCAGTAGAGGTACTGTTTGAGGTCGGCAACCTTTACCACCACCAGCCGCCACCCCGTTCTTCACCCTCAGTAAATCAGCGGCCCCTTACGGGTGTCACCTTCCGCTTCCCGCAGAGCCGCCTCCTCCGGAACCGCAATCTCAAGCATTAGCGTCAAATCCTTATCGCAAATGGGACAAATGATGATTTTACCTTCGTTTTTACCCAAAACCCGGCGCAGCCGCTGGTAAAACTCCTGGCGCCGGTTCTGGTTAAGCGGCCCGAAAAATGCCGAGTACTGGATGTGGGCCAGCCCGTAGTCCTTGCAGGTCTCGAAAACCTTCGTCCGGACGCGGTCGTCCGGGATGTCGTAAACCACCAGCGTCTTCATCTCTCATCCTTTTCCACCGCCAAGGCGCCAAGATCGCCACTATTTGTAACTCACACCAAGACACTAAGACCACCATGATTTTCCTTAAACCTTCGCACAAAGCCAGAGAATCATAAAGATTTATTTTTTATTTTCTATTTTCTTGAAGGCTTCGTGCCTTTGTGCGATTATTTATTAAGCGTTCTCCATTTCCTTTGTCTTCATGGCGTCTTGGCGGTTTATTCTCCCTTCTGCTTCGTCCCTACCAACTAGCTGTAAAAGGCTTGTACCGTCCCTCGCCGCGCAGAAAGCTCGCGACCCGCCGCGCCTGCCGCTGGATGATTGTCTTGAGCTTGTGCTTTTTGCCGTCGTAAGCCTCCTCTGCGTCCAGGCGCTCCAGCACCCGCCGCGCCAGATCCCGCCTGGTTTCGTCAGTGAGGCGGCCCTCCTCCAGTTTTACCGCGCCGCCCCGCAGCAGCATCCCCATGATCGTCCTGTCAACTACGCAGGCGCGGAACTCTTCGGTGAGGTCCAGCACCAGGCTGGGTTTACCCGGCCGGTCGGTATGCAGAAACCCGGCGAAGGGTTCCAGGCCCGCCAGGGTCACCGCGCCCCAGACCTGGGAATACAGGATGCCGTACCCGTAGTTGAGCGCCGAATTCACCGGGTCCTCGGCGCCCCGGCGCTCCCGGCCCGCGAAATCCGCTTTTTCTCCCAGCAGGACGCCTATCCCCTCCCAGTACTCTTGGGCAGCCCGCCCCTCCACAGAAAATATCGTCCCCCGCAGTTCGTCCACCGTCGTTCCGCTCAAACTCTCAAGCTCGCCGCGGATCTCCTCCAGCCGCTTCAGCCGTGCTTCGAGTTCCCGGTAGAGCGCCGGATCGGCCGCCCGCCGGTATTTGGCGAAGTATTTCAGGACATTCGCCTGGTTCTTCAGCTTTCCCTCGATAAAAGCTACGGCCAGCGCCGCGCCGCGCTCATCGGTGTAAGCTAAAATCTGCTCCCGGCGGGTGACCACCGTACCGCTCAGTTGCGGCGAGGTCACCTTCGCGTAGGGCTTGCCGGAAGAGGTGAGGAAATTTATCTGGATGCCGTGCTCGACGCATTCAAGGATCACGTCCGAGGACAAAGAAACTCCCCGCGTGGCAATCGTCAGCGAGGAAATGTCCCGGAAGGGGATTTCCTCCACTACCCTACCCTGCTCCTTGATCAGCAGCCGCTCGCTCTTTTTACCGAGGCTGGTGCCGAAATTCAGGATGATAACTTCAGCCATCAACTACCTCACGTACTTACCTGGCAAACATCTATTTGCTCAAAGCTTCTTCCCTAAATACATTTTAACATTTCGCAGGCCTTTATAAAAGCAATTCATGGCAGGAAGCACCAATTCCCCGGCCGTAACGGGAACGCGAAAATAATCTCTCAGTATGAAGGATTTTCTCGCAAAGAGTCAAATTCTTTCCCTGAATTCACCTGCGGGGATAAGGGATATAAACGATGGAAAAGATAGTCCGCGACCTGGTTCTGATCCTTCTGTATCTCACTTCTTGGCAGGAAGACGTTGCGTTCAGCACGGCCCTCAGGAGTTGGAAGGGCTACCCTTTTGAAACACTGGATATACTGGCCGAAGAAGGGCTGATTGACAGCAGCCGCCGGGCGAAGTCGGTATGGCTGACGGAAGCCGGGGCAGAGAAGGCCCGAAGGCTCCTCGTGCAATACGGGCTCGTGCCTCCCGATCATCCGAAAAGTGATGACCGGGTGGTTTATCTGCGGGAACGCAAAAGGAAGGAGTAGCGGCCAAGATGGGTACAGGAGCCTGGAAACTGACATCCGGCTGCATTGACGCCTACGCCTACCTCGGCAAATATTACCTCGGCGATGAGCGGTCAGACTGGTGGGTACGTAAGGCCTCGAAATGCTACCTCTTCAAGAAAGGCCGGAAAAGCGGCCCAGCGGAGACGCCTCGCTCCGGATTTGCTTCAGCCGCAGCCTTCCAGAACGCAAAACTGACCGCAAAAGTCCGACTCTAAGGCCAAGCCTTTAACTATCGAGCTATTGAACTTCGAACGGACCCCAAAGGCCTGCCCGTACCGCTGGTACGACAGACAGGTCCATCATCTCAAAGCCTGAACGTCGAACCGACCCCCAAAGCCGGTCCCTTGAACCCAACGTCGAACGTCCAACGTCGAACGTCGAACGGACCTTAAAGGTCTGTCCCTTGAGCCTTAAGCCCTAAGCCTTAACCTTGAACCTTTAGTTCATCGAGCAGGGCGCTGAACTCCGCCAGGCTGGATACCTTAAGGCTGCGCCTGTGCAAGGACATCAACACCGCCACTTCCTCCACTGCCTCTATCTTCCTGGCCACCTCCGGCCCTATCACGCCGAAGCGTTCGCTCAGGACGTCAAGTATAGCTTCCCGCAAGCTGTCCCGCCGCCCCTTTTCCATGCCCTTTTCCATGCCTTCCCTGATCCAGTCCTGGACAATGCTCGCTTCCCGCAGCATGGCAATCTCCTCCTTGAAAAAGCGTAATAGAAAATTCCGGTCAAAATAACGCTCCGCCACCGTCACCGCCACCGATAGTGCCTCCGGCCGCCACCTGTCATCGGGCGCCGCGAGAATCAGTTCCTTCGTATGAGCCAGCACCCTCTCGTCCCTCTCCGCTGAAAGCAAGGGCAACAGCGGCGCCAAGCCGCGTAATTCACCCTTCAGGATCGCCTCTTGATACTCCCAAAGCCGGATCACCGGATAGGTGAAGGTGTGCAGCGTCTTCTCCGCAAGCGCCACCGTGTATGCCGCCGGCAGTGTCTTGTACTCCCTGCGCTCTAAGTAAAGCACCGCCGAAACCGCCGGTACGCCGTGGGCCGCCGTAAGCAGGGCGTTATACTCAAAGATGCGGCGGGGCAGTTCCGGCTCGTGACGCATCTGGAACTCCAAATGTAAAAGGATTGTGCCTTCACTATCCTCCACCTCGTACACAAAGTCTAACCGGCGTTCCGGCAGGTTAATCTCCGGGTTATCAACGGTACGGTAGATAAATCCGGGATACGGCCCCAGAACCACCCGGATGAAATCGGCCGGGTAACGCCGCGCCAAAGCTTTCAGACTGCGATCAATATAATGGTGCACCCCTACACCCCTAATTAATCTTTACAACTTCCACAACTTCCGTTGCTCCGGTACCGCTTTGACCAACCGCTTTCTATTTTCTGCTTCCAGTATACCAGGGCCTAATAAACGGAACAACAGCTTGACCGCCTTTGGACAGATTCGAGTCTTGTACCTTAGCACACCGTGAGACTGCTGCATGACCGCCTGCCGGCAAACAAGGAGGACATCGGCAAACGTTTCTTTAACCTGACGACCCAGGCATCCAGGTCCCGGTTGAGTTGCCCCCTGCCTGCCGGCAGACAGGGCGCGCATCTGCGAAGTTTTGCCGCTGCAATTTGCCCTGCCACAAGCCAAGCTTAAAACCGGATCACCAGTGCAGGAAAAATTTTTTACCTGAACCCTTGACGCCGTTTTTTTTTTGTAAAATAGGCGCAAAGTCTGGCAGGCATTGGACTCTTTGGCAAGGGGAGGTGAAAGGATAAGCGAGAACCGCCGGAGGAGCCGGGAACTGAATTTTTAGGTAGAATTCTGCCAGCCGGGAAATTAAAATAAAGTAAGGAGGTTTAGCGCCTATGCTGCGGAAACCCGTTCCGTATCGGCGAACGGTTCTCTTTGCGGTCGTGCTTCTGTCGGTTCTGCTAGCTATAGCGGCCGCGGCATTTGCTGCGGCGGGTGTTGAAGAGGCCGGGACCGTTCCGGAAGAGAAGGGGACGCCGATGGAGTTCCTGCCGCCGCAGCCGCATTTCACTGCGGCGGCCACACCGGACGGCCGAGGATGTCTCGTTGTACCGAGGTTTATCACCGTTTTCCAACCGACCCCGAAAGAAATCGGGATTCCCGTTATGGCGGTAAACATGTCGCCCGGTACCGGCGTGAGGTTACTGGAGATCACCGTATCTGACAAATCGGGGAAAGAAAGAGCAAAGCTTGCGCCAGACGCCGCGATTAGAAGCGTGGCGGATCTTGCGCCGACTAAAGAAAAGCTGCCGCTTATTCTCGATGAGCCTGAGAGCCTCGACCTCGCTCCCCTGCTGCAGAAAAGTTACCTGAACCCGGAGGTTGTCGTCCCGGTCGGGGACCTTGTGACCGGGGAAGGCGGTAGCTTCACCCTTGTGACAAGTGCAACCTTCGAGACCGGGAAAGCGAAACATACAGTTACCGCCGAGACCCTTGTCGTGATAACCTCGCTTCCTTCACGGCCCAACTGGTACGCCGGCGACGGGCATAACCATACCACCTGGAGTGACGGGAATGAGAGCATTTCCCAAAGAGTTTCCAAGATGAAAAACGATGGCTTTAAGTGGATCATCATCACTGACCACGAGGACGGGATCCGAAATAACGGCGGATGGCCATCTTATGTATCCGCCTGTAACTCCGCCCAGTCGAGCTACGGGATAGTCGTCGCCCCGGGAGCGGAGATAGGATGTGTTCAGACGCAGGGAGACCCAAACTCCACGGAGCTCGGCCACGCCTTGGGCTACCGGCTCAAGGAGAGCGCAAGCTCGATCCCGCAGAACAAGTACTACACGCCCCAGAACCTGATCAACGCCATCAACAGCCACAATTCTCCTTATTCGTATGCGGTCATTGCCCATCCCTACCGGGCTGTCAAGTGGCAGAACTGGAGTGTAACCGGTTTCCGCGCGATGGAGCTGTTATCCTACGAACGGACGGCAAGTTCTTCAACCATCTCGAAATGGGTTTCAATCCTCAAGGCGAACCTGTCCAACACCATCGCCGGCAAAGGGTTTGTCGTGGGTGTCGGTAATTCAGACCATCACAGTTCGAGGTTGATAGATTACGGACGGACCTGGATCTACACCACGAGCTACTCCCCGACGAACCGCGCCGCCGTCTGGGACGCCATTAAAGCCGGGAGGGCCAGCGCCACCGGAGACGGCAACCTCGGTCTTTTCACCGTCAACGGCTACATGCAGGGCAGCGTGGTGAGGCTGCCAAAGGGCGGAAGCTTTACCTTCAAGGTGGTGCAGCAGCCGGTAACCGGTTTCGTGTGTAACAAGTTTGAGATCATCAACCGGGACGGGAACGTGGTCAAGACGGTCACCAACCCCGGAACCGAGACCACCATCTCCTGGACGGCGCCTTCAGAGGACTGGTTCTATTTTATCCGCTTTACCTTCCAATACCCTGGATCGTATCCCACGGAGGTGATCACCAACCCGATCTTTCTCGATGTTTATTAAACTTCTCACCTCAGGCGGTAAGGGACGGATTTCTGTCTCTTACCGCCGTTAACGAAATAAGGAGGAGCACATATGCGGCGGTTTTTCCCCTCTTTAGAGCAATCAATAATATGGGCCGTCGGCGGAATCATTTATGCCTGGGTAATATTCTTTATTTTCGTTTTTGAGCCCACGCGGGAATGGCTGGCTCATGACAGCCCATTCAGAGATTATTACCATCTGATCTGGAAGCTTTCACCCGTAGACTGGGCCATGGAACTGGTAGCGGACATTAATCCGCTCTTAGGCATTGCTCTCGGCACATTCTTCGGCGCCGCACTCGGATATCTTCTCCGGACCGCGATCCGCATAGTCTTTCGCCGGTAGTTCGAATCAGATGGAGTTTATTGCATATTCCGCCGGATGCTCACGTCAGGACGGCGCCTTCAGAAGACTGGTTCTACTTCGTGCGGTTCCTGTTTGTTGAGAAAACGCTGTAGCATGCAGGATTTTTCTGGGTCTTCAAGAAAGGTCTGAAAAGCGTCCCAGCGGAAACGGCCTCGCTCCGGATTTGCTTCAGCCGCAGCCTTCCAGAATGCAAAACTGACCGCAAAAGTCCGACTCTAAGGCCAAGCCTTTAACTATCGAGCTATTGAACTTCGAACGGACCCTAAAGGCCTGCCCGTACCGCTGGTACGACAGACAGGTCCATCATCTTAAAGCCTGGACGTCGAACCGACCCCCAAATCCGGTCCCTTGAACCCAACGTCGAACGTCCAACGTCGAACGTCGAACGGACCTTAAAGGTCTGTCCCTTGAGCCTTAAGCCTTAACCTTGAACCTTTAGTTCATCGAGCAGGGCGCTGAACTCCGCCAGGCTGGATACCTTAAGGCTGCGCCTGTGCAAGGACATCAACACCGCCACTTCCTCCACTGCCTCTATCTTCCTGGCCACCTCCGGCCCGATCACGCCGAAGCGTTCGCTCAGGACGTCAAGAATGGCTTCCCGCAAACCATCCCGCCGACCCTTTTCCATGCCCTTTTCCATACCCTTTTCCATACCCTTCTCCATACCCTTCTCCATGCCCTTCTCCATGCCCTTCTCCATGCCTTCCCTGATCCAGTCCTGGACAATGCTCGCTTCCCGCAGCATGGCAATCTCCTCCTTGAAAAAACGTAACAGAAAATCCCGGTCAAAATAACGCTCCGCCACCGTCACCGCCACCGACAGCGCCTCCGGCCGCCACTTCTCATCGGGCGCCGTGAGAATCAGTTCCCTCGTATGAGCTAACACCCTCTCGTCCTTCTCCGCAGAAAGCAAGGGCAACAGCGGCGCTAAACCCCGCAATTCACCCTTTAGGATCGCCTCTTGATACTCCCAGAGCCGGATCACCGGATAGGTGAAGGTGTGCAGCGTCTTCTCCGCAAGCGCCACCATGTATGCCGCCGGCAGTGTCTTGTACTCCCTGCGCTCTAAGTAAAGCACCGCCGAGACCACCGGTACGCCGTGGGCCGCCGTAAGCAGGGCGTTATACTCAAATATCCGGCGGGGCAGCTCCGGCTCGTGACGCATCTGGAACTCCAAATGCAGAAGGGTTGTGCCTTCACTGTCCTCCACCTCGTAGACAAAGTCTAACCGGCGCTCCGGCAGGTTAATCTCCGGGTTATCAATCGTCCGGCAGAAAAGTCCTGGATACGGCCCTAAAACCACCCGGATGAAATCGGCCGGGTAACGCCGCGCCAAGGCTTTCAGACTGCGATCAATATAATGGTGCACCCTTCACCCCTTTAGGAGACCGCTGCAAAACTTCGCCTGGCTTTGTCAGGCTCGCCGTCCGGTGCTCACGTACTACCATGTACGCTCCGCTCCGGACGGCTTCGCCTTCCGCGCCATGCTCGTTTTTCGCGGCCTCCGGGCTTTTCACTAAAGCCTCCCATCCGTAGATAGATTGACTCGCTTCTGGTTAATTATGGTTTTGCAACACTCTCTTAGAACTCCACAGCTTCTGCTGCGACGGTGCCGCGCTGCCCGCCTGCCGTTTGCTTTCCATTCCCTGCTTCCAGTATACCAGGGCTTAACAAACGGAACAACAGCTTAACCGCCTTTGGACAGATTCGAGTCTTGTACCTTAGCACACCGTGAGACTGCTGCATGACCGCCTGCCGGCAAACAAGGAGGACATCGGCAAACGTTTCTTTAACCTGACGACCCAGGCATCCAGGTC
>JBFLWY010000017.1:0-53459 GCA_040757355.1 Bacillota bacterium | reverse complement strand
GCCTGGATATCAGACTAAAACTGGTGGATATCCCTGTACGAGTACTGGATTTCGGCTGCGGCGTTGGGTATGGCAGCGCAATGATCGCGCAGATCCCCGGGGTTCTTGTAACAGGAGTTGACGTGTCTCCACAGTGTATCGAATATGCGCAAGAACACTATCCCGGAGCCGCGATCAAGCATCTTGTCATATCGGAAGATTTTGTTCGGGCGATGCCCGAATATGACTATGTTGTATCACGGGGTGTAATCGAGCACATACCGAACGGCCTCGAGGTCGCAGTAAAGATGAAATGGAGAAACCGTCTTTTATTCAACGTGCCTTACAATGAGGCGCCGGGCAACCCTCACCATCTCCTCCTTGGGATAACGGAAAAGGATTTTGCAAAATTCACCGATGTTGAGTTTTTTTATGAGGATTTACAGGGGATAACGTACGATGCCAAAACCAAACCTGTATCACCCAATATGATCACTTGCGTATGTAGCAAGCCATTTTTGCCCCGGGTTGGTGAAATGGCGATCTCCTTTCCTCTTCCTGCCTGGCCAAAGACCGCAGGCTGAGAGGGAGCGTTGACTAAGAAGCGGCTCGTGGATGGTCCTAATCTTCAACGAAAACGGAAAGGCTGGAAAAACATGCCAGGGCAAAGGATTCTCATCCTTGGTATTACCGGAATGCTGGGTCACACGTTATTCGCCCGGCTTTCCCAACGCGGTGACCTGGACGTCTACGGCACGGCGCGCAGTGCCGGGAGATTGTCCACATGGTTCTCCGCCGTACTGTTAGAGAATGCGCGAACGGGTGTAAGCGCTGAAGATTTCGGCTCCATTGCCCAAACCGTTGCGGATATCCGGCCCGATATCGTTATAAACGCGATAGGAATCATTAAACAGGTGCCTGCCGCTCAGGATCCTCTCAAGGCTATCGCCATAAATGCTCTTTTGCCCCATCGCATCGCTCTGCTCTGCAAGGCTGCCGGGGCAAGATTGATCCATATCAGCACCGACTGTGTATTCAGCGGCGGGAAAGGCCGGTATACCGAAAGCGACATCGCTGATGCCACTGATCTTTATGGCCGTACGAAGTTCCTGGGCGAAGTGGTTTACCGCCACTGTATTACCTTGCGGACGTCGATTATCGGTCACGAGCTAAAGGGGAAACACGGCCTGGTGGAATGGTTCCTGGCCCAGGAGGGCAAAGTCCGAGGCTTCAGCAGGGTAATGTACTCGGGGCTCCCTACTGTTGAACTGGCGCGCGTAATTGCGGACTACGTCATCCCCAATAAGGGTCTTAACGGGCTCTACCAGGTCTCCTCGAATCCTATCTCCAAATACGATCTGCTCAGGCTCATCGCAGATAGGTACCGCAAAACGATCATCATTGAACCCGATGCCAGTCCGTCCCTAGACAGAACGCTGGATTCAACCTTGTTCCGCCGCTCAACCGGCTATACCCCTCCGGAGTGGCCGGAACTCGTTGATGAGATGTACCAGGATTATATTACCGCACCGTATTATCGGCGGCCGGGGTGAAAAGGGGTCAAAGATGTTGGTCTTTAAGGATAAGGTAGTGGTTATCACCGGCGGCACTGGTTCACTGGGGAAGGTTTTAACGCGGCATCTGATGTCAGCGGCCTCCCACCAACCGAGGAAAGTTATTGTCTTCTCCAGGGACGAAGCTAAACAGCACTACATGCGACTCGAATACCAGCAATTTAAAAACGCCACCGACGAAGTAATCTACAACAACTTCAGGCGCCTTTTGGAGTTCAGGATCGGGGACATCCGCGATTATCATTCCGTCTGTTCCGTGCTGGCCGAAGCGGATATTGTCATTAACGCTGCCGCTCTGAAGCAGGTTCCATCCTGCGAATACTTCCCGTTCGAGGCTGTGGAAACAAATATTATTGGGGCGGAAAACATTGTCAGGGCCATCCAAAAACACCGGTTTCCTGTCAAGACAGTAGTAGGAGTTTCGACCGACAAAGCCTGCAAGCCCATTAATGTCATGGGGATGACCAAGGCCATCCAGGAACGCATCTTCATCACAGCTAACATCGCCATTCCCACCACCCGCTTTATCTGCGTGCGTTACGGCAATGTCCTGGCTTCCAGGGGCTCGGTAATCCCTTTGTTCATTGAGCAGATAAAGAAGGGCGGGCCGGTGACCGTCACCACCAAAGAAATGACCCGTTTTCTCCTTCCGCTTGAGCGGGCGGTAGGGACAATCATTGCGGCCCTTGAATCGGCCGCTCCGGGAGAGACGTACGTCCCGCGCATTCCCGCAGCGCGGATTCTGGACGTCGCCAAGGTTCTGATCGGCGACCGTAAGATCGATACTGTCTTTACGGGGATCCGTCCCGGGGAGAAAGTGCACGAGATCCTGGTCGCCGCTGAAGAGGCATGGCGCACTTACGAACGCGGGGATTATTACGTGATCAAGCCGATGCTGCCGGAACTTGCCGGAAAAGAAACCGGCAGAACCACTTTAAACAAGGAATACAGTTCTAAAGACTCTTTGATGTCCATCCCGGAAATCGAACGTATGCTAAGACGCCACAATTTTATACCGGGACCGGACAACAGCAAGGAAAGGGAATCATGGGGATGAAGGTAATGACGGTTTTAGGGACCCGCCCGGAGATAATCCGCCTGAGCCGTATCATCCCCCTTCTTGATAAACTGTCGAACCATATCGTGGTGCACACCGGACAGAATTACGAACCGTCATTGACCGACGTCTTCTTTTCCGAGTTGGGGTTGCGGCCTCCTGATTATGCCCTGAATTGCCGGTCGGAAAGCACAATGGGCCAGATAGGCAGGATCCTAACGGAGTGCGAAAGGGTTATGCTCAAGGAAAAGCCGGACCGCCTCCTGGTTTTGGGAGATACCAACAGTGCTCTGTCTACGATGGTTGCTAAAAGGCTGGGCATCATGGTTTTCCACATGGAAGCCGGCAACCGTTGTTACGACGACCGTATGCCGGAGGAAATCAACCGCCGGGTGGCGGACCACTGCAGCGACATCCTCATGCCTTACACGGAGCGCAGCCGGGCCAGTCTGTTACGGGAAGGCATTCCGGGTCACCGCATTTACGTTACCGGTAATCCCATTAAGGAGGTGTTAGATTATTACGCCTCCCGGATTGAGACCAGCCAGGCTTTAAAGACCTTTGAGCTAAAAGCCGGGGAGTATTTTTTGGTAACCTTACACCGCACTGAAAACGTCGATAACCGGACTCGTTTGGCAAACTTCATCGAAGCGTTTCATCGTCTGGCAGCCGCTTATCAGATGCCTGTTCTCTGCAGCCTGCATCCCAGAACAAGGTCGCAGCTCCACAGATTCGGAAAGACTCTTGCGGGGGCCGGCGTACGGACCACGGAGCCCTTAGGATTGTTTGACTTTGTCAAACTGGAAAAGAACGCGCTATGTGTGTTGACCGACAGCGGGACCGTTCAGGAGGAATGCTGCATCTTTAATGTTCCCAACGTAACCCTGCGTGACGTAACCGAAAGACCGGAGACGCTCGAGGCCGGCAGCAACCTCATTACCGGGTCCGAACCCCAGGCCGTCTTAGACGCCGTGAGCGCTGTGCTTACCGAACCGGCCGGGTGGCGCCCGCCGCCGGAGTATCTTTCGGCAAATGTAAGCAGCACGGCTGTCCGCATCATTCTCAGCAACTGGAACCGCCAGTGTCAAAGCCGTGATGAGATGCTGTAAGCAATACTTTGTTTAGTAAAGATAGACATGAACTGCAAGTGTTCAATGCTATGGTTGGACTTGACCAATGTTCGAGGGTAAACAACGCAGTAAATAAAGGAGTCGTGCACGACCCAGCACTCAACTCTGTGTGTAACCTGTGCTCAAGCAAACGGTCATTAAAGTATCTCGTATTCTTTCCCGTTGAGTTGAGTGCTGGGTCGCCACCGGGAATGAAAATGCCCTGTCTACCGTTATCCCACGGCGAATTGGGAAGTGAGCGGTGTGAGGTGAGCTGGTATTTTACAAGTAGGCCGGAATAAGCGTAGCGTTTCCGGCATTTTAAGGGCAGATATGTTTTTTGCCGGAAACGGCCTTCAGCCTTTTTCCGGCCTACGAACTACGAGCTTCGGTCTTTTTCCCAACGCAGAACGTCGAACGGACCCCACCCAGCACTCAGTAAGATCTTTGAAGTTTAACCCAGCACTCAATGCAGTCCTTGAGTGATGGGCATTAGACTAATGAAGGTCTTTCCTCCGAAGTTCAAAAAGTCCCATTGAGTGCTGGGCACTCAGGCCAATGAAGGTTTCTCCGTTGAAGTGGAAAAGCTGCACTGAGTGCTGGGCTGTCAGTATAAGGTTGAACGTCTATTTCTAGGGGAGGTAGTAACTGAAGTGAGTCTCACTTGGCTTGAAAGGGACGAATTGACTCCGACAGTCTCAAAAAAAATATTACCCGCTGACATCTTGCTTGACATTGGATGTGGGATTAGACCGCAACCTTTTGTCATACCGAAAGTGCATATTTGCTGTGAGCCTTTTGGACCGTATATCGAGCATTTGCAAAACTTAATTGAGAAAGATAAGACTCGCCATTATGTTGTAATAAACGCTACATGGAGTCAAATCGTATCATTGTTCCCGCCCAAGTCTGTGGATTCAGTTTTTCTACTCGATGTAATTGAACATTTAGAAAAAGAAGAGGCAATTCATTTGCTCAAATTAACTGAACAAATAACAAGAATTCAAATAGTTGTTTTTACGCCGCTCGGTTTTTTACCCCAAAAACATCCGGATGGGAAGGATGCTTGGGGGTTCGACGGGGGATTATGGCAAGAACACAGGTCTGGTTGGGAACCAGATGATTTTGATACAACATGGGATCTATACGGAGCCAAGGTTTATCATTTTGTTGACAATATGGGGAGAGCGTTGGAAAAGCCTTACGGTGCGTTATGGGCTGTAAAAAGCTTCCAATGCCCGTAGAAGTATAATTTTAGGAATTAAAGCAATATCATTTCTCAGATTATTTCGCAATGCAATAAAGGGTGTATAACAGAAAAATATTATTAGAGAAGGGGTAAGAAAATGAAAGTAAGCCTAGCAATCCCTAACAGGCTTATTGTAACCTGCAGTACAGGGATTGATCACGGCCCCGACGGAGGTATTCTTATCGTTAAGCCTGACATGTCTGTGCAGTTGGTTTTTTCGGGAAGCTGCCGCGGGATCGTTAAGAAAGATGATCACTATTTCGTACTTACAGAGCATCAGGTGATACGTTTTGACGGGGAGTTCAAGGAACGAGAACACTTCACATTGGGGTCATTAGACTTACACGGGCTCCGCTTCTACCGGAAACACTGGTACATAGTAGAAACCGGGCGCAATGCGGTGGGGATCTATGACGAAAACTTCCGGCGCACCGGAGAAATCCGTATCTCGGACTACTCCTCAGACCGGCACCATTTCAACGATCTTTGGATTGAAGATGATAACCTGCTGTTGTCTATGCTTTCCCTGTCGGGCCCGGAGATTCCGCACAGCGATAAAAACGACGGGGCTATCATTGAGATTTCCTTGCACGACTTTTCCCGAATAAAACACCGCATTACAGGCGTCAAGCATCCACACAGTTGTATCGTTTATAACAGGAGCCTTTACTACTGCACTTCGTGGGAGAACGGCTTGGGAAAAGACGGGGAGACGGTATACCGTTCAGGAGGTTATACCCGTGGGTTGACCATTACACCGCAATACATCTATCTCGGCCAGTCTAAGGTACGGTCGTATCCATCACAAACAAGATCTAGTGGCGGTATTAGTATCCTTGACCACGGTTTTCAACTTCAAGAATTTATCGGGTTGCCTGCCGATGAAGTTTACGGCATAATAGCAGAGTAGCACAGGTTTGTACGGACCGCCATTCATTAACTGCTCCGTGGTCGAGATTGATATGTTTCGAAATTATCCTGTCTGTGGGGTAAGATGGTCTTTGCTCCCGGAATGTTCCTGGCTTACGGCAGGTCGGTCGTGACCACGGGCTTTCCTGTTGCCGGTTTATTTTATTGTAGTTGGTAGCAAGGGTGATTCCTTTGAGCTTGAAAGGAATTGTACAGCCTATACTTATTTACCTTTCCGGTAAATCCTTTTTTTTCTAAAAATGCTAAAACTTTTGTGATGCTTTGTTCAACCGTCTCCTGGCCGGTATAACATTCTACCTCGGGCTTGAGTGGTGGTTCGTAAACATCGTCAATACCGGTAAAATTTTTAATTTTACCGGCACGTGCCTTTTTGTACAGTCCCTTAACATCCCGTTGTTCACAGACCGCCAGGGGGGCATTGACGTATACTTCAGCGAAATCCTTGATTTTTTGACGCACTTCATCCCGTGTTTGTCTGTATGGTGAGATGGCCGATACCAGAACGATAACTCCGTTGCGGGTTAGCAGGTCTGCCACAAAAGCAATGCGGCGGATGTTTTCGTCTCGATCCGCTTTGCTAAAGCCAAGGCCTTTGCTTAAACACTTCCGCACCTCATCACCGTCTAAAACTTCCACGCGAAAACCCTTGGACAAGAGGATTTCTTTTAACTTACTACAGAGAGTCGTTTTACCCGATCCGCTGAGCCCGGTAAACCAGAGTGTTATCCCTCGCTTATACACGCTGCCCATTCCAGTTCCCTCCAACCGCAAATATAATAGGGTCCTCGGCGGCTTAGTAATGTGCGACATGCCCGTTTTTTCTAACATGACAATACAAAGTGGTCGGTATCTAAGCCGCCTTCGAAGACACTTCTATATGTCCGCAAGCCAAGCTTGCCGACCCCCAAAAACAATGCTACCCTCCGTAGTGCCCGGAGGAGTCCAAACTGCAGGATCACCGGACCTTGTTTTTACCTCATTATTACTGCTCATGCCACTTTTTCAGGTTGGGATTGGGGTCTAAGATTGATTGGTATTGTTTTAAAACGCCGTATTTACCTTCCGGGTCGGCCTGCATGTAGCGGTTGTATTTTTCCACGCGGTCATTTACCGTCGCCCACCCGAAGTGTTTTACCCGCAGGTCGGAAATCGCCGTAGGGAGCAACATTAAGTTTTTCGGAAACCGGCCGCAGTGCAGGGGTGTTTCATGCCATTCATACGGGAATTGCGGCTGGTACCTGATCAGAAACGGTGCATATCTCAGGTGAGCGTTCCAGAACTCATCTTCGCGGTAGTGCTCCATATCCCAAAAGTCAAACAACCGGAAGGCAAAGACGTCGATGTGGGGCTGGTTGACCAAGCTTCTGATTCTCAGGATTGCCGCGTCTTCAAACATTTCGTCTGCGTCAAGGCACAGTATCCAATCGGGTGAACTCCGGAGGGTAAGCTCCCAGAGCTGTTTACGCAGGTTGACCTCATTCTCGAACCCCGGGGTCGGGTTCGAGTGAATGAAGGTGGGGATGTCCTTCAGGACTTCCCGGCAGACCTGCACTGTAGCATCGGTGCTCGCGTCATCGAGAATCACGGCTTCGTCCACGTATGCGGCGGCGTGGGCGAGCACGGCGGGCAGGTGCCTGTCCGCTTCGTTGTGGACGAGCATCGCCAGGGTTATTTTCTGGGGGCCGGTCTTGACCATGCGGGTGTAACCGCTGAAGACGCGAGTTACAACGGGCGTTTCCTTACACCGGTTGTGTTGGTTGACCACTGAGCACCTGTCGATCTTCCACCCGCCGTCGTTGATCATTTTTAACCGGATTTCTTTTGCGTTCTCAACCCGGACGCCGCGTTCAGAACCCTTGAAATTCAATAAGACGGTGACTTCACACCCGTTCAGCCCGTCAACAAACGTAAGGTCGGCTACATCGGCGACCTCGGCCCTTATTATGAGCCTTCTTCTGCGTGCCCTGTATTTTGTGCAGAGGGATTTGTGCATTTCCCATCCCCGTGCGGTAAAGTGCTTCCGAAACCGCCGCGGATCGGTTCTGCGCCTGAAATCGAAGCTTTCCAACTTTTCCAGCACATTCTTAAGCATCGTTGTGACCAGGGACGTGTGGGCGACCATGCTGATTGTTCGGGTTGACTTCAGGTATTCCTCAACCCCGCCTAGGTCTGATTCCCTGTAGATGTGGTAGGCGGGAAAGCAGGTGTCTACGTACAGCTCGAAGCCGAGAGCGGCGGCCCGGATACACAGATGCCTGTCTTCGCCCTTGAAGGAAAGGTTGTATATTTCTTTGAAAGAGACCCCCTTACGCAGTGCCTTTAGAGAGAACAGGGTACACGCTCCTAACCCCCCGACTCTGTACACGCCGGGTTTGCGTAGCATGCTTAAAAACTCGGAAATGCGGTGTTCTATTTCTTCGGCTGTTAGTATCTCCCCGCGCGCGTGTGCGTAAAGCTTATATTCATCCGCTAGCCAGACCTGCGGCATTTCTACGGCGTCAGGAAGCCATTTTGTCCAGAATATTTCCGAAATAATGTCTTTGCCGGTTTCTATCAAGCGATGCAGAGTTTCGGGGTGTAAAACGAGGTCAGAGTCGACAAGCAGCAGGTAGTCGTACTTTTCTCGCTTGCAGTGGTCGATGATCAGGTTTTTAAAACCAGCCACTCGCCAGATCAGCGTCTCCTTCCACTGGTGGTATCTTTCGTCTTTGACGTACGGTTCTCGGTTGCCAACGGTGTGGATGACGGTCGTCTTGGAGCGTAAGGGGCGGAAAGCATACAGCATCTGCGACGATGCGTCATCGTCGTTATCGTCGATAAACATGAAATCTACGGTACAATTGGACACCCGCAGCTCGCGCAGAGAGCCCAGGAAGTACTCTAATATCCCGGGATCTTGGCGAACTGCGCTGCCTATGAGGACCTTCTTCATACGCTCGGCTACACTCCTTGCAACCCGAAGTAACGAGCTCTCTAAATGTCGAGCTTTCCAGGGGTAACCCCGAGGTTTGACATCAATCCCTTTATCAGAAAATCGATAGCGCCCGTGATTCCCATAAAGCTCCGAGGCGGCTGCTCAGCAGCAATCTGCCGGGTGGCTTTGGCGAGGTAATGCAGTCCTTCTTCAAATCTTCCCATCTTCGCGAGCGACCTGGAGACGATACTGAGGCTCCGCGCGTTCAGGAGGCCCTTGGCCTCGAGAAAAGCCTCGAGCGGGAGAGGTAGTCTTTCTTGCAGGAAGACGATATTTTCTATTGCCTGTTGATAGCTGCCGGTAATAGCGGCTGCCTCCGTAAAAAGCTCGAGCGCTTTTGCGGTATCGCCCTTGTGGGCAAGGATAACGCCTAGGGAACACAGCGCTTTGAAGCTTCCCGTTCCGGGGCTGACGGTGTATTTCTCCCATGGGGCGTCACCCAGTTCTAGGCATTGCTCCAACAACTGTTCGGCGACTTGGATTTCACCCAGCAGGAACTTTGTTATGGCCTGGGAGTAAACGAGGTCGGTGTAATCTGGGAAATGACTGAGGGCTTCATTTAAAACCTCTGCGGCCGCACCGTATTGACCTGTATTCAACAGTGAAATGGCGTAGCAATAGAAGAACTTGGGCCGGTCCGGCTCGTCGAGACTCAAAGGGTCAATCGTCAGGTATCTTGCTGCGGAGGCAAAGTCCTGAGCGTAAAAGCATTCGATGCCCAAGGCGAAGTTTTGCCTGACGGGGCTCGCGGCCAGCCCTTTTTTTACAGCCTCGATCTTCAAGTGCCGCTTGCGGGCGACCTGTTCGTACGCGGCTGAGAAGTGCAGGTGGTTGATTGTGATTTCGGCAAAAGAGGTTGTTGCCCCGGAATCAAGGATTGAGCGGGCGACGTCATCGAGAAGCGGTTCCCTAAAGCGGTAATTCCTGTTCCGGAACAGCCTGCAGGCTCCCGCCACATGGCAGTTGGCGGGGGACAAACTGCGGTCCAGGAAGGTGCAGATTTTCAGGTGATATCCCGCGTGCTTTTTGCTTTCGCTCCGATTTGCCGCTCTTACCAGGTCAGCGATCATCTTCCTGCTTTCGTCGGGCAGTGCTTCGTCGGCATTGAGAACCAAAATCCACTCGCCGTTCGCTCTGTCAATAGCGAAATTACGGGCTTCCGAGTAGCTGTCGTTCCACGGGAAGCTGTAAACGTCGGCCCCAAGCTGGCGGGCGATGGCAGGAGTCTTGTCCTCCGAACCGGTGTCAACGAAGATCACCTCTGCTGCTATTTCGTTGACGCTCCTGATGCAGTGCTGCACGAGGTCCTCCTCGTTTCTGCCGATAACGCATACGCTTATGGCGGGATAGCCCAGGGGGACGGTTAACGTTTCCGCCAGGTGGAGCAACTCGTCTGCCGTAGAACCCCTGATGTTTTCGACGGGGTACCAGACAGAAGACGGCGGCATTTCGAGGAAACGCCGCAAATATTTCCCGGCTTCGGAATAGCGCCCGCAGTCAAGATGGCATACCGCCTCAAGGAGAAAAAGGTCCTTGAAATCCTTGTATATCTCCCGGTAGTAACGCAGTTGTTCGATGGTATCCCTGAACCGTTGCAGTTCCATCAGAGTGGTCATTGTTCTCTTTACCAGGATAGGCCCGTAGGATTGGGTTGGTTTTGTAAGCCGGAGTGCTTGAGTATAATTTGCGAGGGCTTTTTCTCTTTCGCCCAGGCGGAGGTGCTCCGTCCCCAAGTTGTAATAATAAAACCCGTCCTTTTCTTCTTCCGGGTATGCCTTGAGGATTTCAAGGTTCCGGTGTACTTTCGCCCGAATGTTTATGGTGTCTGAATTGTACCCGTGATGGATTACCGATATTTGACTTTGGCCGATCTTTTCGATGCCATAGCCGTTCACGATGGAGTTGACTATTTGTTCGTGAATTTTACCCCTGAAACGGTAACACTTCCTGTTTCTGAAAAGGCGGATGCTAGGGAAGCTCAATTCTAACCCGGTTTGTGTAAGGTTTGTTACGACAACGAAATAGGCTTCAAATGAGCTGTCACGGGTTATCTTCCGCAGTTCGGGGCCGCTGTCGGGAGCGAGTTCTTCATCGCAGTCGAGAAAAAGGATCCATTCTCCGGTGGCGTTTTCCAGAGAAGTGTTCCGGGCATGGCTGAAGTCGTTTTTCCACTCCGCCTCAACAATTTTGGCTCCTGCAGCCAGGGCGATTTCAATGGTATTGTCCGTTGAACCGGTGTCGACCACCACAATTTCATCTACGAATCCTTTGACGCTGTTCAAACAGCGGCCGATATGGTCGGACTCGTTCCTGGCGATCAAACAAAGGCTGATTGAATTCGTCAACTGACAGCCTCCTTCAGTCGGTGCAACTTTCTTTTAAGAGACGTCAGTCTGAATAACTCCCGTGTCAGGTCGGCGTTGCTGTTTTCAAGATTCAAGCATTCCATTATAGTGGCCGAACACAGAACGACCAGTTGTTCAAGCGCACACAAGGCATATAGTTCGTTATCAGGCGATTGCCGGCTGGCCGTTAAGAAATGATGGAAAGCTTCGGTGTGAAGGTGGAGATTTGCGCAGCTCGCCCCTAGAAAATAATGGGTTTCCACGGCCGGTGCGTGCCCGTTTAGCGACCGCTGTAACAGCTCTTTTGCCGCTATGTTGCACCCTGCTTCCAAAGCGTGCCTTCCCAAAGTAAAGCAGGCTTCTCCTGGGTTTTTACTGCCGCCGGCCCCCAGACAGATATCCAAAGCGAGGTCCCGATCCCCGAGGCGTAAAATCTCCAGAGCGATATCCAGCGCTTGTTGCCTGACGGCTTCCCGCTGACCGGAAGACCCCTCAACGTCGGTCTGTATCCCAAGGTTGCCTTGGATCAGGGAGTTAATTGTTGCGCAAGCCACAGCCGTTGGCTTTTTCGGTGCCATAAAACTGGAAATGAGTGCGTGTGCGTCCTGCCTCGGATTCTGCAGCCACATGGCGATGCACGTCTGCTTTAGCACTTCTCCGGCCAGGGGGGAATGCGCCGGAAAGGTTCGCAATGACTCGATCGCTTCGTTGTAGCGGCCCAGTTGAATTAAGCATTTAGCTTTAAGCATGTGCAATTCGGGGTCGGGGGAGGACACGCGCGCGGCGGACGCAAGTGAAGCGTCGAACTCCTGAACGTCAAACAGCAGCCGCGCAGCAAATGCAGGATCAAGGTTAAGGTTATCCTGCAGGTACGCTAGGAGTTCTTGTCCTTTGATGTTTAGGTTCTGCAACAGAGAACAGAGCTTAGAATACAAACGGAAAGAAGGTTGTGCTTTAAGAGCCAGCGTTAAGTATTTTACAGCATCACCGAAGTTTTGTTCGCGTGAGTATACATCGGCCAGGTTTTCGAAAGACAGGTAGCTGGTAACTCCGTGCGTGGTCGTATATTCCGGGGGAGTTCGCCGGAAGCGGGTGCATTTTAAAAAACTGGCTCTGGCTTGCGGCAGCATCCCTAAATCCCAAAAGATCTGCCCTTTTACAAAGAAGAGATCGGGGTAGTCGGGAAAATAGGTTAAGCCTGTGTCGGCGAGTTCTAGCGCCCGGAGGTATTCACCCGCTTCACACAGGCAAACGCAATAATTGCGGTACAGTGCCGCCGCGAACCCGGAGTTCGGGTCGAGTCGCTGGAGGGCAATTTCGTAGTGCCTCTGCGCGTTGCTAAGATCGCCCAGGGCGAAGTAGCTTACACCGAGGTTGTAGTGTGCAAAAGGGTCTTCAGGGCTCTCCCGCAATGTTTCGCTTAAGATACTGATGTTGCGGAGCGTCTTATCCCTGCGCTCTTTCGAACCGCCAATATAACCGTAATGCATGATCGTCAGGTTGGAATGGTCGATGACTGCGCCGGCATTCGCCCTGAGAATGCTGGGTTTAATCTGCTCGTGGATTCTTCCCTCGAAGCGGTAAGACGTATTGTTTCGGAACATTCTGATGTTGAGGTGTTCTGTTTTAGGGCTGTCTTCGGCTGCCGATATAGGGCTGACAAGCTTAAAAGTCCACGCCTCGACACCGGGTTTGCCGGCGAGCTTGTGCAAATTGATAGCAGTTTCGGGCGGCAACTCCTCGTCCGCGTCGAGAATAAGTACCCAGTCCCCGGTTGCGTGCCCGAGACTTACATTTCTTGCCTGGGAAAAATCATTTTGCCATAGGGAATGAACAACCAGGGCACCGTAGCTTCTTGCGACATCTGTAGTGGCATCTTGAGAGCCGGTGTCGACGACTATTATTTGATCAACGTAATGTTGTACACTGTTCAGACACCGGGCAAGGGTCTTTTCTGCATCCTTTACAATCATAGCCAGGCTGATGGAATCTCGTCTCACCGACAGACCACCCAACCTTAAGGGATTGAGTCTACACCATATTAGTCACGAGTTGCGAGTCACGAGTTGCGAGTCACGAGTCACGAGTCGCGAGTCGGCGAGTCGTGAGTCCTTTCACACCATGATATGAAAGAACCGAATCTTTTGTAAGCAAAGGTAATCACACAAAGATACGAAGCCGCAAAGAAAAAAATCTAAAAAACCTAATAAAAATCTTGGTGGTCTTAGTGGCTTAGTGTGAGTAATAAAGTCTTGGCACCTTGGTGTTATAAAAGCTTCTGGATTCTGGCTCCTGAATTTTGGATTCTGACGATAAGGATGTGCTGTATGATAAGGATGAGGGATGATGGATGAAAAATAGATGAAGAGGGTGCGTCGGTTTTTGCTTTTTCAGGGAGTTACCTCGGGCTTTTCGTAGAACAATTCGGGAAGTACGCCCGGTTCCACTTCCTTGTAGCGGGAGCGCAAAACCACGAAGTCGACCCGGCGGTTTTGCTGCCGGTTGGCTTCCGAGTCATTAGGGGCGATGGGACGGTATTCACCGTATCCGGAGGCGGAGAGTCGTTCCGGCGGGAAGTTGACGGAATGAAGGAGTTCCTGCACGACGCTCGTGGCACGGGCGACTGAAAGCTCCCAATTCGAAGGGAAACGTGCGGTATGGATAGGAAGGTTACAGGTGTGACCCTCAACACGGATGTAGTTATCGGTCGTCAATAAGACCTGCCCCACTTTCCTGACGACTTCTCTTGCCTGCGGGGTAAGATCCGCGGATCCCAGAGGAAACAGCGCCGTGTCCTGGATACTGACCACCACGCCACGCTCCTCAATCCTAGTGGTGACACGCCCTGCTAACCGTTGCTCTTTAGCGTATTTTTCAATTTGCTCTTTGATTTTTCGGAGCTGCGTCTCTTCAGCTTCGCTGGCGATGGTGAATCTGGATTCTATCCGGTCTTGAGAGACCGGGGCGCCGGAGACAACAGAAGGCCCCGCTCCTTCAAGGACCATTCCCGAACCTCCGCCAAGCGCCCTTGACAGCGATTCTGCAATACCGGCAAACTTTTTCGCATCAATGTTGCTAAAAGTAAATAGTACGATAAAAAATATTAATAGAAGGGTGATCAGGTCTGCATAGGTAATCAGCCACCGCTCGTGATTGGCCTCCTTAACCTCGCTTTTATGCCGTTTCATAAGCCTCGCCCGCTTCCTTTTCGGCCTCGGCCTCTGCGCGCTGTTTGGGCTTGAGGTAGGCTGTCAGCCGCTCCCTGATCAGAATCGGGTTGTTGCCGGCCTGCAGCGCCAGAAGGCCTTCAATCATCATCATGTAGGCAATCTCTTCTTTTGCGCTGAGATTTTTCAGCCGGGAGGCGATCGGGAAGTAGAATACGTTTGCGCTGCAGACGCCGTAGAGCGTAGCGGTAAAGGCCAGAGCGATGGCGGGGCCGAGCGATTCGGGGTCCGAAAGGCTGCCCAACACGTGGATAAGCCCCATAACGGTACCAATAATGCCCATCGTAGGTGCATATCCCCCCGCCTGCGAAAAGATCTCCTGACCGAGTTTGTGGCGCTCTTGCATGGCGTACATCTCCGTCTCCATAATCCCGCGTACGACTTCGGGGTCGGTACCGTCTACCACCAGTTGAACGCCCTTTTGCAGGAAGGGGGAATCGATCTCCTTGAGCTGGTTTTCGAGATAGAGCAACCCTTCACGGCGGGCCTTTTCGGCCAGTTCAACAATTTTCTCGATAAGCTGTACCTGGTCTGTTGGTTTGCTGAAGAGGATTACCTTGAAAAGTTGAGGGATGAGCATTATTTCATGAAGCGCGAATCCGGCCATCGTTGCGCCCAAAGTACCGCCGAAAACGATGAGCATCGCTGACGGTGCGATCAGCATTGTTATATGCCCGCCTTCCGAAAGGAAGCCTATCACCAGCGAAGCTAAGCCGATGGTTATTCCCAGAATAGCCGCAAGGTCCACGCGCGATTCATCCTTTTGACAAATGTCGCCTTTCTCCTCTATTATTCGGCATAAGCTGAGGGGTTCCTTCATAGCCTGATGAAAATTTTCCGCACTTTTGGAGGAGGGAAAGTGCGTGAAAGAACAAAGCCGGTTGAGCGATAACGGCTGGCAGCGTGAGACTTTAGCAGTTCAGCAAGGGGTTAAGTTGTTTGCCGGAATAGTCGATAAAACAAGAGAATGCAATACTATCGCAACAATGATTGACGTGTGTCACGAGTCAGGAATCACGAGAAAACTTAAAACATATAACATAGAACGTTGAACATAGAAAAGTAGGCCGGAATTAGCGCAGTATTCGGCATTTCGGGTGCGGCTGTATTTTCTGCCGGAAACGGCCTTCGGCCTGTTCCAAACTTTGAACTTCGAACCGACCTTAAAGTCAGTCCTTCTGAGCCTAACCTTGAACGTTGAACCTTAAACAAGGAGGGAAGCGCATGGCGGCCCAGAACCTTGAAACTGCTGGGAAAGAGGAGCAGGTGGTTGTTTTTCAGTTGGATGACCAGACCTACGGCTTGGATATTGCTGCGGTTTCTGAGATCATCCGGATGGAGAAGATCACTCACGTCCCGCGTGCGCCGGAGTTCGTGGAGGGGGTAATCAACCTACGGGGTAGGATCATCCCGGTAATTGACCTGCGCGAGCGTTTCATGCTGGCAAGAGGGGAATATACGCGACAGAGCCGGATCATCATCGTAGAAATAGGAGAAGTAACAGTTGGGATGATCGTTGATGCAGTTCTCGAGGTGCTGCGGATTTCGGTAAACAACATAGAACCGCCGCCGGCGATGATTGACGGCGTGGATGTTGCTTACCTCCGGGGGATTGCCCTATGGGAGGGTAGAATGATAATTCTGCTTAGTCTTGAAAGAATACTGGACGAACATGAAAAAGAGTCTTTAGGACAAGCGGAAGCAGCAGCGGAGGTAACGATTTAGGGATTATTGCAAAACTCTAGCTTTCGACAGACGTAAGTGTAGGTTCACGGCATGAAGATTTTATTAGGAAGTCGAGAGACCGTTTGCCTTGCCTGCGCGCAAGCAGGGAAGTGAAAAATGTGAGGCCACCTCTCATTTCCAATACAGGGGGGTCTGTATGTTCTCGGAAGCCGAAATCAGTGTTTTCTTGGACGAACTAGACGAAAAAATCCAGATTCTTAACGACAGCTTTCTTCTCATAGAAAAAGAGGACAACAACCCTCATTTATTGCAGGAGATATTCCGGGCTGCACATACGATAAAGGGGTCTTCGGCAGTAATGGGTTATGACCGTATGTCGCAACTGACACATGAGATGGAAAACCTCTTTGACCGTCTGCGGCAGGGGACGCTCGAAATTTCGGAGGAATTGATCGACCTGCTGTTTGAGTCACTGGATGTGCTCAAATCGCTCCGTGACGAGATTACCGGCAAAGGTGATCACGTTGACATTGGTGTGATAGTAAACAGGCTCCGGGAATTTACCGGCACTCAAGGTTCCGGGCCTGCTAAGCCGGTTCCGGGAACTGCGTCTACTGGTACCGGTTCTGTTCACAACCTTACAGAGGCGGAAGAAGATGTCGTTCGTATTGCGTACATCCGGGGATTAAAGGCCTTTTGGGTTCGCGTTCACGTTGCTCCGCACTGTCAGATGAAGTCCGTCCGCGCGTTCCTAGTGTTTGAAACCCTCCAGCGGTACGGAGAAATAATTAAATCAGTACCGCCCGCCGAAGACATCGAAAAAGGCGAATACGGAAATGCCTTCGAGCTTGTGCTCTTAAGTCGTGAGGACCCTGGTATCGTACACAGCGTGTTAATGACTATTGCCGAAGTTGAAACAGTGACCATAGAGCCAATTATTCTGCCGGACGAGGCATCTAACGGTTGCGTTCGTGAAGAGAGGGAAGTCACTCGGGGTGCTGAAGAAAAGACAACCGGTACTGTAGAAGCCAAAGGGCGCGAGGAAGCATTAAAGCAGGCGAAGACTGTCAGGGTTGACGTGCAAAAACTTGATAATTTGATGAATCTGGTAGGGGAATTGGTGATTGACCGCACTCGCCTGGAACGGTTCGTCGAGGTTTTTCAGGGACGTTACGGTACGAACGATCTTGTGGAGGTACTGAACGAAATATCCACCCACCTTGGGCAACTGACCAACCATCTCCAGGAAGAGATTATGAAGGCTAGAATGCTGCCTATTGCGCAGGTATTCAACCGTTTTCCACGCATGGTCAGGGATCTGGCACACAAGCTTGGCAAAGAGATTAATTTCATTGTAGAGGGAAAAGAGACGGAACTCGACCGGAACGTAATCGAGGTGATCAGTGATCCGCTTATTCACCTGCTCCGAAACGCCGTGGATCATGGGATTGAACGTCCCGAGGAAAGGGTGGCGGCGGGAAAACCCAAAGCCGGTAATATCCTCCTGAAGGCGTACCACCAGGAGAACCACATAGTTATTATCGCTGAGGATGACGGGCGGGGAATGGATGTTAATAAAATTCGACGCAAGGCGGTTGACAGAGGTCTAATTGACGAAGAAGCTGCGGCCCGGTTATCGGACGGCGAAATCCTCAATTACGTCTTCTTGCCAGGGTTTTCGCTATCCAAAGAAGTTACGGACCTTTCCGGGCGAGGTGTCGGTTTGGATGTGGTAAAGAAAAATATCGAGCAGATAAACGGCTTCCTCGAAATGTCTTCGGTGTTAGGACAGGGAACGAAGTTCACCATTAAGCTGCCGCTTACCCTGGCGATCATCCGTGCGCTGATGGTATCGATAACGGGTCAGGTTTACGCTTTTCCATTGGCAAATGTTATGGAAACGATGAACGTTTTCCGGACCGATGTAAAAAAGGTACGCAATACCGAAGTTATTGCGGTTAGAGGCAAAGTGCTGCCGCTCATTTGTTTGGCGGAATTGTTCAATGGCCAGAAGCCGAAATCCCACAGGCTCTCTGTTGTGGTTGTCGGCATTGGAAAACGACGGGTGGGGGTGATAGTCGACCGGTTGCTAAGGGAACAAGAGATTGTAATTAAGTCCCTCGGTAATTACTTAGGACGCACTCCGGGGATTTCCGGCGCTACCATCTTGGGTGACGGTGAGGTAGCGCTGATTATTGATGTAAGGGCTCTTATAGAGGAACTTGCTCGCGAGTTTACGGAGGAGGCGGTTTATGCCGCGGGTTAGAGTAATGATGGTGGATGACTCTGCGTTCGTGCGCCGGGTCATCGGGCGGATGCTGGCTGAGGATCCAGACATAGAACTAGCGGGAACAGCGGTGAACGGGCTGGAAGCGCTGGAGAAAATAGTGGAAGTAAAGCCGGATGTAATTGTTCTTGACGTCGAGATGCCCGTGATGGACGGACTTGAAACCCTACGCCGGTTGATGCAGACCCGCCCTGTCCCTGTAGTGATGCTGAGTGCACTAACTCAGGCAGGAAGTAGGACGACTCTTGAGGCACTTGCTTTGGGAGCTGTTGACTTTATAACAAAGCCTGCGAATCCTGCGGAACTCCCTTTAGTGACTAACGAGTTAGCGGCGAAGGTTAAAACAGCCGCTACTATTTCTTTGAGGAACGTTGTTCAGCGGGGGGCCAGACTAGGAGATGCATTGCAGAGAAACGGGTTCAGACCAAGGGAATTGCTGGGAGAAGGCAGGCGGGAGTTGGTAGTGATCGGTTGCTCAACCGGAGGACCAGTTGCACTCCAGGCAATCATTCCTTCCCTACCGGCCGATTTTCCCGCCGGTGTCGTGGTCGTACAGCACATGCCGGTCGGATTTACCGTCGCCCTGGCTGATTACTTGGCAAAACGCTCAATAATTAAAATCAAGCATGCAACCGGTGAGGAACCGGTTTCTCCGGGCCAAGTACTAATTGCACCTTCAGGGTACGATCTTTACTTTAACGGCCGACCTGGTAAGGCCACGGTTAAGGTGGTTGCCGGGACTAACCCTGCTCCTCCCGGAGCCTTTCGTCCTTCTGTAGACAAAGTTATGGTTTCGGCTGCGCAATTATACGGTCATAAGGTTTTGGGGGTATTGCTGACCGGGATGGGACGTGACGGCGCACTGGGAATGCAAGAGATTAAAAGGAACAAGGGCCGGACTATTGCTGAGGCGGAAGAAAGTTGTGTGGTGTTCGGGATGCCCAAGGCAGCTATAGAACTTGGTGCTGTAGATAAGGTGGTGCCACTTAGAGAGATTGCTCAAGAAATCATTAATGAACTATAATTTTGTTATAAAGAGTCAATTTTTTTCGCCGATTTAAAAGGTAGAGGGTAGTCGAAAGGGCTGATGCCATATGAAGGTAGGACCGACCAACAGAGCCGACATCCTGAAACTGTACGGCATCCAGCAGAAACAGGCCGGAGGGAAAGCAAACAAAGCAGAGAAAGACAAGTACGTAGCAGATAGTTTTGAGCCATCTGCTGAGATCCGGGAACTTCGGGGAGTCAAAGAACTGCTACAGATGCTTTCAGACGTTCGGGAGGATCTGGTCACACGGCTTCGCAAAGAGATTGAGGAAGGTACTTATGAACCCGACTCTAAACAGATTGCAGCAGGTATTCTTAGGGAGTTGCGGTTGGACCGGCGGTCTTAACCGCCGGTTTTTTAATGTAGGGTTCGTTTCCGGCTTATACCCAAAAAAGGGGGACGGCAATGGAGGCGGTTATACGGTTGATACGTATCCTTGAAGAGCAGAGTACGGTAATTAAAGACATTATTGCAGTAACGGAGGCAGAGATCAAAGCCATCGCGCTCAGTGATCAGGGCGGTATCCTCGATGGTATTGCAAAGCAGGATCAGTTAACTTCCGTACTCGTCGGGTTGGAAAAAAAGAGGCACGCGATGCAACAGGTGCTGGAGAAAGAACTGTCCTTGCCGGAGGACTGCAAGCTTAACGAGTTGTCCAAGTTTTTGCCGGCTGAGTTTAAGAATGCCGTTACAGCCTTAAGCAAACGTCTCGAGCGGGAAGTCTCCTTACTGTTGATGCTTCAGTCCCGCTTGTACATTTTGCTCCAGCGTGCCTTAACGATGGAAGAAACAGTGGCGCGAATTTTATCACGCGCGTGTCTTAGAGAGGGCCATAGTCCTTTGGGCCGGCAACTCGGCATCAACCAATCAGTATAACCCGGTCTATACGGGTGGTGGTTCACACATGAAAGTTGGTGCAGGCGGTCTGCAGTCACAGGTTATGTTTGAACTTGATCAGGTCCGAAAAGAAGGGCTGTTGCGCACCGAGCACCAGGTCAGGACCGGTGAAGTTCCAGAATTAAACCGCAACATCCCGGAGGGAGAGAGGCTGGTCCGCTTCGTGGAACAGCTCAACACCGCAGCCGCCCTTGCCAATTATCCCTATCGGCTCCGGGCAGAACGGGCTAAAGACAGGGTGAGGATCTACCGCTATCTTGAGGAAGACCAGAAACAGGGTGAGGAGGAAGTGTCTCCTGAAGATCTCCTCAAGGTATGGCGTAAACTTCAGCAAGATACGCTTTTGGACGAAAGCATTTAGGGCAAAAGCTTGTCGAACTATCGAACCGTGAACCGACCTTAAAGGTCCATCGGTCTAAGCCCGAACTGTTGAACTATCGAACTGTCAAACCGATTAAGCTGAACCGTGAACTGACCCCAAAGGTCTATCCTTTTGAGCTTAAACGCAGAACGCAGAACGTAGAACGTTAAACAGGTGGCGTTAACCATGATGATAAGCACCTTTTTGGGGTTCCAAACCGCTTTACGTGCGCTAATGGCTCAACGAAAGGCTACGGAGACGGCCGGGCATAACATCGCCAACGCCAACACACCGGGTTACAGCCGGCAGAGGGTTGAGCTTCAAGCCTGTGACACCCCTTTCACTGTTCCTTCTCTCGGCCGTCCTGAGGTACCGGGGCAGCTCGGTACCGGGGTGGATATCGTTAGCATAGAACGGATACGCGATAATTTCCTTGACCTTCAGGTGCGGAACGAGCAGGGGAACCTCGGCAACTGGGAGGTCAGGCGCGACAGCCTACAAAAGGTCGAGGTTATCCTAGGTGAACCGACCGATAACGGTTTAAACAATGCAATGGTTGAATTCTGGAATGCCTGGCAGGAACTGAGCAAAACCCCGGAGAGCCTCGCGGTCCGGTCGGAGGTGCGCCAGCGTGCGATCACCCTTGCCGAGACCATTCGGCATATCAATGGACAATTGGAACAGCTCCAGGATGATCTTAATTTCAACGTAGGTGTAACGGTCGACGAGATTAATACCATCGCGAGCCAGTTGGCTGATTTAAACCAGCAGATTGCGCGCTCGGTATCCGTCGGTGATAACCCGAACGACTTGCGCGACCGCCGAGACCTTCTTCTAGACGAACTGGCGGAAATGGTCAATATAACCGTTACCGAACAGCCTGACGGAATGGTTGATGTGGCTATCGGCGGCAGGAATCTCGTCCAGGGTACGACGGTTGATGCTCTCCAGGCGGTGCCCGACCCGCTGAACAACAATTTTTACGAAGTTCAGTGGAGCAGCGACGGCATACCGGTCACCATGACAAGCGGCAGCCTTTTGGGCATGATTTGGGCGAGAGATACCGGGATCGCGGATGTTTTGTCGCAGCTTGACGAGCTTGCAGTTACACTCATTGACGAAGTTAATGCGCTTCACCAGGCGGGCTTCGGACTTGACAACAGTACCGGTAACGACTTTTTCAGCGGAACAGGAGCTTCTGACATAGCTGTAGCGGCGGGCATTTTGGCCGATCTGAATACGATCGCGGCGGCGACCGACGTGGCGAAGATTCCCGGTGACGGGTCGAACGCACTCGCAATCGCCCAGCTTAAGGATGCGCTTACGATGCCGCCGGCTGCCCCCACCGGTACCTTCGGCGACTACTATCGCAGTCTGGTGGCCACTGTAGGAATTGATACGGAGCAGGCGGTTCGGATGACGGAGAACGAGGAGATACTTCTCGGCGAACTTGAGAACAAGCGCCAGTCGGTCATGGGCGTCTCGATAGACGAGGAAATGGCCAACATAATTCAGTTTTCACACGCTTACCAAGCCGCGGCTCGGGTCTTAAACACGCTGGATGAGGAGCTTGACATTATCATTAACCGGATGGGTCTGGTGGGCCAGGTGTAAGTAAAGGATGAAATTTGCTGACGGGAGTGGATAAGGGTCAGAATTCAGAATTCAGGAGTAAGAATGGTTTTGTAAGAATTCGCTTTTGATTCTAAATTCTAACTTTTAACTTCTGACTTTTGGATTCTAACGAGAAAAGTGGGCCGGAAGAAACGTAGCGTTTCCTGCAGAGCAATTAAACGCTTTGCGGGAGAGGAAAAAGCTCCTTATCCTGACTTCCGGATTTATAAGAAATGGGGGAGTGCAATGCGGGTTACGCCGACTATGATAACCAATAGAGTCCTATATGATTTGAACAACCGGCTGACACAGATGAACAGGTATCAGGAGCAGATGTCTTCCGGTAAAAGAATTAACCGTCCTTCGGACGACCCAGGCGGGGTATTGATCGCACTGAGATACAGGGCCCAACTTAGTGAAAATGATCAGTACAAGAGGAATATGGATGATGCCATCGCCTGGTTGAATACGACAGACTCTGCACTCAGGGAGGCGCTCAACACCCTCCAGCGGGTTCAAGAGATCGCGGTAGCCGGCGCCAACTCCACCCTCCCCTCCGAGTCGATGACTGCTCTTGCCAGGGAGGTGGAGCAACTGAAGGACCACCTTGGCGATATAGCAAATACTAACTACGCCGGGAGGTATATCTTCGCCGGAACCAACACCCTCACCCCCCCTTATGACCGTGGTACCGGGACATGGAACGGAACCAGCGACATTTTTGAATATGAAGTCAGCCCAGGGGTTACCGTACCGGTCAATGTAGACGGGCAGGCGATCTTTGACAGCGCAACATTGCCAAAGCTCTTTCAAGTTATAGACGACCTCATAACAAACTTGCAGAGTGGAGATGTAGCGAGCATTTCCAACACCAGACTGGATGAAATTAGCCAGAATATTGACAACATCCTTGCGACTCTGGCCGAGGTTGGCGCCAGGGTTAACCGCCTGGAAATGAGCAAGGACCGGATGGAAGTTTTAGATTTTGATCTGACCAACCTGTTATCGAAGGTTGAAGATACCGATATGGCAGAAGCCGTTATCAAGGTTAGAAACCAGGAGTACGGCTACCAGGCTACACTTGCGGTGGCCGCTGGAATACTTCAGCCCTCGCTGGTAGACTTCATGAAGTGAGTAACAAGAAACAACTGTTGTCGAATGGATGGAAAACCGGCTCGGGTAGTTATACCGGCCGGTTTTTTCGTGGTGTGGGAAGGAGTAACCAGCAATCATTTTCGGTGGTCAAGCAGTTCTCCCTTTCGGGCAGAAAACTCACGCACTAACGCGAGTGCCTTTTTCCCTTCCCGAACTTTCCGCAGGGTTACTACAAGTTCTTGTCGTTTGGCCTCCAGTTCCGCGCCGATTTGTTCGTTGAGCGTGTGAATTTCTCTCAGTATCGAATCGTTACCTGGTGTCCGAAAAAGCCTTGAAGACCCGAGCGCTTCCAGGTGCGTAATCAGGTCTTGGCGCGCGGCAAGCAATTCCTCCAGTTGAACAAGTACCGGCGTTCCTTCTTCAATGCGGTGGTTACCGAGATCGCGGACCTTGGTATGCATCTGCTGAGTAACGGCCAGCATTTCACGCAAAACCGCCGCCTGATCTTCCATCACAGGCTTTCTCCTTCAACTGCTTCCCCGTCAAGGGCCTGCCGCCACGTGTCCCGCAAATCCTCCAGGAGAGAAATTGCTTCGTCGAGGGGCTTCGTATCCTTTTTTATATTGGCTTCTATTAGGCGGTCGTGAATGAAATCGTAGAGCAGGGCCAGGTTTCGGCCTACTTCCGCCTCGATGTTAACGGTAGAAGCCAGGTACTCCAGGATGTTTTGGGCGCGCACCAGTAAGTTATGCGCCGCGGATGTGTTCTTGGCATTAATGTGTTCGCTTGCCTGGCGGGTGAAGCGGACGGCACCCTCGAAAAGCATCAGGGCCAAACGCTCCTGGCTTGCGGTTAGAATTGCGTTTTCACGGTACTGCTGATAAGGATCCAACTGCATCGTCATCTTTACTAACCTCCACTAGTTTGTTGTGTTAACCACATGCTCTGTGAATTAAACTGGGCAATTACCTGTTCCATTACGGTGAACTGCCGCCAGTAACGTTCCTCAAGCTTTGCTAAACGGTCTTCCGTATCGGCGATGCGCTCGTCCAGGTCGCGGATAGAGTCGCCGAGATAACTGTCGTCGTACAGCGAGAATGTGCTTGGATATCCGGCCCAGTCGGTAAGGCGGTCTATTGCATCGTTGATCTCGTCGTACAGCCTGCGGCCTAAACCCTTCTGCTCATAAGTATAACTGGCGTCATATCTTGTGAAGAGTTGCATTACGGCATCGGGGTTTGTGTTGATTGCCTCGCGGAGCTTCGCCTCGTCGATTTTAAGCTTGCCGCCTTCGTAGTAATATCCGGTAGAAATACCAATGTCCCAGATGTCGTCATATGTGGTCAGGCCGTCCACGGGGGTGGTGAGCGCGCGCCTCAGATCATATACCACACTCCGCAGGATCGAATCGTTGTAAAGGAGTCCGCTCCTGGCCTTTTCTTCCCACTGCTCGATCTCGTACTCGGTTAACTCTTCCCTTTGCTCGTCCGTGAGCGGCGGGTAGTCCGAATATCTTGTCTCGTTGAGCTCGTTGTTAATTGTGTCGATTAAATTGTTAAACGCCTCTACGAAGGACTCGATGGTATTGTATACCGTATCGGTATCCAGAGTAACCTGAACAGTTACCGGAGAGCCGCCTGTGGTATTTAGAAGGTTAAATGTTACATTGTTTAGCGTAAAGGTATTCTCGTATTTTTCTATCCCCGTGAGGCCGTTGATATCGATAACGGCATTCTGCCCGTTTGCGGTAGCGGAGAGGTGAAGCGTTCCCAGGGCGAACGAATCGGCGACATCTGCGATCTCAATCTCGTTTGTAGAGTAATTACCGGTTTTGGTCGTTGAGATTACGACCTTGTCCGTGCTCGACTCGTAAAAAGCGGTTACCCCGAGGGTGCTGCTTTTGGCGTTAATATCAGCTATGACGTCGTTCAGGCTGTCCGTAGTTGTGTCAACGGTAAAGGTTTCAGTGGTTGCAATGGCGTCCTCATCGTATGTCGTAATGCTGAATTGCAGCGTGGTCGTTGCACCCCACTGTGTTGCGAACTTCGCTTTCTGGCTTTCCAGCGTTTCGTCGGGATCGATCTTATCGCCCGCATTAAGCGATAGAGCGGAAGAACTGATATCACTGGCCACCTGCGCCAACTGCGTGACATTAATGCTGTAAGTCCCGGTTTGTGCACTGCCGCCTGCTGTGGCGGTCACCTTCGTTGTGTCGCTGGAGGTTGCTTCTTTGGCAGAGAAGGTTCCCTCAAGGCGCATAGATGAGGCATAATTAGCGCGGAAGTTTTGCAGCGCAAGGTTAATGGTACGGTAGTCCGTGCGCTTCCACTCCAACAATTGTTTATTCTGCAGCAGTTTGTCCAGCGGCCTCCGCGCCACCCGCATCAGGTCTTCAACCATCTGCATTGTATCGATCCCTGATGCCAAACCCGTAACCCGGTTGACCCCGAAATAGTAGTTAGACATCGCTTGTTACTCCCTTCGATTCCGTAAACTTTACCCGGCTCATTAACGCATGTGGTAAGAAGCCTTAGGCTGAAATAACAGCGAAACCAAGAAACGAATTCCCGCTTGGAATCCAGTCGCTCTATCCGACATCTGACCCTCTGACCCCTGATGTCTGTTCAGGCCCGCTTATTTACTAGCAAGCCTACCAATTTGCGGATCTCGGCCACGAGGTTTAGGATCTTTTCCGGTGGTATTTCATTAACTACCTTGTTCGTCTCGGGGTCAATGATTTGCACAAAGTACTCCTGGAGTTCTTCGTGCAGCTTGAAATGAAAGCGACGGCCGAATATATGGGCCGTTTTTTTCAACTGATCGATCGCCTCTTCGAAGTTGCGTGCGGACCACTCCTGTTGCGCTTTGAAGTCATTCTGTTGTTGCTGCTCCTCTTGGTGCCCCGCAACTCTAGACTGTTCCACCTGAACCCTTTCAACGTGCACCGCCGGTGTCTCGGGATGCGTTTGTCCAACGGGTATAACCGACATTGTTTCACCGCCTTTCAACCCATTCCCAATTTTGACAAGGCGTTTGTACCGTGAAGATCGCCGGTTGATAACAGCCTTTCGGCTGCACCCGACAGTTGTTTCCGTGTATGTTTTGCCGCTTCAAGATAAGCGCTGTATACGTACATGATACGTTCAACTTGTTCCCTTAGTGTTGCTTTCTCCGGCAGCAGCGGCTTCAGTTCCACGTCGACAGCGAGCAGGCAAAGGAGGTCTATTAGTTTTGATTGTGCGTTTGCCTCCTTCAACCTGCGGTTGAGTTCTGCGCCTTTCTTTTTTAAGGCTGCGATGATGCTGCAGGCGAACACACTGCCTCGCTGGAATTCTTCCCTGCCTATTTTATCGGCTAAATCGTTCAATTCTTGAACTTTCGCGGCTGTTACCAGGATTTTTGCTAGTTTTGGCATAAATTTTTCGAGTTCACCCGCGCTTTTCTTGAGTTCCCGACGGACCCGCTCACGGACTGCAGGATCAGGTTGGTGTTTGCGATGCAGTTCTTCAATGACCTGCAGGACCGGAAACTCCTCAGTAAAATATCCGTCGATCGTCTCGCGGAAGGTCATTATCCGGGTTCCGCGCTTCAACGCTCCGCCTTCAGTGGCATCGATGATCAACCGGTCCTTATGCATGGCGAAGAGCTCTTCAAAACGGACCAGGAAAGAGTAAATGTTCCGCGCGGTAAGCACCTTGCCGCCGCCGACCGCCGGGACTTCAAAATAGTGAATATCGGAGAGTGCTAAGTCGGGCTTCTGGTTTTCGTAGACGGTGCCTTTAGCGTGCGTATATCCATTAGTGTAGGCAAGATCCTGGCCAATAAAAACAATAGGATTGGCACCTAAAAGGCAGGCGATGCCAAAGGCGGCGATGGCTACCGACCCGCCCGGTTCGATATAACCTTTGTCGCCGTATAGGTCTTTCAGCCACGTTGTGAGGGGACTGGTGAAAGAATTAAAGGCAAACCGCCTCCCGGGGAATATCGGAATTATCTTGTCGTAAGTTTGGGGTTCGTAACAGAGGAACTCTTCCGTGGGTGTAAGTCCGGCAAAAAGTCGATAATTTGGTTCTCCGGCGTCCAGGGTCACGACAAGGTCCGGGCGAAGCCCATGGGCTAGCATAGCCCTCCAGGCAGTCCCGACGCAGATGACGACGCTCCGGTTTTTCGCTTCGGCAAGGAGGTGAATGTTTTTGCTCAGGGACGGCCCTGCGGCAACGATAACGGCCGGCCTGTCCTTAAAGGCGTTCGTGAGGGCTTTAATCCCCGGGTCTGCAGTGACCGCAGGCAGATTATCGAAATTGTTCGCGTGAACCACATGGCTTATAGATTTCATTGTGGTCATGTCTACTAAAAGAAGTGAAACATGGTCGCGGATCCTGCGGCGAACGTTTTCGTAAAACTCGAGATCCAGGCGAATCGACGCAGGATGCTCGACCAAAACAAGGCCTTTTTCCTGAATCCTTTCGCGCATCCGTGATATATAAGATTTAGCGGCACCTTCGTTATCAGCAATTGCAACCCTTTGACAGGGTAAGTTTTTTGCATTTTTCTTAAACCATTCGCGTAATTGAATGTTATTTTCAATCACCAGAATTTCCGTTCCGGAAGGTACAACACGCAGTATTTCCTGAAGGTGGTAGCCGAGACCGAGCCCCAGGCAGATAATACCCCCTGCATCGCTTAAGGACGGATAACCAGCAACAAAGCGTTTCGCCTCCAACACCGGATCATGAGTGCTGTGGAGCATAAACGAAGAGCCGCTCGGGGCTATGATTCTGGCGGTAGGCATACCGCTTTTTGCCTGGAAAAACTCGATTATCGGCACGGTCATCTCTAATCCGCCTTAGTGGTGTTGTAATTTGCAAAAGTGGCCGCCAATTCATACTCTAATACATCGGCGAGCGTCACCGTATCGTCAGCTTCGAGGGCATTATATATGGATGGATACACCTGTTCGAGTTTGTCTTTCAAGTCCGCGAGTCCGTTGTAGGTAGCACTGTCGGCAAGCGTTAGCACATCCAAACCTTCATGAAAAAACTGCAGTGCCTCAAGCACTTCCCGCAGTCCGTTCATACCGCGTGCGCCGTTGCCTTGTTGCAGGAGAACAGAGACCTCCCTGGTTGCCTCCTCCAGGGTTGTGACTAATTCATCCAGCCTTTGTTTTAAATCATCAAGGACATTGCGGTCCATTAAACTTTGCATTGTAACGTCCTCCGTCTTTAAGGTTTAAGAAAGCCATAGGAGGGACCCGTCGTGCCGGGACGGGTCCCCCCGGGGAAGAGATGTCTTAACCGAGCAGCCTGAGCACCGACTGCGGGGCCATATTGGCCTGGGCCAGCATGACCGTACCGGCCTGCACCAGGATCTGGTTCTTCGTGAAAGCCATCATTTCCGATGCCATGTCCACGTCGCGGATACGCGACTCGGCTGCGGTCAGGTTTTCTGCTGCTACTCCCAGGTTTGCGATCGTGTGTTCCAACCTGTTCTGAATAGCGCCGAGCTTGGAGCGCTGTGTGGAGACATCGTTCAGTGCGCTCTGGACCCTGGAAATGGCGCTGTTTGCGAGAGTTTGTGTCGTGACCACGAGATTATTGACACCGCTGGTACCGCCCAAAGCAGCGGCTGTCATGGTTGCAATGGTAATGCTGAGGGTCTGGTCCGCGTTTGCGCCGATGTGAATAAGTTTTCCAGATAAACTTCCAGTGAGGAGCTTCTGGGTGTTGAACTCGGTATTGTTCGCGATGCGGTTAATTTCGCTGACCAACTGATCTATTTCCCGCTGGATTTCCTGCCTGTCGGCCTGCGTATAGGTGTCGTTAGCCGCCTGTACGGCCAGTTCGCGCATACGCTGCAGGATAGCGTGCTGCTCGTTCATGGCACCCTCAGCCGTCTGCAGCAGTGAGATGCCGTCCTGGGCGTTGCGCACCGCCTGGTTCAGGCCCCGGATCTGGCCGCGCATCTTTTCTGAGATGGCCAGCCCGGCGGCATCGTCGGCCGCGCGGTTGATCCGGAGGCCGGACGAGAGTTTCTCAAGGGATTTGCCCAGGGCGTTGCTGGTTACGCTCAAACCTCTCCAGGCGTTTAGTGCCATTATGTTGTGGTTGACTATCATGGTTTCCATCCCTCCTTTGTCTGTGGTATAATTATTGGTAGATAGTTGTGAGAGTGCTCGCCCGGTTCGTTCCCTTCCGTCGGCCGCCCGGCGGGAGCGACGGGCCGTTCAGGTGCTCTCACTTCTTTTATCGCAGGACTTTCGTATTCCTAAATAGGACTTTAGACCCAAAAACGCCTTGAATTAAAGCGTTTCGGGTTGTAGTGCGATTAAAATAACAGCGGATGCAAAACCCCGACCATCTCTTGCAGGTAATTGCAAGAAATGACGAATTTTGGCTAAAAGACTGGCCCGCAAAGGAGTGTTAAAATGCCTGACAAAGTCCTGGTCACCGGCGCAGCCGGTTTCATCGGCTCCCATCTCGTTGAAGAACTCCTAATAAGGGGTTTCAATGTGCGGGCGTTTGTCCGGTACAATGCGCGTAACGACTGGGGGTGGCTACAGATCCTGCCGTGCCTGAAAGAGATTGAGGTTTACACGGGCGACATTCGCGATTACGACAGTGTCAAGCACGCTGTCCGCGGTACGGATGTGGTCTTCCACCTTGCGGCGCTGATAGGTATTCCTTATTCATACGTTACGCCGCTGGCATACATAAAAACCAATGTTGAAGGGACTTACAACGTGGTCCAAGCTGCCCGGGAAGAAGGTGTAAAGCGTATTGTTCACACGTCCACGTCGGAGGTGTATGGCACGGCCCGCTACGTGCCGATAGACGAGGACCACCCGCTGCAGGCGCAGTCGCCGTATGCGGCGTCTAAAATTGCCGCCGACCAGTTGGCGTTGAGCTTTTACCGTTCATTTGGTCTGCCGCTGGTGGTAGTCAGACCGTTCAATACATTCGGTCCGCGACAGTCGGCCAGAGCGGTGATACCGACCATAATTACTCAAAGCCTGGCAGCAAGCGGACCCCTGCGCCTCGGAAACCTTACGCCGACCCGCGACTTCAACTATGTCAGTGACACCGTTTCCGGGATTATTGCTGTCGGCCTCTCCACGCGAACCGTGGGGGAGGTTGTCAACATCGGCAGCGGCCGGGAGGTTTCTATTCAGCAGGTAGTTGAAACCGTTAAAAAAATCACGGGTTTACAAGTGACTATTGAACAGGAATGGGAAAGAGTCCGGCCGGCGGATAGCGAAGTGGAGCGCCTTTTGTGTGACAACCGGAAAGCGCAGCAACTTGCCGATTGGTCACCTCAATACAGCCTTGAAAAAGGTCTTGGGGAAACCATCGCCTGGTTTTCAGATAACCTCAGTCTGTACAAGACCGACCGGTACAATTTGTAGTTCCTAAGGATTTAATATCGACTCCCACCCAGATCACAACGCCTTTTGTACACAACAGGAATGAAGAATGGAAGAACCTCAGCCGATAAAGATACTGTAAAGGAACAGGTGCATGCCTGGTCATTACCTTTGTAACCAGGGGAGGCAACGGCTTGGCGGCAGTACGCATTCCCCTTGATGCTCCCAACATCGGCTACCTAGAAAAAGAATACGTGGTGCGCGCTATCGAGAGCGGTTACGTTTCATCCGTAGGACCGCTGGTTTCGGAATTCGAGGAGCGCTTCGCCGATTATGTAGGAGCGAAACACGCTGTAGCGGTTGTAAATGGTACATCGGCCATTCATTTGGCGTTAAGGATATTGGGGATCGGGCCCGGCGACGAGGTAATCGTTCCGGCTCTTACCTTCACTGGTACAGTCAACCCTGTCACATATGCCGGGGCGACCCCGGTAGTGGCAGACGTAGACCCCTTGACATGGAATATCGACGTAAGCAAAGTAGAAGAAGCGGTTACTCAGCGTACCCGCGCGGTCATTCCCGTACATCTTTACGGCAACCCGGCAGACATGGCCGGGCTTATGCATATTGCAGGCAAGTACGGCCTGAACGTTATTGAAGATGCCGCCGAGGCGCTTGGTGCCTACTATAACGGGCGCCATGTCGGGACTTTCGGGAGAATCGGGGTCTTTAGTTTTAATGGAAACAAGGTCATTACGACCGGCGGCGGCGGAATGCTGGTTACTGACGACCCTTGCCTGGCAGACCGCGCGCGCCTGCTGGTGAATCAAGGCCGTACTCCCGGGCTTTTCGAATATGAGCATCAAGAAATCGGTTACAACTACCGGTTAACTAATCTGCAGGCTGCATTGGGGCTGGCGCAGATGGAGAGGCTTCAGGAGTTCCTGTCCGTAAAGCGGCGAAATGCCGTGCTTTATCGTGAGCTTCTCGGCGGCAGGCCGGGAATCGGTTTTCAGGAGGAACAGGCCGGTGCCGGGAGCAGTTGGTGGCTGTTTTCGGTTTTGATAGACAGGAAAGTATTTGGGGGAGACAAAATGTCGGTCATCTCCCGGTTGCGTTCAAACGGCATTCAGGTAAGACCTGTATTCACTCCCATCGACCGGCAGCCGTGTTTTCGATCTTACGGCCTAACACGGTGCCCTGTAGCCAACGACCTCTGGGAAAAAGGCATAAACCTCCCGAGCACCAGTTTCCTGACCGAGGAAGAAGTAAGCGAAGTCTGTTTCGAGATTCTCCGTTGTGGCAAGGGTTAGTCACCGTTTAGCAGCCGACATTAAGAAAACCATGTGTCGCCCAAGCATCTCCAAAGAACGGGTGGGTGATCCGGATGCTGTGCTGGTTTTTCCCGGCGGGGGGAAGAAGGGTCGAGCTGATTACGTTATTCAAGGAGTTAGGCAAGGTCATTGTCGGGGACGTGGCACCGATAGCGCCGACCCTGTATTTCGCAGACGAGCCTATTTTACTGCCCCCAATGAAAGATGATCGCTGTTTAAGCTTCTTGATAGACACCTGCAAAAGGAAGCGGGTTTCCGCGGTAATTCCACTGATTGACCCAGAAATCGTTTTTCTTGCCAAAAACAAAGATGTTTTCAGTGCGGAAAGCGTCATGCCCATAGTCTCTGGATTGGATTCTGCAGAGATAGGGAGCGACAAGCTGGCAACTTATGAGTTCTTTCGAAAAATAGGCATACCGACTCCCCGGACGGCTTTGCTCGAAGAACACCCCTCATTCATCGCTTCAACTGCTTTTCCGCTCATACTCAAGCCCCGTTTCGGCTCTGCCGGCCAGGGTATTTATGTTTGTGCCGATGAGAATGAGCTTTCTTTTTGGGCCGATAAATTGCGCGGCCTGGATTATATTCTTCAGGAAATGCTGGGAGGAGACGAAATTACTATAGACGGGTTCAGCACCGGTGACGGAGTCTTAGTACAGGCTGTACAGCGGAAGCGGTTGAAGGTCCGCAGCGGTGAGGTCGAGAGGGCGGTTACCGTAAAAAAGCCTTTGCTGTTCGAATACATGGAGCATATTGCCGCCAATCTCCGGCCTTTCGGGCCGTTTAACGTCCAGGTGTTCTCTGCAGGTGACAGATTTGGTTTTACTGAGATAAACCTGCGCTTCGGCGGCGGGTATCCCCTGGCGCACCGGGCCGGGGCGCGTTTTCCGGAATTGGTGCGCGATCTGTTTTTAGGGCGAACCATAAAAACCAGGGTCGGCAACTACCAAGAAGGTCTCTACATGCTGCGCTACGACTCGGCTGTTTACACCACTTGTCTTGTGGAAGATTTTTGAGCAGGCGCTTGGAGGACCGGGGACAGCTAATTAGGCGTATTACCCGCTGAATGATGTAGAAACGGTACCCGTTGCCCAGATAGGGAGTAGAGAAGACAGTGGTCAAGAAAGGGCCTGATGTGCGGAAAATTGCCGTCTTCACAGCTACGCGGGCCGAATACGGTTTGTTGCGGCCTATAATTGAAAGGATTAATGCATCACCTCGTCTTGAACTGTCGCTGGTGGTAGCCGGTACGCATTTTTCACCTTGGCACGGCAGGACGGAGCAGGAGATAAGGGCCGACGGCGTCAGAATTGCCGCAGCGATCAATAACGCCCCGGAATCAGACACCCCGGGTGCACTCGTTCTGTCGGTGGGGCTCGGCCTTTTAGAGATAGCCGCTTATTTTACCGAACGGGTGCCGGACCTGATTCTTGTTGTGGGAGACCGGTACGACCTTTTTGTTCCTATGGTTGGCGGAATACTGCACCGAGTACCCATAGCCCACATCGGCGGGGGCGAAACGACGGAAGGGGTCCTGGACGAGCAGGTGCGCCACGCCGTCTCTAAGATGTCCCACCTGCATTTCGCCGGTACGGTCGAATATGCCCGTAACCTCCGGCGGATGGGGGAGGAAGCGTGGCGCATCCACCTTGTCGGCGCGCCCGGTGTGGAGAATATTCGTAAACAACGTGTAATGACCACTAAAGGGTTAAAAAAGACATTTGACATTGACGTCAGCCGGCCTACGTTACTAATCACTTATCATCCGGAAACCCTGACAGGGAAAGAGAATCCGGCTCAAGAAGTGGCTGTGCTGATTGACGCTTTGAAAGAGTTTTCTGACTACCAGCAGGTTGTTACCTATCCGGGGGCGGAGGCCGGTTTCCACGCTGTCATTGAGGCCTGGAAAAGGTACGCCGTAGAGAACAGCAACGTTAAACTTTACCAGAGCCTCGGTTCGCAGGGTTACCTTGGAGTGATGAGGTACGCGTCGGCGGTGGTCGGTAACTCGTCGAGCGGGATCATTGAAGCCCCGTCGTTCAGGGTGCCGGCCGTTAATATCGGGAACAGGCAGAAAGGCCGGGTGAGGGCAGAAAGTATCATTGACGTTCCCTGCCGCAAGGAAGAAATCATTGCCGGGCTGCACAAGGCTTTAGAGGACCGGGATTTTCGCCGCCTTGTAAAGCGTGTTCGGAACCCCTATGACCCCCATGGGGACGGCAATGTAAGCGGGAGGATTGTTTCAGTGCTGGAATCGGTTCCTATCGACCGCCGTTTATTAGAGAAAAAACTGGATTTCCCAACTGAGGAGGAACTGTGTAAATGGCCGTGACAAATCGGTTGTCTTTTAAAGACGGGGTTTTCATCATTGCCGAAGCCGGCATAAACCATAACGGCGACATTGAGATCGCAAAACGGCTTGTGGACGCCGCACTGAACGCGGGCGCGGATGCAGTGAAGTTCCAGACCTTCATCCCGGAACACGTGGTGACGAAAAACGCTGAGCGGGCGGCGTACCAGAAGGCCAATATGCCCTCAAAAGAAGAATCCCAGCTTGAAATGATAAGCCGTCTTGCTTTGGGTTACGAAGAATTCCGCGCCCTGAAGAGGTATTGTGACCAACGGGGTATTATGTTTCTGTCAACTCCGTTCGATTACTATAGTGTAGACTTTCTTTACGAATTGGGTGTGCCGCTTTTTAAGGTAGCCTCGGGTGAACTTGTTAACCATCCTTTTTTGAAATACATTTCGGCTAAGGGCAAGCCGTTGATACTTTCTACTGGTATGGCCACGCTTGGCGAAGTTGAAGAAGCGTTGGCGGTCGCGCGGGAGGCGGGTGCCGGAGAGATCACACTTCTGCAGTGCACATCAAACTATCCGGCGTCTTTCGGGGATGTGAACCTCCGCGCGATGGTAACGATGCAGCAGGCTTTTGGCGTACAAGTCGGGTACTCCGACCACACGCCGGGAACCGAAGCGGCAGTTGCTGCGGTAGCGCTCGGGGCGTGCATAATCGAAAAGCATTTCACCCTGGACCGCCGGATGGAGGGGCCTGACCACCGGGCGTCGCTTGAGCCGGATGAATTAGCGGCGATGGTACAAGCGGTCCGCAACGTGGAAATAGCGCTGGGGGACGGCCGGAAACGGCCCAGTGATGCAGAAATTGAGATTATGCGGGTTGCCAGGCGGAGTCTGGTTGCGGTGTGCGACATAGAAGCAGGTGAGGTAATAACCGCGGGAAAATTAGCCGCAAAACGACCGGGAACCGGAATTCCGCCGAAGATGTGGGATGTGGTAGTCGGCAGGAGGGCCAGGGTAGATATCCCGGCAGATATGGTGATCACGTGGGATATGGTTTAACTAATAGTCATAAGTCGAAAGTCGAAAGTCCTGAGTCGAAAGTCCTCAAGACTCAGGACATAGGATATAGGCGCTTAGGCTTAAGGGGGGATTACAATGCAGCGCCCGGACCTGGTAAGTCAGGTTAAAATTTCACCGGACACGTCAATCGTCCAGGCGCTGGAGCAGATGGACCGGACTGCCCTCCAAATCCTCCTGGTAGCCGGGGAAGACGGCGTTCTGCTCGGTACGGTAACCGACGGGGATGTACGCCGTGCGCTTTTAGAGGGAGTGAGCCTGCGCGAACCTGTTTCGCGCATAATGAACCGGAGCCCGAAGTCGCTTCCTGTAGGCACCGGTGCGGAAGCGGCCCGCCAGCTGATGGTCGAGTACGGTATCCGCCACATACCGTTCGTGGATGAGCAGGGACGGGTTGTCGACCTGTTGATGTGGCAGGACCTGTTTATCTCCAAAACCGAGAAACGTCCGGAAAGTGTTGTAATAATGGCCGGCGGGAAGGGGACGCGGCTCGACCCGTTTACCAAAATACTGCCGAAACCAATGATTCCTCTGCGGGACAAACCCATGATCGAGGTGATTATGGAGCGCTTCCACCGGCAAGGATTCGGCCGCTTTATCCTCTGTCTCGGCTATAAAGCAGAAATAATCCGCCTTTACTTCAACGGCAGCAGCCAACCTTATTCCGTTGATTTCGTTCAGGAGGACCAGCCCTTGGGGACTGCGGGAGCGCTTTCCCTGATCAGGGAGCGTCTTGAAGACACTTTCCTGCTGACCAACTGCGATATCATCGCCGAACTGGACTACGCGCACCTGTTGGAGTACCACCGGGAGCACCGGTATGCCCTGACTGTAGTAGGCGCCCTGAAGGAGTTTATCGTCCCGTACGGCGTTTTACGTCCGGAAAACGATCACTTCGAGATCGAGGAGAAACCTAATTTTCACTTTCTGGTGAATACCGGGCTTTACGTCCTTGAACCTGCAGTGTTATTGCTGATGGAAAAAGGTCAGCCATTGGATATGCCGGACCTGATGACTGCCGCCCAGACCGGCGGATTCCGCGTCGGTGTTTATCCTCACCACGGCCGCTGGTTTGACGTCGGGCAGTGGGACGAGTACCAGCAGACGCTCAGAGTGTTTGAAAATATGAATTTGGGAGGGTAAGGTGTACAGGGGTCTTTCAGTTCTCGGTGTCATCCCCGCCAGAACCGGCTCGAAAGGCATCCCGGGCAAGAACGTAGCACCGCTGGCCGGCAAGCCCCTTTTGGTTTACACGATCGAAGCGGCCAGAAAAAGCGAGGTGTTCGATTTTTTCCTGGTATCCACCGACGGGGAAGAAACAGCCCGGATCGCCCGGGAGGCCGGCGCCGAGGTGCCCTTTTTTCGCCCGCCGGAACTGGCTACCGACACCGCTGCGGGTATTGACGTGCTGCGCCACGCGATGAAGTGGTTTCAGGAGAGAGACAAAAAGCACGACTGCGTTATGTACTTACAGCCTACAAGCCCCCTGCGCACCGCCGAAGACATCAGAGCGGCGCTGGACATGCTTATTGACCGCAAGGCGGACGCTGTGGTTTCCGTTTGCGAAACCGAGCACCACCCCTGGTGGAGCAACACCCTGCCTGAGGACGGGTGCATGGCTGACTTTTTACGTCCTGACATTCCCGCCGCCCGCCAGGAACTGCCGAAATACTACCGGCTCAACGGGGCCGTCTACCTCGCGCGGTGGGACTTTATTATCAGCCGGACAACGTGGTTCGGACCCGCAACTTACGCCTATATCATGCCCCGCGAACGATCAGTGGATATAGACGGCCCGGTGGATTTTATTCTTGCTGAAGCATTGATTGTTCAAGGTGCAGCGGGTAACATACGATAACCGTATTAATAAGGAACAGTTGCACGCACTTAGACCCGTATCGCCGGAAGGCTATTCTCTTCGTTTTTTTTACAAAAAGAAACCTTGAACATAGAACCCCTAACATCGAACGTTGCCTGCGGAGGGGAACTGCTGCGGTGAACAAATGGATCGAACAGGCGCTGGCATACCAGAGCGAAAACAACCTTGAATTAAGCGTAAAATGTTATGCACGGGCCTTGGAAGAAGATCCGGACGATAAGGATGTTTTATACTTCGCCGGGCTCTTTCTGTTTAATAGGCGCCGTTATGAGGAGGCGCTAGATACTTTTATACGGTGCTATGAACACGAATCCCAGACGGAGGAGATGAAGCAAGAGATACTTGCCAATGTTTTGGCTGCTTACTACGAACCGAATCTGCCGGAGTTTAAAAAAACGTATGAACGCAATGTACAAAATTTGCTCGCTTATGAGCACAGTTACCTCAATTCCTTCTCGGCGTTTGAAGATTTACCCTGTATCTGTATTCCTCGGAATGATTATTCGTATTACATCTTTGATAAGGAAACAAAAAGATTTCGGGGACACCTGTTGGTACAAGAAAACATTTGCCGACATAACGACATTGCCAGCAATGACTGTATTATCGCCGTCAACCTTTTCGATTTGAGACAACTCCAGGTGCTGCACGAACAGACCTATCAGCCTTTGATGAACGGGATGAAGGTTCCTATTTATCTTATTTGGGCCGATAAATGGAAAATGCAGATATACTTGCAAATCGCTGATTACGAGCCGGTTATTGCCACGAAAAGATTTGTATTTTGGCCCGGTTATAAAGGCGAGTCGGGCATAATGCCTTTTTTTCAAGATCATCAAAGCATTATCCCTGCCAAATTAGTGACTAACGGACAGCAGGAAAAAGAAATCCAGTTGCTTCTTGAGGAAGCGATACAATTCCGTACCCAGGATTATGCAGACAAGCTTTCCCGAGTCCGCGAGCTTGCAGAAAACCATAGCGAGGAGTATTACCGAAAGCTGTTTCTGGACAGGAAGAACCAGGTTCGCGTCCTGTTTATCACGTGTAGATTTACCACGGTACTGCAGTATAGTATCAGAGATTGTACAGCGGCATGCCGCGAGTTGGGTATTGAGTGCGACTTGTTGATTGAAAAGTCGGACATTCACAGAGCCTTTCCCGGTTCCTGGTTGGAAAAGATTTTTGAGTTTAAGCCGGATGTAATCTTTCAGATAGATCACTTTAAATGGGAATACAGCGTGGTTCCGCAGGATTATATCTACGTGACCTGGGTACAGGATCCGTTGCCGCATATTTTTTCTAATGATTCGGCGGCGAAATTGCACTGGAACGATTTTGTACTGGTTATGGCGAAGGCTTTCCGAGACGATTTGATCAAACTCGGCTACCCCGAAGATAATATGCTGCACCAGCCTATGCCGGTTAATCCTTCCATCTACTATAAAAGAAACGTCCCTGTGGCAGAAAAAAAACATTATGGAGCGGATATTACCGCTGTCTCCCATGTGGGTGATCCAGAGGGTAAGCTGGCCGAACTCTTTGCTTGTTACGCTGGAAGATACTGCGGCAACCATAGCAAAGATGATTTGCTCCAGTTTTTCAAAATCGCGTACGAGATTACTTATGGAGGGATTGAAAAATCCGAGCCGGTTTTCACGGTCGAAGATTACAAGAAAGTGCTAAGAGAGGCAGCGGGCCGCTGCGGGGTTAAGCTGGAGATAACAGAAGATTTGGCTTATGAGTTCGGCTTTCAAGTAGGCAACCGCCTTCATAGATTCATCCCCTTGACCTGGCTGGCGGAGCATAATCATTCGCTGAAGATATGGGGTAAGGAGTGGGTGAGCAACAAAAAGCTGAGGAACTATGCGATGGGTCCGGCAGAGAACGGGGAGGAATTGGCGAAGGTGCTGTCATGTTCCAAAATAGCCCTGGGGTTACAGCCGTATACGACGATGCACCCGCGGGTGCTTGAAGCCATGGCTTGCGGCTGTCTGTACCTTTGTAGGTTCATCCCGGAGGAACATGATTACGATAGCATCAGGAATTATTTCGTCGAGAACGAAGACTTTGTTTTCTTCTACGACAAGGACGATTTGTTGCGTAAGGTAGATTTTTACCTCAAAAATGAGAAAGAAAGAGAGCGGATCGCAGAAAACGGGCGGCGAAAGACTGTGGAAAACTATACTTACAAAAAGGCGATGCAAAACTGCCTGTCCTTTATCAGAACCGCACTGGAGCGGCGGATGAACAGCAATGCAAAACCGCGGGAGGGAAAAGGCTATGTCAGTCGCGCTTAATAACCTGGCGGCCGGGAAAATTATCAGCCCGTCCGAGTTCCGGGCGCTGCGGGAAAACCTTCGCCGGCAGGGACGCAGGGTCGTCCACTGTCACGGTGTTTTTGACCTCCTGCACCCGGGGCATATCGCCCACCTGGAGGCGGCCAGGTCTTTAGGCGATGTACTTGTCGTTTCGGTCACTGCAGCCCCTTACGTCAACAAGGGGCCGGGGCGTCCCTATTTCTCTGATGAATTACGGATGCATTCCTTAGCTGCTCTTGCCTGTGTTGACTATGTGCTGTTATCTGAATCACCGAGTGCGATTGAAATCCTGGACATCATCCAGCCGGACCTTTATGTAAAAGGCCAGGAGTATGCAGATGCTGCGGAGGACGTTACCGGCAACATCGAGAAGGAAATCGCGAAGGTGCGCTCGCTGGGGGGCGAGGTCCGCTTTACCAACGGTGTGGTCTTCAGCTCGACCCAGCTTATCAATCAGAATTTTCCGGTTTTTCCGCCCGGTGTGAAAGGTTTCATCGAGGACTTCGCATCACGCTATACGTTTAAAGACATCCAGCGGATCGTCGAAGGTATGCAGTCTCTGCGGGTGCTGGTGGTCGGCGATATCATCATTGATGAGTACGTTTTCTGCCAGGTGCAAGGTTTGATGTCGAAAGACAGGGCTCTGTCGGCGCGTTACGAACGCGAGGAACGGTACCTTGGCGGCGGACTCGCGGTTGCCCGGCATGTAGCCAGCTTTTCGAACAATGTCACCCTCTGCGGGATCGTGGGAAACGAATCGCACATTCATACGCAACTGCTGAACGATATGAGCCGGGCGATGATCCTCGATCTGCAATTCGACGACAGCTATCAGACCATTGTAAAGAGGCGGTTTATCGAACGCCGGGGCATCCGCAACGAGTACGATAAATTATTCTCGATAAATTACTTGGATACCGATTTCATTAAAAACAAAGTCGACCGGCGGCCCTTTTACGACAAACTTGAGAAGCTGGTTCCAAGCCATGATATGGTTATCTTAGCGGATTACGGTCATGGGTTGATTGATGACAATGCAAAGGAGATTTTACAGGAAAAAGCTAATTTTCTCGCCCTCAACTGTCAGACAAATTCGTCTAATTACGGGACAAACCTGATTACCAAATACCGCCGGGCTGACGTCTTCACCCTCGATGAGGCTGAGCTGCGCTTAGCGTTTGCCTCGCGAACAGAAGACGTGAGCAACCTGCTGGTACGGCTGATGCAGCACCTCCGCAGCCGCGCGGGTTGGTTGACGCTCGGATCTTTGGGATCGCTGAGCGTTGATCAGAATCTGGTAACCGCCAAAACTCCCGCTTTCACTTTAACTGTTCAGGATACTGTGGGGGCAGGAGATGCGTTTTTTGCCCTGGCCAGCCTCTGTATGGGCGCTGAACAAGATGTTAAGGTAGGTTCTTTTTTGGCCAACATCGCCGGGGCGCTGGCCGCGAACTTTCTCGGAAACTCGCGCGCTGTAACCAAGCCGGATGTTCTTAAGTTTGCCTCCACGCTGCTTAAATTTTAGCTTAAATCCCTGGAAAGGCAGGTTCAACGTGCCGGGTTAAAGGAGGCTGAAAGAATGGCTGATGATTTCCGGATTGACTCTCACAAGCTGATCTTTCACCCAGGCCGGGTGTCACAATGGCTTCAGGGAAAAAACGTTTATCCCATATACGTTGAAATTGCACCCTCCGGGAGCTGCAACCACCGGTGTATCTTTTGCGCCTTAGATTATTTGGAGTATAAGGCTGTTTTTCTCGATAAAGACCTGATTTTAGCCAACCTGCGGGAGATGGCTGAAAAAGGCGTTAAAAGCGTTATGTATGCCGGGGAGGGAGAACCGCTCTTAAATAAAGCCACGCCGGAGATTGTTAACGGAACAAGACGGTTGGGCATCGATGTGGCCATGACTTCCAACGGGGTGCTGTTTTCTAAAGAAACAGCAGCGGAGTGTCTCGGGTCGTTTACATGGGTACGGTTCAGCATCAACGCCGGGACATCGCAGACCTATCAAAGGATTCACCGCTGCCGTCCCGGGGACTTTGAAAGAGTTTTGGCTAATATAAGCAACGCGGTCGAAATAAAGCGCACGAGAGGCCTCGACACCACCATAGGCGTTCAGTTGTTGCTGATTCCGGAAAACTTTCAAGAGGTCTTCACGCTTGGGAAGACGCTTAGAGAAATCGGGGTGGATTATTTCACGGTCAAGCCGTATTCCCAGCACCCGAAAAGCAACTGTTCCATCGACCCATCATTTGACTATCGGGAGCATTTAGACCTCGAACGCCAGTTACGCGAATTGGTAACGGATTCTTATCAGATCGCCTTCCGTTCCAACGCGATGAGGAAGTTAACCCAGTCCAGGGCGTATGACCGGTGCCTGGGGCTGCCTTTCTGGGCGTACATTGACGCGCGCGCAAATGTTTGGGCGTGTAGCGCGTACCTGGGGGATGACGATTTTTGCTACGGAAACCTCAAAGAGGAAAGTTTTGCAAGTATCTGGGAGGGAGAGCGGCGCCGGCGGATATTAGCGCGGGTTGCGGAGATGGAGGTCAACGGATGCCGGCAGATCTGCCGGTTGGATGAAATTAATGCCTATCTACATCAACTAAGGAATCCAGGCAGGCACGTGAACTTTATATAATATAGTGTTTTGACCGGGGAGACGACCGATGGAAATCGAAAAGGCTTACGAGTTATACAGCATGATGACCGAGATACGGCTGGTCGAAGAGGCGATTGCCCGTGAGTACCCGGCCCAAGAGATACGAACGCCGGTCCATTTATATACCGGGCAGGAGGCCATCGCTGCAGGCGTTTCTATTCACTTAAGCGATGAAGATTATGTCGTTTCCAACCACCGTTCGCACGGGCACTGTTTGGCCAAGGGAATGGATCTGGAAGCTTTTTTCAAGGAGCTGTATGGCAGGCAGGGCGGGGTCTCCGGCGGCTGGGGCGGCTCGATGCACCTGTGCGATATGAGCCGGGGGATCGCGGGCACGTCCGCCATAGTGGCTGGCGGAGTTCCTATAGGCGCCGGTATTGCCCTGAAACAAAAAATAAGCGGGGATCGGGGCATAACCGTGGTCTATTTCGGCGACGGTGCAGTGGATGAGGGTGTTTTTTGGGAAACCCTTAACTTCGCTGCCTTAAAAAAACTTCCGGTTCTATTTGTGATGGAAGATAATAAATTCGCCTCTCAGACCCCGTCGGAAGATAGGCAGGCTTACGAAGACATCACTCCGATCGTTTCCGCCTACGGAGTTCCAGTTTTCAAGCTTGACGGAAACGACCCGTTGACGGTTGCGGAAGTAAGCGGGAGAGCCATAGAAGGTATACGTAAAGGGCGGGGCCCTGCTTTTCTCTGCTGTAAGACGTATCGCTGGCTGGCGCATGTCGGCCCGAGCGATGATACGAACACCGGTTACCGCACTCGGGAAGAAGTGACCTACTGGCAGAACAGATGCCCGCTGGCGAGGATGGGGCAATACTTAGAAGTAGCCGACCCCGAGAATTCTGCGTTGCGGGTGGAAGCCATTAAATTGCGCTGGGCGGCCGCGGTTGCCCGGGCAATCGAACAGGCTAAGGAGGCACCTTATGCCGTGGACTAAATTAGTGGCCGACAAAGCCGGCAGGAGCGTTTCTTTCGTCTCGGACGGGGCCGGCGGAAGGATTATGAGCTACGCCGAAGCAATCGCCGAAGCGATGGATCAAGCCATGCAGCTTGATCCCAATGTCATTATTCTCGGGCAGGGTGTGGACAGGCCGGGATTCGTTTACGGCACCACCGCAGGGCTGAGCCGGCGCTACGGCAGGGACCGCGTTATTGAAACCCCGATTGCCGAGGCGGCGATGACCGGTGTAACGTTGGGGGCTTCGTTGGCCGGATTAAGACCAATATTGGTCCATATGCGCAATGACTTTTTACTCGTTTCTATGGACCAAATATTAAATCATATAGCTCACTGGCGGCGTCTTTTTGGAGGCTCCGTGCCGCTGGTAATAAGGACTATAATTGCTCGCGGCTGGGGGTCTGGTGCCCAGCACGCCCAAAGTTTTCAAAGGCTCTTTGCAGGAATCGACGGATTGAAAGTGGTAATGCCCGCGACGCCCTATGATGTTAAAGGGCTTTTCTTGAATGCCGTTGCTTGGTCCGGACCCGTGCTGTTTTTTGAGCATCGCTGGCTCTATTCTGATAAAGGATACGTACCTGAAAAGCCCTATATAGTTCCTTTGGGAAAAGCCGCTATACGTTCGGAGGGCAAGGATCTGACGGTAGTGGCAATGTCCTTCGCAAATCGTGACGTCGCAAGTGCGCTTGCCGATCTTGGCGATGAAGGCATTACTGCGGACTGGATTGATTTGCGCAGCGTAAACCCCCTTGATATGGATACTATTTACCGTTCGGTCTACAAAACCGGGCGGCTGCTGATTGTGGAAAACGGTCCGGTTAACTGCGGCGTCGGAGCGGAGGTCGCCGCCCGTGCAGCAGAGGACTGTTGGGACTATCTCCGTGCACCTATCCTGCGTATCGGCTGGCCCGGGACAACGATACCCGCCGGTTGCAAACTCGAGGAGTCGTTTTATCCCGGTCCGGATGATCTAAGGAAAGCAATCATAAAGCTGGTGAAGCAGAATGATAGCCGAGAAGCTTATCCTAGACGGGCACAAATTAGCTTGGCATCGCGACAGGGTTGAGGCGTGGCTACAGGGCGAGCGGATCGCCCCTATTACGATTGACTGTGCGTTAACACCCCGGTGCACCTACCGGTGCGTTTACTGCTATGGGCAACTGCAGCGAAACCGGGAGAAGCCCCTTCCGCGCGATACAATTTTCCGGTTTCTCGACGATGCTGCCGAAATAGGCGTAAAGGCGATCAGCTTTGTCAGCGACGGGGAAAGTACCTGCAGCCCGTACCTTTACGACGCAATCCTGAGAGGCCGTCAAAACGGAACGGATATGGCGTTAGGCACGAACGGCTACCTGCTAAAAGACGAGCGTCTCGGGGATATTTTGCCCGCGCTGACGTACCTCCGGTTCAACATTTCCGCCGCGGAGCCGGGACGGTACGCCGAAATTCACGGCTGCGAGCCCCGCTGTTTCGAGAAGGTTTGTAACACCGTTAAAAAAGCTGTTGATGTTAAGCGCGGCAAGGGCCTTAAGGTCACCATCGGCTTGCAAATGGTGCTGCTGCCGCAGTTTCGGGATCAGGTGATCCCGTTGGCGAAGCTGGGAAAGAGCCTCGGTGTGGACTATCTCGTGATCAAGCATTGCAGTGATGACGAAAACGGCAGCCTCGGCGTGGATTACTCTAAGTATTACGAAATGATTGACGTGCTCAAGGAGGCGGAAGGTTACAGCGGAAACGGCTATCTGGTTAAAGCAAAGTGGTCAAAGATTTTGAGCGGCGGACGTAGGGTTTACGCCCGTTGCTATGGCCCGCCTTTTATGTTGCAGATGTCGGGTTCAGGGTTGGTTGCCCCGTGCGGGATGTTTTTTAACGACCGGTACAAGAGATTCCATATCGGCGATATCAAGGAGAAGCCGTTCAAAGAGATATGGGGCAGCGAGCATTACTGGCAGGTAATGTCCGAGCTTACCTCCGATAGGTTCGACGCGCGAAAGGATTGCGGCACCCTTTGCCTCCAGCATAAGGTGAACGAATGCCTGTGGGCGTTAAAAGAAAAGGGAGTTGGCCTTGAAGAACCCGCAGGGGAGAAACCACTGCACGTCAACTTCATTTGACGCTCAGGACGACTCAAAGAGAGGGGTCAGAGGCCGTATGGGCGGAAGAGACTACAATCCGTTTATTTCTTTCTACGGCGAGCACTGTATTTCACCTGTTCACCAGGATATCAGTGATTTTAGGGCACACCTGGCACGCAGGGAGAAGCTCTACCGCCTGCTCGGCATGCCCCCGGCCGTTTTCACCGGCAAAACGATACTGGAGGTTGGTCCGGGCGGCGGTTATAATACACTTGCCTTTTTTAACTGGGGGGCCGACGTTGACTTTGTGGAACCAAATTCCAAGGCACAGGAAGAAATACCGGTGTTGCTCAACCAGTATGGTATAGGAAGAGAAAGGTGGACGCTGTTTCCCGACAAAATAGAGAAGTTCAACAGCGGAAAAAAATATGACGTAGTTATCGCTGAGGGGTTTATTCCCGGCCTGTACAACATAAGCGAGGTCGTTTCGAAAATTGCCGGGCTGGTTAATCCGGGCGGGGTCGCTGTCGTCACCTGTATAGACGACATAAGCTTTTTTTTCGAGAACGTCAAGCGGCTTGTGGCCACACGCCTAATCCAGGAAGCGACGGATTTCAACGAGAAGATACAGATACTTGCGCGCGCTTTCGCATCGCATTTGAGGTGTTTGAAACACGCATCCAGGCCGGTCGAGGATTGGGTTACGGATCAGTTCCTGAATCCTGCGTTATACGCGAACTTATTCAGTATCGAGGACTGCGTCCGGGAGTTCGGTGAAGAATTCGCGTTCCTCGGCAGTTCTCCTTCTATGTTCACGGATTACTCCTGGTATAAGGACTTGGAGTTTGACTCCCGCGAGGCTGTTGTAAACCAGTTTCGCCGGAAGCGGCACCTGCTGATTTTATGGGACCTCGATGAAAGCCTGAGGAGTACTGAGGACAATGACGCTCTGTTTAAAGCCGTGTGCGAGTTGCGCGCCTTTTCCGGCAAGATCGGGGACGATTTGGATAAGCAGAATATTGAAATAATAGTTGGCTTGTTAAGGCGTATCGCCGGGCTGACGCAGGATATTGATCCCCGGATACCCGAGGCGATTGATGAAGCGATTGCGCTTTTATCCGATAAAAACCTTGATGAGGTAAAAGTTTCCAAGGCAAGCAGGCTTGCCGCAGCTTTCGGCAGGGGGCAGCAATACGTGAGTATGGTGAGAGGATTCGCGTCTTGAGCGACTGGTAACTATTAGGTACCTCGTCAGGCGCGGCGAAAACGGCGCGTTGCGGCGTCAGCCGGGCGAAGCCGGGTCCTCACGTACCATTTTGGAGGTTAGAGGCGAGAAGTTAGAGGTTAGACCTTTTATAGGAATTCGCAAAGCGAATTTCCTCGATAACTCCAACTTCCAACTTCCGGCTTCCAACTTCCAATTTTGTACGCTCCGGCCCGTCTCCGCCGGGCTTCCTTGCACTGCTTGTTTCTTGCTGCGTTCCGTAAAGCGCAGGCTGAATAGTTACAGCGACTATATGCCTAAAGGGGTGAGGATAGACGGGATGAAGGCGATTGTCACCGGCGGGGCCGGGTTTATCGGGTCGCACCTGGTGGACAGGCTTCTTGAGGACGGGCACGAGGTTACGGTGCTGGACAACTTCAGTACAGGCCGGGCGGAAAATCTGGCGCAGCATAAGGCTGAGAAGCGCCTGCGGGTTGTTGAGGTGGATGTTGCCGACCCGGCCGGGATACTGCCGCATTTCAAAGACGTTGACTGGGTCTTTCACTTAGCGGCCCTGGCGGATATTGTGCCGTCGATTCAGTTTCCGGAAAAGTACTTTCGCGCCAATGTCGACGGGACCTTTGCGGTTTTGGAGGCCTCCCGCCGGGCGGGAGCGAAACGCTTCGTTTACGCAGCGTCGTCTTCCTGCTACGGAATACCCGATCTTTACCCCACGCCGGAGACGGCCCCGGTCCGGCCGCAGTACCCGTATGCGCTAACAAAATACCTCGGTGAAGAACTCGTGATGCACTGGGGGAAGGTGTACAAGCTGCCCGTAGTCTCTTTGCGCCTCTTCAACGTTTACGGGCCGCGGGCGCGCACCTCCGGCACCTACGGCGCCGTTTTCGGTGTTTTTTTAGCGCAGAAATTAGCGGGAAAGCCCTTCACCGTGGTGGGCGACGGGACGCAGACGCGCGATTTTACTTACGTGACGGATGTCGTTGACGCTTTTGTAAAAGCCGCTGATTCTGGAATTGCGAACGAGGTTTTCAACGTCGGCAGCGGCAATACCTATTCGGTCAACCATTTAGTGGAACTGTTGGGCGGCGATGTTGTTCACATTCCGAAGCGTCCGGGCGAACCGGACTGCACCTTCGCAGACACCACGAAGATCAAGAGGTGTCTCGGGTGGGAGCCCAAGGTATCGTTCGAAGAGGGAGTGGCGCTGCTTCTGGAAGATATTGATTACTGGCGGGCGGCGCCGGTCTGGACGCCCGAAACCATTGCGGGAGCTACGAAAGATTGGTTCCGCTATCTCGATACATCAAATGCGACTCTCTAAATTGCACGCAAGGGGGCTGAGACGATGTATAGAGACTTTTATAAGTACGCGGGCAGATTCTTTAAAATTATAAGCGAAACAGAGGTAACCGGTGGTGAAGGGCCTCTGGATCTGAGTATGGGGGTCGAACGAACCATTGATCTGATACTCTCACGAACGGTTCTCGGGAACAAGCTGATCTTCATCGGCAACGGCGGCAGCGCCGCTATTGCCGGCCACATGGCGATCGACTTTTGGAAAAACGGCGGTATGCGGGCGGTGGCGTTCAACGACGGCGCGCTCTTGACCTGCATCGGCAACGACTTTGGTTACCCTGAAGTATTCGCCAAACCGGTTGAGGTATTTGCGGAACCGGGGGACGTGCTCGTCGCGATCAGCAGCTCGGGTCAATCAGAGAATATCCTGCGCGGGGTTGAAGCCGGACGTGCAGCCGGCTGCAAGGTTATTACACTATCCGGGTTTTCGCGTACAAACCCGCTCCGGAAACTGGGCGACTTCAACTTTTACGTTCCGGTGAGCCATTACGGGTTTGTGGAAGTGGCGCACCAGATGATCCTGCACGCGATGCTCGATATTATAATGGAAAGAAGGCAAGCCGGCGAAACAATGTTCATTGAGTTGACAACCACTGTACCTACTTTGTCCCTCGACCCCACACTTAACAGTTAAACGCTACTCCAAAAAGCTGAAAGTGATGGACCTTTGGGGTCGGTTCACGGTTCGGGCTTATGCTGATGGACCTGTCTGCGCCTGCCTGCCGCGCCTGCGGCGCAGGCTGGCGGTGGATTTATTTTCAGGGGGATAACGATGGGTAAAACCAAAGGACCGCGGCCGGCGGTCTTTTTGGACCGTGACGGGGTGCTGGTCAAAGAAGTCGGCTACATAACAAGTCGCGAACAGGTTGAACTGTATCCGGGTGCCGCCGAAGCAGTTGCCGCATTGAACCGGAGCGGCTGGCTCTGTGTAGTAGTCACCAACCAATCGGCGGTGGCCAGAGGGATGTTGACTGAGGCAGAGCTGGCGGGGATACACTGCTACCTCAAGGATAGACTGAGGACCGAAGGCGCACGTCTCGATGCGGTTTTTTACTGCCCTCATTTTCCTCCGGATGAAGGAGATGAGGATAAACCTCCTTATAGAGTCCGTTGTCCCTGCCGGAAACCGGGAACAGGTATGGTTGACAAGGCCCTAGGGCTTTTTAATATCGACACCAAGCGCAGTTTTATCATCGGCGACCGGGAGAGCGACATGATGCTGGGGTTAAACGCCGGGCTTTCTACGGTATTGCTCAGGACCGGTTACGGGGTTAACTACTATAAAAAAGGAAAGGAAAGGGTCGAACCGGAATTCGTCTTCGATGACCTCGCAGAAGCAGTAGGGTTCTTGTTAACAGCACCAAGCGAATTCGCGTACCTTGAGGAAGTAGTTGCAGAACGGTATTTGAGCTCCGCCGACAAGAAGCTGTTGGTCCTGGTCGGCGGGCAGTCCAGGTCCGGCAAGTCCACGATGGTAAGGTTTCTCGTGCGGCAGATGAAGCTCAGGTCGATTCCGGCAACTGTCATCTGCCTGGACGACTGGATTTTACCCCTTGACAAGCGGCGTAGTTCACGGACTGTACTGGAACGCTACCCCGAGGCAGCAATAAAAAAAGATATCATAACCTTGCTGGCCGGCGATTCGGTTGTTATCGAGGCATACGAAGCTGCGAGCAGGGGTCTCGAGAGAAGGCCAAAGGTGGTTTCGCTACCGCCGAAGGGAATTGTGTTTATTGAGGGAGTCGTGGCGCTTTCGTTCGAATTCCTGCGTTCAATAAGCGAGACAAGGATCTTTGTGGCGGTGGATGAGCAAACGCACCGCAGCCGTTTTCTCCAGTATTACCGTGACAAGGGGCTTACGGGGGATGCAATCGCCCGGCTCTACGAAGAGAGGATGTGCGATGAATACCCGTTCGTAGAGGAATCACGCAGGTATGCAGGCATCGTTTCACACTCGAAGAAGGATTAAGCGATAAAGTATCCCTTTTTTAGGCCGATACAAAACAAAGAAAGAGTAAATCAAGCACCGGAAAGGGTGGTTCTTTTGAAGGGATGGTTATCGGTTTGTCTTATGCTTTTTGCAGTAGGGGCGGTCTTATTTGCCCCCGCGGTATCGCTTGGCGCTACATCCACCCCGCTTGTTTCGGGTACCTCCTATAGCGTGACCGCTTTGCCTTCTGCGGGGAAGATTAGCGCTTTCAACAACTCGTTAGAGCTTAATTGTTCGAAGAATAACGCTCTCGTGGATTCTAACAAGCTTTTGGCAACCGATCAGAGTGTATATTTCACTGTTTATGTGCCGGAAGGAGGGAGCCCTGATTATCAGAAATACGTCCTGGTCAGCAATATTTATAAGATATCGGTTGATCCCGGGACTTACCTGCTTTATCCTGGACAGCTAACCCTTTCTTATGACGCGAATGTAAGTTCGGCTGTAGCAGATCGGCTTTCGATATGGTACAGTCCCGATGTCAGCGTTTCCGGGAATGTGTATGAATGGGACGGGAGTGATAACTTAAACCTTGGAGGGACCACGAGCACAACCAAGCATACGGTGACTGCCCCCTTCCAGTTTGACAGTGATGGAACGGGCTACTACGCGGTTTTTCTGGGGCAGCAGGTCTTTAAAGAGTTTAATGCTCAGTCGGACGATGCTTGGTCTTACCCCTGCGTAATGCCGCTGTGGGCAAAGGGGATGGTGGAGCAGTTGCCTGTAGGGAGTTCGGTTTACTTTGGATTAAGCGATGACGCAAACCGCCTGGAGTTTGTTACCATGATGGTTAAAGGCCTGGGACTGCCGCTGACCAGGAAACCGACCAGCGCGAGTGAACAAATCTTTACAGATACGTTCAGCGGCATAGACTTCTATGAAGCCGATCCTGAAGATATAGACTCCACTTACTTTGGAGCAGGTTACAGTTCTGCTTCTGGCTATAAGATCTACGATAGCAACCACATGCCTGTCCAATATGCCGAGACCGCGGCTCGGAACGGGATAGTGAGCGGCTATGACGACGGTGAGTTCAAACCGCAAAACAACATCACACGCCAGGAAGCGGCAGCGATCCTGGCCCGTGTGGGAAACTTGAAGCTATCTGATGATAGTGACAAGGTAATAGAAAGTTTGGAGGCGCTTTTTGACGACGCCGGTGATATTGCTCCATGGGCGGCGGCTTCCGTGCTCGCCGCCGTTCAAGCCAAGCTGATAGTTGGAGAACCGAGTTCTGTTCCCGACAGCACGAAGCTGGAATTTAACCCGAACGATAATCTTACCAGGGCGGAGGCCATAACCCTGACTTACCGGCTGTTAAAGAAGCTGAAAAAGATTTAGATGAGTGTTGCAAAACTCTAACTTTTCGAGAATAGGCTCATCTATTCACAGCACGACGGTTTTAGCGAAAAGCCCGGAGACCGAGAAAAACGACCCAGCACTCAACTCAACGTGAAAGAAAGCGAGTACTCTAACGCCTGTTTGCTTGGACACAGGTTGTAACACAGAGTTGAGTGCTGGGCAGGTGAAGTTTTGCAGCGGTCTCTTAGAGTGCTCCACGAGGTAGCGAATCTTCAAGGCCTGGCCGGGTTTTATTTATCCGGCCAGGCCTCGGTTATTTTTCAAGGTTTGCGCGGGTTCCACTGGTGGTTGCACTCGTCGCACCCGGCGAGGGGGTACTTTGCATAAAAAAGAAGGCACCCGAGAATCCAGAATGGAATCATAAACCACAGCGCGGGCGAATAACCGCCCGCAAGTCCGAGAAGGGCTGCGCCCCCTATTGCTGCTGTTCCGCCCAGGCTGTAATAAATAAACCTGTCATACTGCCCCACAGGTACGATCCTGGTAGAGCCGCACTTCGGGCATTTGATGGTCAAGCCTTTAACCTCCGAAAAAATTTTACCCTAATTATAACAGAAAGATTTCTTCTCCGGTTAATTTTTTCCGAGCGATGTTTTATAAAGCGTCTGCGGCGATAGTCTACTTGTATTAAAAGCAAGTCCATCGATTCACGGCGTCCAAGTTTGCGGTGGAGAACGCGGTAGCATTTGAGCGTGGGAAAATGTATGGTGAGGAGCGGGAGTTTTCGATCGTTCTCCTATGATTGCCATTTGTGGCTGGCGGAGGTATAATGTCAGGGTAGCAAGACCAAGGTGCTTCGGGGGGTTAAGGACTTTTTGGAAAAGGGCCAAGCGAAAGAAATGGGGGAGAAGGACCGGCCGGCGATCGCGGGTGGAATACCGGTACGGGACATTTATCTGCCGATAAACGAACCCCATCTTACTCCGGAAGATATCAGGGAAGCGACGGCGGTTATCAAAAGCGGGCGTTTCAATGCCGGTGCAAAAGTGCAGGAGTTCGAGGAGCGGTTTGCCGCGCGGGTAGGGGCGCGTTACGCCGTTGCGGTCTCTACCTGCACCGCCGCCTTGCACGCTGCGTGTTACGCCGCCGGGGTCAGCAGGGGGGAAGAGGTAATCATGTCACCGATTGCTTCTCCCGGCGCCGGCAGCGCTATTATTTATATCGGGGCGAAGCCTGTTTTTGCGGATATAGACGAGGAGACACTCGGCATCAGCCCAACGGAAATCCGACGGAACATTACCGGGAACACCCGGGCGATAGTAGTTTCGCACTTTGCGGGTCACCCGTGTGACATGGACGGAATCGCCGCGGTTGCCCGCGAGCAAGATTTGGTGATCGTCGAAGACGCCACTGAAGCACTGGGTGCTGCATACAAGGGCCGGCCTGTCGGGAGTCTTGGGACTACTGCGGCGTTCAGCCTCAACCCGGAAGCGGTCATTACGGCTGGTGCCGGCGGTGTAATAACAACAAACGACGAAGACACCTACCGGTGGCTGAAACTCTTTACGGATCGGGGAATCGTCCGGGACTTCCGACAGCACGTTAGAAGGGAAGGCCCCTGGCACTACGAGGTTCAGGAACTCGGCTATGAGTACCGCCCTTCTGAAGTTCAAGGTGCTTTAGGGCTTTCACAGTTTCAAAAACTGGACCGCTTTTTGGCGCGCCGGCGGGAAATAGCGGCCCGGTACAATGAAGCATTCAGTCGCCTGCCTTATGTTGAAATTCCCCACTTAACTCCCGACATCGAGCCGGCCTGGAACTTTTACTTGCTTAAGCTTAAACTCGAACTGCTCCGTACCGACCGACTCAAAATTTTTCTTGCGCTGATGGCTGAGCGGATTAACGTAGGCGTACACCACCTCCCCGTCTACCTCCACCCTCTGTACGGGTGGCTCGGGGATCCCACGGTCTGCACTTTACACCAGGGACCGCCCTGTCCCAAAGCGGAAGCCGTTTACCGGCGATTACTCACCCTGCCGCTTTATCCAAAGATGAGCGATGCGGATGTTTCAGATGTAATAGCTGCGGTACGGCGCGTGCTCACATATTTCGCCCGGTAGAAATCTCGTTCAACTTATACTGACGCTCATAGGGTCCGTTCAAGGTTCAACGTTATAT
>JBFLWY010000016.1:0-60463 GCA_040757355.1 Bacillota bacterium | reverse complement strand
GAGAGGCCGCTCCAGGCGAGGATGACCTGCGTAATCAGCACCTTTTCAATAAAGGGTGCGTTTGCGGCAGCGGCGGTTTTAGCGCCGAGGGTGACCTCGAAGAAACCGGCGCCGAGCGCTGGCCACAGCTCGGGGGGAAGGCCGATTCTTTGGAAAAGACTGCCGAAAAACTGTAAAAGGGCTTGTAATATCGGAACCTCGTTAAAAAGTTGAAGCACCACGGAAAAGATGCAAATAAAGCCTGCGATGATAAAAAGGCTGTTCACCGCATGGCGGATAGAGTCAGCGGCGAGTTGGCCGATGTTCCGCAAGTCGTTCCGGTGGGTCCGAGCAAATGCGTCTACTGCCTGCCGCCAAGGGTTCGGGGCGGCGACGAATCGGGAGCGGGCGAAGAGACCGAGGGTGATTCCTGTTAATATATTACTCAGGTAGTGAATACCTGCGAGAAACGGTCCGAGACCGGGGTTCTTATGCATCCCAACCGCCACTGCTACCAGAATAAACAGTGGGCTGGCATTGTTGGTAAAAGCGGCCAACCGGGCCGATTCGGGGGCCGAGAGCAGCTTTTGAGACTTTAAGCGTGCAGCCACGACGGCGCCCATCGGGTATCCGGAAGTGTACCCGACGGCGATGGCGAACGCAGCGGCACCAGGAAGACGAAAAATTTTTTGGGTAAGGGGTTCCAGAAGTGCGCCGAAGAACTGGATGACTCCCAGAGCAAGCAGCAGCTCGGTGGTTATGAAGAAGGGCAGGAGCGAAGGGAAAATAATCTGCCACCATATACCGAGTCCGTTGGTTGCACCGCGGTAGATAGCTGCCGGGTAAGTGATCATCAGCAACAAAAATAGGGTTATTATTAAGGCCAGGACCGTTTTCCGGGGGTGCGTGCCCACACTCTTCACCTCGCTATTTTTTATGAGGATGGAGAAGTTCTAATGCCTTCGACTCCTTTCACTTGACACTGCAGGTAGACGCCGTTATAATCTGACGGGGTGGGCAATGTTTACAATTAGCGTAGCAGGATTGAAAAGGACTCCGGCTCAAGAGCGGCGGTATCAGATAACGGGTAATATAGAAACCATTCCAGGTGAAGGAGACGAACCGGTACCGCTGGTTTCGCCTGTTGTGCTTCAGTTGAGGATTACCAACGCGGGTGATTTTTTGTGGGCGGTGGGTGATGTTAAAGCTACCGTGCGCCTGACTTGCAGCCGGTGCATCAAAGAGTTTCCGTTAGACCTCGAAGGGCGATTTGAGGAGAAATATAGCCTGCACGGAGGCGCAAACGAAGATTCAATTGAGGATGTTGCCCCCGCGGCGGACGAGCTTGACTTTACCGATCAAGTGATCGAGACCATTATCCTGTCTTTACCGATGAAGCCGCTTTGCGATGAGGATTGTAAGGGCTTGTGCCTTACCTGCGGCCGGGACTTGAATACGGGTATTTGCGGTTGCCCGCAGGAGATCGGGGATCCGAGGCTCGCGTACTTAAGCGGGTTGTTAAACCAAAAAGAGGGAGGTGGCAACGGTGGGGGTACCCAAACGTAAAACTTCCAAGCAACGCAAGCGTTTGCGCAGGGCGCAGCTGAAAATTGAAACTCCCGGTCTTGTTGCTTGCCCACATTGTAAGGCCCTGAAGAAACCCCACAGTATTTGTCCAAGCTGTGGCCAGTACAAGGGACGAAAAATTCTGGGCGACGAGGGAGGAAAGTAAACAATAAAGGTATTCCGGGTGGGTTTTGGTTTTATGCCAGGACCCTATTTTTATAGAGGTTAACGGAGGTTCTTGCCTTGCGGGTAGCTGTTGACGCTATGGGTGGCGACTATGCCCCCGCTGAGGTTGTGGCCGGAGCGATACGCGCTTCTGTTGAGTACGGGATTGAGGTTGTGCTCGTGGGGGACGAGGCGCGTATCCGAAATGAAATGACGGGTTCAAGCTCTAAAAGCATACGGGTGGTACCGGCAAGCGAAGTCATAGGCATGGGAGAGCACCCGGTTCAGGCGGTACGCCGGAAAAAGGACTCTTCTATCGTCCGCGGGATTCAATTACTTAAGGAAGGCTACGCCGACGCGATGATATCTGCTGGAAACACCGGTGCTGTGATGGCGGCGGCGTTATTAGGCTTGGGGCGGGTACAGGGTGTTGACCGGCCTGCTTTAATGAGCCTGATGCCGAACCCCCAGGGGAACACCGTCCTGCTTGACGTGGGCGCCAATGTGGATGTCAAAGCCCAGCACCTGGTTCAGTTTGCGATCATGGGCTCCGCCTATGCCTCAAGCGTCCTGAAAATCAAGAATCCCCGTGTGGGAATCCTGAGCATCGGGGAGGAGGAAACAAAGGGAAACGAACTGACGTTGAGCGCTTTTCCCCTTCTAAAAAGAGAGTCCTTGAATTTTGTCGGGAATGTTGAAGGGCGTGAAGCTTTTAACGGGCGGGTTGATGTAGTCGTTTGTGACGGCTTTGTCGGCAATGTCCTTCTGAAGGCGGGTGAGGGGTTGGCTGAGGCCCTTGAGCTAATGATTCGCCAGGAAGTCTCCAAGAACTTTCCGGCCAAGATAGCCCTGGGGCTAACTCTGTCTCTTTTGAAAGGCTTGAGGCGTCGCCTTGATTACGCTGAGTACGGAGGGGCGCCCCTTTTGGGCGTAAACGGCGTGGTTGTGGTCGCGCACGGAAGCTCGCGGGCGCTGGCGATTAAGAACGCCGCCAGGGTGGCTGTTGAGTCTGTAAAAAGCGGGCTGGTAGACACTATTGCTGCGGGTATCAAAGGACGAAACGCGAAAGGAGTAGAAACGGCTAATGGCTGAAGACCCGCTCATGGCGGGAATAACCGGCCTGGGTATTAATGTTCCCGCTCGGGTGCTGACGAATCTTGACCTGGAGGGTATAGTTGATACCAGTGATGCCTGGATCTTAGAGAGGACGGGAATTAGGGAGCGGCGTATCGCCGCTCCGGGGGAGGCTGCTTCCGATATTTCCGTCGAAGCTGCCAGAAAGGCGCTTGAGGCGGCTGGCTTAGCTCCTGCGGAAGTAGATCTGATCATAGTCGCTACGTCCACACCCGATATGCTCTTCCCAGCGACAGCCTGCCTTGTGCAGGACCGGCTTGGTGCGAAAAGGGCCGCGGCGTTCGATCTTGAAGCTGGTTGCTCAGGATTTGTTTACGGGTTGGCGGTGGGAGCGCAGTTTATAAACGCCGGCTTCTACCGGAACGTACTGTTGATCGGCGTGGACGTTCTCTCCAAAGTTACCAATTGGGAAGACCGCTCCACCTGTGTTCTGTTCGGTGACGGTGCCGGGGCGGTGGTTTTACAACCGGTTGAGCCCCCGAAGGGCATTCTCTCTCTCTATCTAAGGGCAGATGGTTCGGGTAGCGACCTTTTAAAGTTGCCCGCAGGCGGGACACGCCTTCCCGCTTCCACAGAAACGGTACGGGAAAGGCAGCACTACCTGTATATGAACGGCAGGGAGGTTTTTAAATTTGCCGTGCGGGCAATGGAAGAAGCGGCCTTGGAAGTTTTACGCCGTGCGGGAGTAAACCAAGGGGAGATCGACTGCTTCATTCCGCACCAGGCAAACGTACGTATCATCGACGCATTGGCCAAAAGACTCGGCCTCTCCCCTGATAAGGTGATAGTTAATGTTGATCGCTACGGCAACACCTCTGCAGCTTCCATCCCCATCGCGTTTTACGAGGGTGTGATGAACAGAAAGATAAAGTCCGGTGAGAGCTTGGTGCTCCTGGTCGCGTTTGGGGCCGGACTTACCTGGGGTGCTGTTTTGCTGCGATATTAAAACTTGCCTCCGACATCCTGCTTCTGACTTCTGAAACCGGCAGGCGAAGTTTTGCAGCAGTCTCTTAAAGGGGGGCCGCAAGTGAGACTTGCTTTTGTGTTTCCGGGACAGGGCTCTCAATACGTAGGTATGGCCCGGGAATTCCATAAACTATATCCGATCGTAAGAGAACTCTTTTCTGCGGCCGACGACGCGCTGGGATTTTCACTCAGCTCCTTTTGTTTCGAAGGGCCGAAGGAAGAGCTTCAAAAGACTATCAACACTCAACCGGCGGTACTAACCGCGAGCATAGCTTCGTTGAAAGCGCTACAATTGCACGGTGTAAGGTTCGACGTGGCCGCCGGGCACAGCCTCGGTGAATATGCGGCTCTGGTTGCTGCGGGTGCCTTAGATTTTCAGACTGCGGTCAAGCTGACGCGCAAGCGGGGTCAGTTTATGCAGGAAGCAGTACCCCTGGGGAGCGGGGGCATGGTTGCGGTACTCGGATTGGACAGGGCGCGCATCGACGCGGTGGTCGGTATCGCACGGGTGAAAGGTGTTATTGAAGCTGCTAACTTCAACTGCCCCGGTCAGACCGTGCTTGCGGGCGAAACTCCCGCTCTGGAAGCGGCGGTTTCAGCCGCTAAAGAGGCGGGTGCCAAGAAGTGTATAATCTTACCAGTCAGCGGTCCTTTTCACTCGTCGCTGATGCGGCGGGCCAGTGAGCTTTTTGCCATAGAATTAGAGAATGCTTCTATCAAAAGACTTGCGTTTCCAGTTGTGGCTAATGTGACTGCGGATTACGTAACAACCGCATCAGAGGTTCGCAGCGCCCTGGCGCGCCAAATAGTCAGTCCCGTACGCTGGGAAGAGAGTATTCAGCGGCTGGCCGGCGACGGGGTTAAGTTTTTCATCGAAGTCGGTCCCGGAAAGGTCTTGTCTGGGCTGATCAAACGGATTGTACCTCAGGCAACTTGCTGTAATGTCGAGGACCAGGCCTCTCTTGATGCTACACTGAGTGTTTTGCAGAAAGCGGGCCTTGTATGAGTCTACGGGTCGGGGCAGGAAGGGGAGTTTTTCAGTAGGCTCCCCTTGCTTTGGAGAGAGGGGTTGGCTAAAATGTATCTTAATGGCAGGGTGGCGGTAGTTACCGGTGCTTCGCGGGGAATCGGACGGGCGGTGGCACTGGCTTTGGCGCGTGCCGGCGCTGACGTGCTGGTGAATTACGTTTCCCGTGTTGGGGAAGCAGAGTCGGTCGTGGCGGAAATTGAGGCCTTCGGGCGCCGGGCGAAGGCTTATCAAGCCGATGTGTCGCGGTCGGCAGAAGCGTCTGCGCTGATTGACTTTGCCTTATCCGATTTCGGTAGGCTGGATATTCTAGTGAACAACGCCGGGATTACGCGTGATAGTCTGCTGCTCCGGATGAAGGATGAGGACTGGGACGCCGTCGTTCAGGTAAACCTAAAGGGAGCGTTTAACTGCACCAGAGCGGCTGCCAGACCCATGGCAAAGGCACGGTGGGGTCGGATCATCAACATCAGTTCCGTCGTCGGCCTGATGGGTAACGCCGGTCAGGCTAACTACGCAGCGGCAAAGGCCGGACTGATCGGTTTAACCAAGGCGGTGGCCAGGGAACTGGGTTCGCGTAACATCACGGTAAATGCTGTGGCGCCGGGTTTTATTGTGACTGAAATGACAGCCATACTTTCGGACGAGGTAAAGAAACGGTTGGGGGAAAGAATCGCGCTCGGGAGGTTCGGGGAACCGGAAGAGGTGGCAGACGTGGTGGTTTTTCTTGCCGGCCCGGCAGCGCGTTACGTAACCGGTCAGGTCATATGTGTTGACGGCGGCATGGCCTTTTGAGATGTGCTGCAAGACTTCGCCCGAGTTTTACATAAGGCGGCATAATAGGCTTACTTCCGGAGAAATTGGATATTAAGCGCTCTTTAGAACCTGCGGAAGGAGGTGAGGTCAAAGGTATGTCTGCATCAGTTTTTCAAAAGGTGAAGCAGATTGTGATCCAGCAACTCGGGGTGGAAGAGGATGACGTTACCATGGATGCCTCCTTTGTGGACGACCTCGGCGCGGACTCGCTTGATCTTGTTGAGTTGGTAATGGCCTTCGAGGAAGAGTTCGAAACTGAGATTCCGGACGAAGAGGCGGAAAAGATCCGGACAGTCGGAGATGCTGTAAGCTATATTAAAGACCGGATTTGATCGCTCATTTCAGGAGGTGCGGTATTGCCGCCACGTGTTGCGGTAACGGGATTAGGGATTGTATCACCAATCGGTATTGGAAAAGACGCTTTCTGGGGAGCGCTTATTCGTGGCGAATCTGGAGTTCGCCGGATAACGCGGTTTGACCCTTCGGGGTTTAAGACCCAGATTGCAGCCGAGGTAATCGATTTCAACCCAGAAGCGTACATCGACAAAAAAGAGGCCCGGCGAATGGACCGCTATACGCAGTTTGCGGTTGCGGCGACGGGTTTGGCGCTGCAAGATGCGGATATTACCGCGGGTTCGGTAGACCCTGACCGGGTAGGGGTAGTCCTTGGCTGCGGCATCGGTGGTATTGAGACTTTTGAAGACCAGACGCGGGTCCTGGTTGCGCGGGGTCCAAACCGGGTAAGCCCGTTCTTTGTGCCGATGATGATTGCCAATATGGGAGCAGGGTATATCGCTATTGTGAACGGCTTTTACGGGCCGAACAGCACGGTGGTGACCGCTTGCGCGTCTTCCAACCAGGCTATCGGCGAAGCGTTCCGGATCATTCAGCGGGGCGAGGCCGATGTAATGGTCACTGGTGGTGCTGAAGCGGCCATAACTCCGGTGGGAATTGCGGGTTTTTGTGCGATGAAGGCGATGTCTACCAGGAACGATGAACCGGCACGGGCATGCCGGCCCTTCGATGCGGGGCGGGACGGTTTTATAGTGGGTGAAGGAGCAGCGATTCTGATTCTTGAACGGATGGAGCGTGCGTTTGCGCGGGGGGCGCGTATATACGCTGAAATAGCCGGTTACGGCCAGAGTTGTGATGCCTACCATATTACCGCGCCGGATCCTGACGGTTCCGGTGCTGCCAAGGCGATGGAACGAGCGTTGAGGGACGCTGGTATAAGCCCGGAAGACGTTAGTTACATCAACGCTCATGGTACATCCACCCCACTTAATGATAAGGTAGAAACGATGGCTATCAAAAAGGTCTTTGGTGAGTTTGCTTACCGCATACCGGTAAGTTCAACGAAGTCGATGACCGCGCACCTGTTGGGTGCAGCGGGCGGAATTGAGGCAGCCGCATGCGTGTTAAGTATTACTCACGACATTATTCCACCCACGATTAACTACGAGGAACCTGATCCCGACTGCGACCTTGATTACGTCCCGGGCAAAGCGCGGAAGACGCAGGTAGAGGTGGCCGTTTCCAACGGTTTTGGCTTTGGCGGACATAATGCTACCCTCGTTTTTAAGCGGTACAGGGATTAATACTGTAGCATTCTACCGTTACCAAGGGGCAGGCCCGGGAGGGCTCACGGCCCCAAATGATTTCTTAAAGGGGCGTTTTTAACGCGTCGCAACGCTCATCTTCGGATGTTCTTTTGGTACCACTCAATTAGGAGCATCAGCTCTATGGCTTAATTTTACAACTTGTACTTTTTCCTGGTGAGTGCTGCGGGTTTTTAGTTTAGTGCTGGGTATGCCCATTTTAGAAGTGGGATGGGGGAGGGAGAATCGAGGTTGAAATTCGCAAGGCGAATTCCTGCAAGGCAATCTTGCTTCCGACATTCCTGCATCTGACTTCTGAATTAGGGGTGTATGTTTTGACTGACGGATATCAGAATTTAAAAGAGAAAATCGGCCTTAAGTGGAAAGACGAAGTGCTTTTACGCCAGGCCCTGACACACGGTTCTTACGCCTACGAGCATCCCGGGGTTTCCAATAATCAGCGGCTCGAGTTTTTGGGTGACGCCGTACTCGAGGTTGTGGTGAGCGAGTATCTTTACCGGTCGTTTCCCGGCAAAAGCGAAGGAGACCTAACCAGACTCCGGGCGGCGATCGTATGCGAGTCGTCCCTTGCCCGTGTGGCGTCAGAGTTAGGAGTGGGGGAAGCGCTGCTCATGGGGCGAGGCGAAATACTGTCGGGAGGACGACAGCGGCCTTCGATCCTGGCAGATGCCTTTGAAGCGCTTTTGGGTGCCATCTATCTTGATCAAGGTTTAACTCTGGCTGCGGAGTTCGTTCTATCGAGACTCAAACCCGTTATCGATGATATTCTTAGGGGTCGCCAGGAACGTGATTATAAAACCGAACTGCAGGAGTTTTTGCAGCGCCGCTCACCGGAAAACGTCTCCTATGCCATCCTGAAGGAGGAAGGACCCGATCACGCTAAATCGTTTACCGCCGGAGTTTTCTACCGCGGGGAATGCCTCGGCAAAGGAGAGGGAAGGTCCAAAAAGGAGGCAGAGCAGCGTGCAGCGCGAGAAGCCCTGGAAGCACTGATTAAGGGGGATTGACTGTGGGGCTTTTTGGAAAGCTACGGGAGAAGCTGACAAAGGTCCGTGAGAGCTTCGTTGAGAAGATTGAAAGTGTAATTTCCCGGCGGCGCGAAATCGACGAAGAGCTTTACGAGGAGCTTGAGGATGCGCTGATCCAGGCCGACGTAGGAGTAGCTGCGGCGCTGGAAATCGTGGCGCGGGTCAAATTACGGGTGAAGGAACTCCGGTTGAGCGACCCGTCCGAGCTTAAGCCGCTTTTTAAGCAGGAGGTCCTACGGATCCTCGGAACCGAAACTGCCCCGCTTCTTTGGCCCCCAAGCCCGCCCGCGGTGATCCTGATGGTGGGAGTAAACGGTACCGGCAAGACGACCACCATTGGAAAACTAGCGCACTACTTTCGGACGCAGGGAAACAAGGTACTCCTCGCGGCTGCAGATACCTTCCGCGCTGCTGCAATCGACCAGTTGGAGGTATGGGCGGGTCGGGCCGGTGTGGATATTATAAAGCAGCGGGAGGGTTCCGACCCTGCGGCGGTAGTATTTGACGCGCTTCAGGCGGCCAAGGCCCGCAGAGCGGATGTGGTTTTGATCGATACAGCCGGCCGGCTTCAGACCAAAACCAACCTGATGGAGGAGCTGAAGAAGCTGAGAAGGGTATCCGAGCGGGAGGTGCACGGCGCGCCGCACGAGGTGCTGCTGGTGGTCGACGCAACAACCGGCCAGAATGCGATCAGCCAGGCAAAGCTTTTCGGTGAAGCCACCGGGGTGACCGGGATCGTGCTTACCAAACTTGACGGCACCGCCAAGGGCGGAGTAGTGGTGGCAATTAAGAAGGAGCTTGACATACCGGTAAAGTTTGTAGGCACCGGTGAAAGAATTGAAGATGTCATGCCGTTTAACCCGGAGGAGTTCGTAACGGCGATTTTTGATTGAAAACAAGCATGGGGGTGAGTGTTTGCCGTCGATTGCAGTCATTGGAGGCACCGGTGTATACGACCCGGAACTCCTGGAGGAAGTTGACCAGGAGACGGTGGTCACGGCTTACGGCAGCGTTAAGGTAACCCGCGGTGTTTACCGCAACAAGGAGGTGGTCTTTCTTCCCCGCCACGGTGCGGACCATTCCGTACCGCCACACCTGGTGAATTACCGGGCAAACATCTTGGCGCTTAAAAAAATCGGGGTGCGTTCGATCCTGGCCACAGCAGCGGTGGGTTCGCTCAACCCGCAGATGAAGCCGGGGGAGTTTGTATTTGTGGACCAGTTTATCGACTTTACGAGGGGGCGCCCGCAGACGTTTTTTGAGGGCGGGCCCGAAGGGGTGGTGCATGTCGATTTTACCCAACCCTACTGCCCCGAGTTAAGGGAAATACTTCTTCGGGCTGCTCAATCGCTTCACCTCCCTGCCTGCGACGGCGGCACCTACGTGTGTACCGAAGGTCCCCGATTTGAAACCCCCGCTGAGATAAAGATGTTCCAGCACTTGGGCGGCGACCTGGTGGGGATGACCGGCGTGCCGGAGGTAGTGCTGGCCAGGGAGGCGGAAATCTGCTACGCAACCGTGGCAATGGTGACCAATTTTGCTGCCGGTATTGCTCCTTACCGGCTGAGCCACCAGGAGGTTGTGGAGATGATGCGGGGCCGGGGAAAGGACATCCGGCGGCTGTTAATGCAGGCGGTGTACTGGATCGACGAGGGCAGGAAGTGCCCCTGCCAGGTTGCGGTTTCAGGGCCGGTGGAGACGTGATATGGAAACCTTGCGTTGGGAAAACGGTGTGCTGGAACTTCTCGACCAGACACTCCTCCCGCATAATATAGGTTATATCACGTTAACGGACTACCGGGAGGTTATCCAGGCGATCCGCCGTTTGGCGGTACGCGGGGCGCCCGCGATCGGGGCGGCCGCCGCTTATGCGGTGGTGCTTGCGGCGCTCGAAGCAGCGCGTAATGGAGAAGAGGGTTTTCTGGAGCGGTTAGAAGGTGCTGCAACCGAGATCAGTCAAGCCCGCCCTACGGCGGTAAACCTTCGATGGGCAGTGGCACGCCAGTTGAAGGTTGCGGAAGGGATGGCAGGGGAACCGCCGGATAAGGTGATAGAAGGGTTGCTTCATGAGGCAAATGAGATCTTTGCGGCGGACGTGGCCGGCAACCGGGCAATGGGCGCTTACGGCGCCGCGCTTCTGCCGAGGAAGGCGCGGGTGCTGACCCACTGCAACGCCGGGGCCCTGGCTACCTGCGGCTACGGGACTGCACTCGGTGTAATCCGGGCGGCGCACGCGGCGGGGAAGATCGAGATGATTTACGCCGATGAGACGCGGCCGCTTCTCCAGGGTGCGCGGCTCACTGTTTTTGAGCTCAGGCAGGAAAGGATTCCGGTAACGCTGATTACCGATTCAATGGCCGGGTATCTTATGGCTAAAAAGGGTATTGATGCAGTGATTGTCGGCGCGGACAGGATTGCTGCAAACGGCGACGTGGCAAACAAAATCGGCACTTACTCCCTGGCGGTGCTGGCTAAGCACCACGGGGTGCCCTTTTACGTAGCGGCTCCTTTCTCCACCATAGACCTGGATACACCCGATGGAGCGGGCATTCCCATTGAGGAACGGGATGCAGCAGAGGTGACCTCGTTTGCAGGGGTCCCAACGGCCCCGTTGGGGACGGCCGCCTGGAATCCCGCGTTCGACGTTACGCCGAACACTTTGGTAACAGCGATAATCACCGAGAAGGGAGTATTTTATCCGCCATATCGCTTTGGGGCTTAGCTTTTAGAGGAGGTCTTCTTCTTGGTTCAAAGTCTTATTCGTAACCCGGACCTGGCGCCGGAGGGACAGCAAAAGATTGAATGGGCAGCGGCGCACATGCCGGTTCTAAACGCCATCCGGGAGGAGTTTTTGCGGGATCAGCCCTTAAGGGGCATAAGGATCGCATTGAGCATCCACCTTGAAGCCAAAACGGCTTACCTGGCGCTGGTGCTTCAGGCGGCCGGTGCTGATATGGCCGTGACCGGCTCTAACCCGCTTTCCACCAAAGACGAGATCGCTGCCGCCCTTGCTGCCGCGGGGGTACGGGTGTTTGCTTGGTACAATCCGACACCCGAAGAGTACTGGGAGCACCTTATGCAGACGCTGAAGACACGCCCCCATATTGTAATTGATGACGGCGGCGATCTGGTACACCTCCTGCATACCGATCTGAAGGAAATAAGCGCGGGGGTCATCGGCGGTTGTGAGGAAACGACCACCGGCGTGCTGCGGCTGTATGCCCTTGAGCGGGAGAGGCGGCTGCTTTTCCCGATGCTGGCCGTAAACAACGCCCGTACGAAGTATCTCTTCGATAACCGTTACGGCACCGGAGAATCGGTTTGGGCGGGGATCATGCGGACTACCAACCTGCTGGTTGCCGGCAAAACCGTGGTGGTTTTCGGCTACGGCTGGTGCGGTAAAGGGGTGAGCCTCCGGGCAAAAGGGCTGGGAGCAAAGGTTATTGTCTGCGAGGTGGATCCGGTAAAAGCGATTGAGGCGATTATGGACGGCTTCGAGGTGACGCACTCGCTGACCGCGGCGGAGAGGGGAGATATTTTTATCACGACTACCGGGTGCAAAGACGTGCTTCGTGCGGAGCATTTCAGGCGGATGAAGGACGGCGCGCTGCTGGCGAACGCCGGACACTTCAACGTTGAGATATCACTGCCCGACCTCGCTCTGGTAGCGGAATCCCGCCGGGCGGCGCGGGCGAATATCGAGGAGTTTAAGCTTCCGGACGGGCGGAGGCTTTACTTGCTGGCGGAAGGCCGCCTTGTCAACCTGGCAGCCGGGGATGGTCATCCCGCCGAGATCATGGATCTTTCCTTTGCGCTGCAAGCGTTGTCGGCACGGTATATCCTAAGCGAGGGCCGGAACCTCGAACGCCGCGTTTACCCCGTGCCCGAGACGGTTGACAACCGTGTGGCGGAATTGAAGTTGAGTTCGCTTGGCATCGAAATAGACCGGCTGCGGCCGGAACAAGAGGCGTACCTTCGTTCCGCGGAAGGAGAGGAATAGATGAACCTGCTGGCAGAAAAGGCGCGCGAGCGGGTGGCACGGTCGGGAATAAAGATGGCGCAGGCAGGGCTTGTAGTGGGGACCTGGGGAAACGTATCCTGTAGGGTTTCCCGCGAGGATCTTGTCGTTATCACCCCAAGCGGGATGGCTTACGATTCCTTGCAACCGCAGGACATCGTGGTGGTGAACCTGGACGGTGAAATTGTGGAGGGAGAACGACGGCCTTCTACAGAGTTGGAACTGCATTTGGCCATTTACCGTGCACGTCCCGACGTACAGGCGGTCATGCATACGCACAGCGTGTTTGCCAGTGCGATGGCGGTTGCGCGCCAGCCGATCCCCCCGGTGGTGGAGGATGTAGCACAGATCGTCGGCGGGCAGGTCCCGGTGGCGGAATACGCCCCTCCAGGGTCGCGCCAACTGGCGAGGAACGTCGTTTCGGCGCTTGGGCAGGGGAACGCCGTACTTCTCTGCAACCACGGGGTGGTTGGGGTCGGCGGCAGCCTTGATGAAGCTTTTGTTGTATGCCAGATAGTTGAAAAGGCTGCGCAGGTCTATTTATGGGCAGGTCTTGCCGGAACGCCGGCGGTATTGAGCGAAAAAGAGGTCGCTGACTTGCGCCGGGACTATTTAACGTTTTACGGGCAAAATAAGGGTGGAGGAGGGCGAAAGTGAAGATCCTGATTAAGGGTGTCACCATCATTCCGGTCACCGGTGCAAACAATGTAATCCGGGACGGGGCAGTAGCGGTGCGGGACGGTGAAATCGTATACGTCGGACCTTCCAGCGGGATACCGGACGGCTTTGACGACGCTGAAGTGTATGGGGGACCGGATATGGTTGCGCTCCCCGGGTTCGTCAACGCGCACACCCACGCTGCGATGACCTTGTTCCGGAGCTACGCCGACGACCTTCCGCTGATGAAGTGGCTGGAAGAATCCATCTGGCCGCTTGAAGTCAAACTGAGCGGTGAGGACGTTTACTGGGGCACGCTCCTCGCCTGCGCGGAGATGCTGCTCGGCGGCACCACCACCTTCGCCGACATGTACTTTTTTATGGATAGGGCGGCGGCAGCGGTTCAGGAGTGCGGGATCCGGGCTTCCCTTTCGCGGGGGCTTATCGGCATTGCTCCGAACGGTCAAGCGGCGCTTGCCGAGAGCCGGGAGTTCATCCGTGAGTGGCACGGGAAAGCCGGCGGCCGGATAACGTGCATGCTCGGACCGCACGCCCCTTACACCTGCCCGCCGGAGTACCTGAAAAAGGTGATCAAATTAGCCGAAGAACTCGGCGTCGGTGTGCACATTCACCTGGCCGAAACGCGCCAGGAGGTTGAAGACATTCAAAAGCAATACGGCTGTTCCCCGGTCTCCCTGCTTGCCGGGACAGGGCTCTTGGACCTTCCCGTTCTCGCCGCCCACTGCGTGCACCTTTCGGCAGAGGATATAGAGATTTTGGCGAAAAAAGGAACAGCGGTGGCGCACAGTCCCGAAAGCAATATGAAACTGGCCAGCGGGATCGCTCCCGTAACCAGGCTTCTTGAGGCAGGGGTCACCGTCGGCCTGGGAACGGACGGGGCTGCCAGCAACAACAACCTCGACATGCTTGAGGAGATGCGTTCGGCGGCACTTTTACAGAAGGTGGCTAACAGCGACCCGGAAGCCTTACATGCATATGCCGCGCTTGAAATGGCTACCATCGGCGGCGCGCGGGCGCTCGGACTGGGAGAAAAAGTGGGCACGCTCGAGCCGGGAAAGCGTGCGGATATAATTCTGTTAAACTTGCGAAAGCCGCACCTCTACCCGCCGCATGACGTTGTGGCGCATGTAGTCTACGCGGCACAGGCGGCAGACGTTGACACCGTGATCGTTGACGGCAACGTCCTGGTGGAAGCGGGATGGCTGCGGACGGTGGATACCGAAACGGTTATGGACAAGGCGCGCCGGGGCGCGCTGCGGCTGGTGGGCAAACCGAAAGAGCGCAGCCTGCTGTAAATGGCCGTTGGTCGTCAGTCGTTAGTCGTTGGCGGGGCAAAAGAAACAAAAACGGGCAGGTTGCTTTTTGTGGGGACTGGCTACTTTTGCGTACGCAAAAGTAGCCATAGCCATTTAGGTTTAGTGTAACCTGAGTTGTCTGATCTCGCCCAACAGGCGTTCGCCGTCGGAAATGTGGTTTTCGAGATGCCGAATTTCCTCCGGTGACGCATTTTTGCGGCGCAATTCTTCCAGTTCCACCCGGTGGGCGGAAACCGAGCCCTCCACATCGTTGAAAAAATCGAGGGCCCGTTCAAACGTCAGCCCGCGTTCCTTTTCCATTTCGAATTTGTGGCGCATGGCCGAACAGCTCATCGGCTATCTCCTCCTCCACGGCTTAGTTTGTGTTGCGGCAGAGTAGAATATTATCTTGCGAGGAGATTTTTGTGGCTAAAGTGATACTGTTACCCGGTGAAGAAAAAAGGGTGCTGTCTGGGCATCCGTGGGTCTACCGTACTGAGGTCAGGGATGTACAGGGTGGTTTTGAGCCGGGAGACGTTGTTGAGATTGAGGACGCACGCGGTCGTTTCATCGCCCGCGGCTACGCCAACCCGGCCTCGCAGATCTTCATCCGGCTTTTGACCCGGCGGCGGGACGAAGCCGTCGGCCGGGAATTCTTCCGCCGGCGGCTAGAAACAGCGGGGGCTTACCGGGCGAAGGTGGTCAGGAATACGACCGCCTACCGCTTGGTCAACGCGGAGGCGGATTTCCTGCCCGCACTGATCGTGGACCGATACGGCGACTACCTGGTGGTGCAGTTCCTGACCCTGGGGATGGAGCGGTTCAAGGAACTTGTGGTGGAACTCCTGGTTGAGCTCTTTACTCCCCGGGGTATCTACGAGCGCAGCGATGTGAGTGTTCGAGAGCGTGAGGGGCTGGAACCTTTTGGAGGGCTGCTTTACGGGGAAGTACCGCAGTTTGTTGAGATCGAGGAGAACGGGGTGCGTTTCCGTGTAGACCTCCATACCGGCCAGAAGACCGGTTTTTTTCTCGACCAGCGGGAAAACCGCCGGGCGGTGGCGGCGCTTGCTTCCGGGGCGAGTGTGCTCGACTGCTTCTGTTACACCGGCGGATTTGCCGTCAGTGCCGCCCGCGGGGGCGCCGCCTCCGTGCTGGCGGTCGACGCCTCGGGAGCAGCATTGGGGCTGGCTCAGGAGAACGCTGCCCTTAACGGTGTGTCTGAAAGGTGCACCTTCCGCGAAGCGAATTGCTTCGATGAACTACGACGCCTGACCGACGCCGGGGCGCATTTCGATCTTGTGGTTTTAGACCCGCCGTCCTTCACCAAATCCAAGGAGGCCCTGCCGGGGGCGATCCGGGGCTACAAAGAAATTAACCTGCGGGCAATGAAACTCCTTCGAGCAGGCGGTTACCTGGTTACCTGCTCCTGCTCCTATCATCTTTCTGAGGGCCTCTTCCTCGAGGTGGTTGGCGCAGCCGCCTGCGATAGCCGGCGCACCCTGCGCCTGATCGAACTCCGCCGCCAGTCGCGCGACCACCCGATGCTTCTCTCGGCGCCAGAGACCTACTACCTGAAATGCGGGGTTTTTCAGGTATTATAAGCGCATAGGAATTTTCATTTTAAGAATAGAACCCAGCACTCAATTCAACTTGGAAAGTAGCAATTGCATTAAAACGTTACTCCCAAGGAGCCAGCGGGTTTGGACGCATTGGTTTGTTACTGTGGGAATACCCATTTTGACAAAATGATTTACACTCCTTCTAAGAACCGTCCCTAAGTTTCCCGTTCCGAAATTCGAATGAGGTTTCCTAAGTTTCCAATTCTATAAAGTGGTACTCTTGTTCCAATAGGTCTACATACAAGACTCTTTTCCTTAATATGTTTCCTCTTCCTATAAGAACCTTTAATGCCTCACCGACCTGAATTGCAGCAACTAATGCCGGGGTAAAGGAATTATTGGTGTAATTCTTTTTCAGGCTCCTCTGGTTAGGGTAAATACGATCCAGGGATCTGTCTCCCGGAAATATCGTACATACCTGACCGTACCAGCTTTCAACCGCCGCATGCACCACCACCGTGTTCAGCTCTTCTGCTGTCTCCTGTAGCAGGAACCGCGTATCAATATCGTCCAGCGCGTCAATAACCAGATCATGACCGGCTAAGATTTCCCGGGAGTTGTCTCTTGATAAGTACCGGCTGAATGCGTTAACTTTCACCCCGGGGTTTATCAATCTTACCCGCTCCTGAGCCGTGATCGCCTTGTTTCTTCCTAAAGAAGCAGTATCGGCTAAAATCTGGCGGTTAAGATTAGATTCCTCAAAGGAATCACCGTCCACCACCGTTAAACAGCCCACTCCCAGCCTTGCAAGCATCTCCACAACGTATCCGCCCAGGCCGCCGCATCCGACGATACAAACCTTTGCCTTTTGAATTTTCTTCTGCTCGTCTGGAGTCAGTGTTCCTATATTTCTGAGGTGACCTGGCAATTTAACCCCCTCCCAAGGGAGGAAATACGGAAACCACGTCGCCTTCTTTTAACTCCTGGCGGAATTCCCCGTCCCGGCCGTTTACGAGCAGAATGGCGACCGCTTCTTTTTCGATGCCGAGCTGTTGGAGCAGCTCAATAAGAGTGGAGCCTTCCTTGATGTCCAGCGTTTTTTCTTTGAACCTGCCGTTCCTTAAGGAGGCAAACAGTTTTAGCTTCACGTGCATAAACCGAACACCTAATTCAGAGGTCGGAAGCCGGAAGTCGGAGGTCGACCTCTGACATCCTGCATCTGACTTCCAAAGTGCGCCGTTTACCTGTCTGCCGACAGGCTGGTCGCCGCGCCCGACCGGAGGCTAAAATAGAAACGCCTGGACAAACCCTTGCGCAGCCTTCTTATACGTCCAGTTCCAGTTCTTTCATTTTCTCCGGGGTTGGAATGCCTTTTTCGTCCCAGCCTCTCACTTTGTAATACTCGGGAAGCATTTCGGGGAGCCGGGATACACTGCCCTTTGAGGGCCCGCCGGGAATCCCTTCTTCCAGCAAACGGCGCGGGAGCGTGTCCTGTGAGCCGTCTATCCCTGCTTTCAGGTTGAACAGTTTCTCCACGTTCCAGATCCGGTCCCCGGCGGCCAAAAGGGTCTCTGCGGTGTAATCCGTCCCGGCTGCCGCATTTAATAACCGGGCATAGTCCTGCGCCCCGAGGGCAAACGAAGTAAACAGGCACAAGCCAAGGGAATCTATTACCGCTGTGAAGTCCTGGAATGCCTTTACCCAAGCCGCCTTACCTTCGACGCTGAACCGGTCTAACTTTTCGGGAAGCCCCAGCACCTCGGGAGAGATCATGTATCCCCGGACGTGGCAGCCGCCCCGGTTGGAAGTGGCATATTCCAGGCCGTGTCCCTGCACCCCGCGGGGATCGTATGCCGGGAGCTCCTGCTTCTTAACCGACATCGACAGTTCCGGAACTCCGTACATGGCGGCCAACCGGTACGAGCCTTCCGCCAGCTTGTCCCCGAGCCCCTGCCGCAGTCCCGTTCTCTTGGTCCACTCCACTATGGCGGCGGGATCGCCGAATCTCAAAGAAAGGCCGTCTAATTCTTCGTCCTTTATATAGCCTTTCTCGTAAAGCTCCATCGCTGTGGCTATGGTGGCCCCGGCGGAGATGGTGTCCAGCCCCAGCTCGTTGCACCAGAAGTTGGCCTCGATCACCGCCGCCAGATCAGAGACCCCGCAGTCCGCGCCGAGTGCCCAGATGGTTTCGTACTCCGGTCCGCCGCCTTCCACCTTGCCGGTCTTGGCGTACCGCCCGCAGGCTATCGGGCAATGGTAACACGCTTCTTTTTTTACCAGGTATTTTCCGGCCAAGGTTTCGCCGCTTATTTCTTCCGCCTTATCGAAATACGACTCCTGAAAGTTTTTAACCGGAAAAATCCCGTGTTCGTTGATTATGTTCACCAGAACCGCTGTACCGTAAGCGGGAAGTCCCGCCCCGGTAACGGGGTGGTCCGTGATTTTCTTGGTCGCGTTGCTAACCGCTTCCTTGAGCTGCTCGGAATCAAACACTTCGGGCCGGCTGCTGCCCTTAACGACAACGGCCTTCAGGTTCTTGGACCCCATGACTGCGCCTACCCCGGAACGGCCGGCCGCCCGGTCGTAATCGTTGATTACTGCGGCGATGCGGGAAAGCTTCTCGCCCGCGGGGCCGATAGCCAGCACTTTCGAGCCTGGCAGCTCATTTTCAAGCAGCTTGGTAACTTCCGAGACGGTTTTCCCCCATAAGTGAGAGGCATCTTTTATTTCGACCTTGTCATCCTCGATTTTCACATATACCGGCGCGGCTGCCTTTCCTTCTACTATGATAAGGTCGTACCCGGCAAATTTAACTTCCGCACCCCAGTATCCCCCTGAGTTCGAGCAGGCAATGGCGCCGGTCAGGGGAGATTTGGTTACCACCATGTGCCTTCCGCCGGTCGGTGCCGGGGTTCCGGTCAGGGGACCGGTTGCGAAAATGATTTTGTTTTCGGGGCCGAGAGGTTCTGCCTGCGGATTGATTTCTTCAAATAAGATCTTACTTGCCAGTCCTCTGCCGCCCAGGTACTTCTTGGCCTTTTCAGCAGCAAGGTCCTCCACCCTGGATGCCTTTTCAGCCAAACTAACCCGCAATACTTTTCCGCGGTAAGCAAACACAGGGAACACCCCTTTCCTTTTTCCTATCCAAAGATTTCCTAAATATAAGATTCCACATTCGAACTGGAATTCCTTTGTGAAGCATAAATTCCTGAGTATAACAACGACTTCCCGTGCAAAGATTACGCATTCCAAGGCTGAAATTGTTGTTTGAGGAATCTGGCGCTTCTGCAGGCTCTGCGGGTGTTTCAATCGGGATTGCCGGTTTAAAAATGGTTTGCGGACGTTTTGCCTTGCTGCTGTGTTGTCGGCCCGGCTGGAAGGTTTTTCTTTATTCCTGCTGCGTATTGCTCCAGTTCCTTTTTCCGGCCGTCTTTCAAGAGCGCAATCATTACCTGAACGTGATTGATGAAGTCGTGGCGGTGCGCGCGGATTGCATCCGTTTGCCTGCGCATTTCTGCTGCCGACTTTTCCTGGGCTGTTATTTCAGCCTCCTGTTCAGCAACGCGGAAGATTTGCCAGAGAAAGAAAAGGGACAGGAACCAAGGAATGCTCAGAAAAGGCAGGAGGATCACTTCGGTCACCCAGCCGCCGGGGCCGAACTGTTCCGAACAGAAAAGGAACTCGTTCAAGATGATTCCCATTAAAACAACCTGTACGGCCGGTCCAAGGGCAACTCTCAAGGGTATTTTTATCTCATCCGATTCCCGGAATATGCGCCATTGCCTGCGGTAGCTGAGATAAGCAAGCGCGGCTATTGGCAGGTTGTAAGATAGAGGAAACAATAAGCGCAGGGGCAGTGAAGCCAGGTAATCGTCGAATGTGACGTTAAAGCCGTAGTGAAGAATAAAGCACGCGACCCAGGGGACGGTGACAACCAACATACAGGTGAACAGGACCTGGACGGTCCTGCCGGTACTGAACCGGAACCCAGTTTTTATTGCGATATAGGTTGCCGCTAACCAGGAAACAGTCCGCAGCGGGTGGGACAGACCGAAGGTTGGGACGTCAATCGTTCCCAAGGCGACCGAAACAATCAGGATTCTCCGCCAATTCTTTTTGACGTCGTACCCGTTCAAAGTTAAAGTTAATGCCAGGCCGCAGACCGTGTCCATGGTGAAATGGTAAAAGAATAAAACTGCATAGGCCCACACCGAGTCTAAAGCGAACAAACAGTACTCACCTCCTGCCGGGTTCCTGTTTCCCTGCCCAACCCGAAGGCGGCAAAACGCCCGGCGGTATTCACAAATTCCGTTTTATTCCTGCCGCGTACCGGGCGAGTTCCTCTTTCCGGCCTTCTTGCAGCAGCGCAACCATCACCTGCACGTGGTTGACGAAGTCGTGCCGCTGTGCGCAGACGACATCGGCCCGGGCGCGCATCTCCGCGGCCGTCTGCTCCCGGGCGGCGACCGCGGCCTCCCGCTCAACTGTCTGGAAAAGGCGCCAGAAAAAGAAGAGTGAGAATGCTGTGGATACATACAATGCGCAACGGATCAGCGACCCTATTGTTTGGAAGGGCCGGTCGGAATGCGGGTCAAATAATTCATTTGAGGGAATAAGGATTAGAAGGAACTGGATTCCCGGGAGCAGGAATACCGCCGCGGATGCCTTCAGCCGGACGCGATCCTTGAAGATGCGCCAGCCCCGCCGGTAGGCGACGTAGGTAAAAACGGCTAACGGAATGTACGGCAGGGGATACAAAAGGCGGATCAGCGGCGAAGCCAGATACTCGGACGGTGAAAGTCTAAGAAAATCAAGGATGATAATGTTTGCCGGAAACTCCACAGTTATTACTGCAAGGAGGAAAATAAAAAACACCAAGACGGCTCTTCCGGTGGTAAAACCGAAGCAGAATCTTATTGCGGTGAAACCTACGATCATCGTTAAAATCGATTTTAACCACTGGGGAAGGTAAAAGAATGCGACGCCGGCGGCCCCTAAAACCACGGCGAGGACCAGGACCCGCCTGCGGTTTTGTTTGATGTCGTAGCCGTTCAGCGTTAAAGCCAGCGCTAAAGTGACCGCAATTTCTAAGGTGAACTGGTAAAGGAACAGCCCGTAATGAAGCACGGTGCCGGCGAAACCGGCCGGCATTCAGCATCACCGCCCGATAAAAACCGTCTTCCGACACTGCGTGGAAGACGCCCCTCAATTATTAGCCCCAAAAATCAGGTTCCCCGCTCGGCCTCACTCACACGGGCCGCCCCAAATAAGGCCCGCCTGACCGTGTTACATAGGCAGCGTCACCGCGAACCGCGTCCCGTTTTCTTCCGGCAGGGCCTCAACCGTGCCCCCAAGACTTTCCGTCAGCGTCTTCGCTATGTGCAGCCCCAGGCCGCTGTGGCCTTCGCCCTTGGTGGTGTAGCCGGGCTCGAAGAGTCGCGCCGCCGTCTCCGCGTCTATGGCCGGCCCCCGGTTGCCCACCTCAATGCGCAGCAGCGGCCCGGCCCGGCGGATTTCCACCGTAACGATCCTTTCGGACTCTTCCGAAGAAAGGGCGGCGTCGAAGGCGTTATCGATCAGGTTGCCGATGATGCGGGTGAGGTCGAGCGCTCTTGCGTCCAGGCCGGCAAGGGAGGTGGAGACGTCCACTTCGAGCCTGATCCGCCGGACGTCGGCCTCGGTGGCCTTGGCCTTGAGCAAAGCGCCTACCACCGGGTTGTCTATTTTTAAAACGTCGTTGAAGGCCGCAATTTTCCCGGCCATCCTTTCGAGGTAAAGCGACAGTTCCTCCAGCCGGTCCGCTTCGACTAACCGGGATATCTCCTCGACATGGCGGAGAAAGTCCCGGTTCTGCGCCTGCATCGCCTCGGTCAGGCTGGCGAAGCCCTCCGCCATCGCCGCGCGGGCGGCGAGCAGCGCCTCTTTTTCGCTCACCCTGACCATCCTGCCGGCGATGAAAACGTTGAAAATGATGCTTGCGGCGAAACAAACGAGGATAATCACGTGCTTGTAGCTTTCGGCGTGAACGGGGCTGTAGACGAGATACTGCGCGAAGGCCGCGGCCAGGAGGATTAGTTGAGCACAGGTCAACAAAAGCAGGAAGCCCTTGCTTTTGGCTGTACGATCCGGCCGAACGGCTGTTTCTGTTGTTTCTGAAGCTGATATTTCCCTTAGCATCCGAGCAGCCGGCAGAACTCCTTGTACTTGTCCCGGCGCATCGTGACCTTTGCGTTGTTTTTTGGCGTGTAGTTGCGGAAGGAGACTTCGTAGATACCGTCGCTTTTCCGGGGTGGTTCACGTTTTATTTCTCTCACGGGGACACGGAGCGGGATTACCTTTTCTACCTGGCGGATATTGATGATAAAGCTCTTGTGGCAGCGGAGAAAACAAGCCGGGTCGAGTTTCTTTTCGATTTCGGAAAGGGTCTCGGCAGTTTCGTAGAGACCGCTACCGGTATGGATGACGCACTTTTTGTCTTGTTTTTCAATAAAAATGATCTCTTTTGTTTTGATTACCAGCCTGCCGTGGCCGTATTTGAGGACCAACTCCTGGTGCTCCGGAGCGGATTTTCTTATGATGTGCGGTCCGGGAGAAGATATGACGGCTTCGCCGCTATCAACGGAGAGCGCCTTTTTAAACCGCATCGCTTTGGTCAGCGCCCGGCCGAGCCTCTCCCGGGTCACCGGCTTCATGACGTAATCAACGGCATCGAGGTTAAAAGCGTCTCGGGCGTACTCAGGATGAGCGGAAACAAAAACGACAAAAACGCCGGGGTGCTCCTGCTGCAACCGGTAAACTGCGGAAAGCCCGTCCAGATCCGGCATCTTAACATCCACGAAGACGATATCCGGCAGGCTCTCCCGCACCAGCGTGAGCATTTCCTCACCCGTACCGGCCTTGCCGACTACCGTTACCCCTGCGAACGTCTCCAGGAGTGTACATAGCAAATTGCAGACGGGTTCGTCATCGTCGGCAACGATTACCCTTAAGCTGGTTTCAGGCACAAAATCCACCGCTTTATACATAAAACTAGTAATTATGCGCCAATAAGTAGGGATTATGCGACAATATATTTATATTCTCTATAAGGTAAAAAAATCCTTCTTGCAGATAAATAAAATCTAAATGAATCGATTTCAATTATGTTTACATTGTGACAAAGTGATAGTTGGACACTAAAGTAGTACTTTGAAGCGGCAAAATTGTTATTTTAGTTTAAAAAGTAGGGATTTTATGTGGTGAGTCTTGGATGGACAAGGAAAATTAGTTTACGATGGATGAGAACGAAAGGGGGAATATACCGATTTAAATAATATCTTGAGATTTTCTGGAGAAATATGTACGTATTGAGCCTTAAAGTGCCTAACGAAGTTTAAGGAGGTACAGAAATGGCAGGTCCCGTCTGGTGTAATTTATGCAAAAGGAATGTCGTTCCGAGGAAAGACTTTAACTGGCTGGTTTTCATTTTTCTTTGCGGGATATTCTATTTACCCTATTATTTTATCTTTAAAACGCCAGTCTGCCCGATCTGCAAAGCTGATAACTTTAGTCCGGCAAAAGCGGAAGAAATGTGAAAACTGTAGTGGTCTGGGTTGAAGATGAAACCGCAGCGTGCGAATGATCGGATCAGGTGGAGTATGCTTTTTTCGCATCATCCTCCCTGCGACTATGATCGTACCTTTAGAATAGGAAAGGTCCGAGTTTGCACAAGGTGCTTCGGAGTCTTATTAGGGATGATCACCATGCTTGTGTTATGTCTTAACATGGATGTCTCTCTACCCTTTTGGCCTTGTTTTCTGTTCCCGCTGCCTGCAGTGTTTGATTTTACAGCACACGAAGCCGGATGGTTGCGGAGTAACAATTTCAAACGCCTCATATCAGGCTTGTTTTTGGGTTGTGGTGTAGGGTTTCTTGTTCATACAGTCATTAAGGGTTCCGTATGGTTTGGGGTATTGCAGGTACTATGGTTTGTAATCATTCAACTTACCGTTGCTCTTACTTTGCACCGTTTGGGTCAACTGGAAAGACTAATTAAGCGTTATGAAGAGGCAGTACGATATTGAGGCTGCCCAACCATTTGTTTGCTTACAAGTCAAAGATAGCAGAGGAGGACTTTTATGAACAGTTCGAAGAGGTTCATTTCCCCCGCTCTATTTGTCCTTATTTTAATCTGTTTCACGTTGCCTTTTGTAACCGTCTCATGTGGTTCCCTTGAGGAAACCATTACCGGATTCCAATTAGCAACAGGGACAACTTTAGAAACCGAAGCGGATCTATATCCAGTTGACCCACAGCCCCTTGCGATTATTGCACTAATAGTAGGTGTTATGGGATTAATTCTGGGACTCTGGTGGAGCAAGAAGAGTCAAATAATTTCCGCGATATTAGCCATAGCTGGCTTTTTATCTGTATTGGCACTTAGGCTAAAAATCAGCCACAGCGTGTATCAAGATGCTGCAAGGGAGGGGATGGAAGGAATAGTAAAAGCTGAATTCGGCTCAGGTTTTTATATTCCATTAATACTATTTCTATTTGCTGCGGGTATTAACGTAATGTTTTACTCAGGTGATAAGTCAACCATGTTTCAGGGTTTGGTAGTAGCAAAATCTCATGATTATAGATTCTGCACACACTGCGGCGCTAAAGCTGAGGGAAGGCAGGAGTTCTGTAGCGAATGTGGATCAAAATTGGAGGCGTGAAGCATGGCCGATTTTTTCGATAAAATCAAGCAGAGTGTAGAAAAAGGTGTTACGACCGTAAGCGTTAAGTCAAAGGAAGCCCTCGACAGTTCCAAAATAAAGGGCGAAATCAACATCCTCCAGCAGCGCAGGCGGACTGCCACCGAGGAACTTGGGAACATAGTCTACACCATGTTTACCCGCAAAGATTTTGACGAGGCCAGGCTTAAAGAGAAGTGCGAAAAAATAGCCGAAATAGACAGCCAATTAGAGGTAAAGCAAGAGGAATTAAGGCAGCTCCATGTGAAATCACAAGAAGTCCTTGGTAAACCGATTATAGTTGGAACATGCGAATGTGGGGCAAAGATCGCCGAGGGAGCCAAGTTCTGCGGGAAGTGCGGAAGAAAAATTGCAACTTAGAACATGTGGGCCATTGCCCTATTTTCGGGACTAAAATGCCTGCCGGGAATCAGTTCTGCTCTTGCCTGCGGGGTTTCGTTAAAGAGGATAAATAACTAAAGGAAGGACTCACGAAAATGAACGTATGCCCTAAATGCAAAACAGTCATATCGGATAAAAACGCCCAGTACTGTCTCGAATGCGGTGCGCCGGTCGAAAGAAAAGCGGGCTCAAATAAGCTCTGGATCATCACAGGTGTTGTCGGTTCCCTGGTGTTAATTGCTGGACTTCTTTTATTACTGCGCGGGTTTATTGGAACCGGAAGCCGCGCAGCAGCGATGGCGCCGGCCGAAACGGATATGTTCTTTACGATCAATCCTAATCTAGAACAAGTTAATAATTTTAAGCGGATTAAGGATATTTACCTTGAGATACCCGAAGTTAAAAGAGCCATAGATGACTTGAAGCAAGAGTTAAAGGACGATTTCAGCTTAGATTTTGAAGCGGACATAAAGCCATGGTTAGGCAGGGAGCTTGCGGTTGTAGTTCCGTACATCGAATCGCCTAACCCGTTTGACGATGAAAACGCCTTTCTTTTTGCGATAGCCACCAAAGATGTAAAGAAAACAGCGGCCTGTATGGAGCAGTTGCGGCGTCACGAGGAAGAAGAAAGGAGTTCATACTTCAGTAGGAAAACTTATGAAGGAGTAGAGATTTACGTTGAGCCGGACGTTTCTCCGCCGGTGGTCTATGCCATAACTAAGGGGTTTTTACTCTTATCAAACGATGAAGGTCTCGTTTGCAGTACTATCGACCGGCTGAAGAGAAAAAATAAGGAAACCCTGATTAAGAATGAAAAATATAAAGAAGTACTTGCCAAACTCCCAAAAAGCAGAGCGGGTATGGTTTACCTCGATCATGATTATCTGAACCGGGTTGTCTCTTCAGACGGGGGCGGCGATGCCGGAAAGATCAGCCAGATTGAAGCAGCAAACGCCTTGGGCGTTTCTCTGTCTTTTGTCTCAGAAGGCATCCGTGTTGATTATGCCCTGGACTGTGATTTAGAGAAGCTTCCTCAGTACGAAGGGGAAACCAAGCGCACATCAGATACTTTGCAGAGATTAATTGAAATAACGCCTGCCGGCGTTCTCGCCTGTACAGGAAGCACCGGCTTGAAGTCCATATTGAGAGATCTTGCTGAACATGAAGATATGGAGTATTTCGAACGCGACACAGGTATTTACTTTGAACAGGATATTCTCTCATGGATGAGCGGTGAAGGTACTGTTGCCCTATTGCCGGATAGAGACGGGCTCCTGGGCGAATCAGATGTGCCAATCGGTATTCTTGCGATGATTGGTACTAAGGATTCCCAAACAGCCAGGAGCGCGCTTAACAAAATACTCGATATTCTTCAAGACGAGGGAGGGGAGGTGACCTCCGATACAATCGGCAGCTTCGATGTTCATTATTTAGTTGAACCTTATAAGGAGGAAGTTATAGCCGGTTACGGTATCCGCGGTAACGTTGTTGTAATCGGTTCTTCTGAAAACGTTCTGCGGCAGGCATTGGAGGGAAGGGGGGAGCATCTGGACAATGACGCCGCCTTTAAAAAGGCCGGCGCCGGCCTGTCTTTCCCGGGTGACGACTGTCTTTACATCAATGTTGAAAAGGGCGTGAATTGGGCGCGTAATTCACTGCGTGGCTACCAACTCGAAGAGTTCAACCGGACCGTTTATCCCTATTTAAGACCCATAAGCACGATTACTATGGCATCTCATAAGCCGGGCGAAAAAGACAGCTTCACGACGGGAGCTTTACTTATCAACGTAAAGTAACTTTGTTGCTTTGAGTTGTGCAGTGGTTCTCGTAATCAAAAAAAGTGGTAAGAGAAACTGGGTTCTCAGCAATATAAATAAGCTACCGATTTAAACTTTGGAGTAAGGAGGAGTTAAGGGGTGAAAAAGAAAGTTTTTGGTCTCTTGTTTTTGGTTTTCGTTTTAGGAAGTTTGTTAGTCTTGCAAATTGCTTATGCCGGTCATGCCTTACAATCTATCGCAGTAGATTTCTATGCAGTCAAAAAGATAATCATTGATAACGTTGACAAAACTCCCAGAGATAAAAAGCCTTTCGTTTACAACGGAACCACATACGTACCGTTGAGGTACGTTGCAGAAGCATTTGGTAAAGAAGTCAAGTGGGACGGAACCACGGGTACTATATACATCGGCGGAACACCCGACCAGGTTAGAACGAGCGAAATCTATGATGATTTTTCCCAACCGTTGAGCAGAAACTGGGACGTTTCCAAACAGATTGGAAACTGGTCGATAGACCCTAATAACGGTGCTTATGGAAGTGGCTACGAAAGTTTCTTGCCTTTACATGAAAAATATTTAATTCCTGAAAACTATACTATTGAGTGTGAGATATGCTCTAGTACTTATGATGGACTTATCAGAGGAGCTGGCATCTTCTTGAAAGGAAAAAGAGACTTTCGGCAGAGGTATTTTATCAAATTTTCTTATTGGCGTTCTGAGATCTCGAGTAGTGATGACCACCATTTATACTTGCCTATTGAAGAAGGTAAATTTCATAAGGTAAAGATAGTGGTAAACGATAAAACTGTAGACATTTATTTGGACGGTAAATTCGTATTTTCTGACATTATTCCAGATGAGGATATACAAGGAAATGTCCTTGGACTGGTAAGCGATGGAAAGGGTGGCTATATCAAAAACTTTAGAATCGTTATGTAGTTAGCAAACTCAAGGAGGTTCTTGTAACCTCCTTCTTGCTTAGAAGCTTAGGAGCAGTGGTGCTCCGAAAACATTCTCACTTAAGGAGGAAATTATGAAAATAGCGGAAAGAGATATAAGTAAACTACTGATTTGGCTCATAATTACGTTTATTCTGGCCCTTTTGGTCTCGTGTTCACCAAACCCAGAGAAAGCAATTATCGGCAAATGGAGCGAGATTGACGGAACAGAAACAATAGAGTTCTTCAAAGACGGCACACTCACGGTGGCAGATGAGGGGATGGACATGGGCGGTAGTTATGAGTTTGTTGAGAAGAACAGAATAAGGGTGGAACTGGGCGGTCTGGGTGCATTGGCAGGGCCGTTCGTGGCAACAGTCTCTATTTCAGGTAATGAATTGACTTGGACTATGCCCGATGGAGAGGTTTCAAAATATAGGAGGGTAAGGTGAATTATCTGGAGACCTAAATGGTGGAAATGAAATCTATTTTTTGATTCCCCTGCGGAAAGTACGCCGGGCCTCCTATTCTCCGACGAGCCATTCGGGTTCCGGCGGCATTAGTGGTAATAAATGGCTGTTCAGTTCCTTCTTAGACAGTGATTATGTTGACTTGAAGTTGGGTCAGAAATTGTACCTTTGTCGGAATAATCAGGGAAAAGCTGGCTGTGGTAAAAGTTGGTGACAAGTATGGCTATATCGATAAGACGGGGAAGATAATTTCGGAGCGTTTTGATGAGGCATACTCTTTTTCCGAAGGCTTAGGTAGGGTTAAATCCGGCTATAAATACGGCTATGTCGACAAGAACGGGAAGACTGTGATTGAGCCGCGGTTTGATTATGCTCATGGCTTTTCCGAAGGGCTGGCTTTGGTAGGCGAGGTTTATGTAAGGGATGTTGGTTATAGGATGGTCTATATCGATAAGACGGGGAAGATAGTGCGTTGGAAAGAGTAGTTTTCATTGAGAGTTATGGGGATTGAGCTTTTTTTCTGATTGATCCAATCCTGGCGACAGCTATTTGGGGCCTGCTGCTCCCTTCGGTGCAGGATGGTGAACGGGCCGCAATATGATGATGTGCTCTCGTGGGATTGGGGTGGAATTTAATTGTCTAAAAACCGGTGGTGGAAGCTATCGCGGTTTTTTCCCCATTTTATATTCCTTCGAAGAAAGAAGGTTGGAAACTAAAATAGCGCACTATAGGGGTAGGAGTAGGAGTCGGGTTTGCGGTTTTAAAGCTAAGGGACAGGTTAACGAAGAGGAGTGACCGAGTTGAGGGCTGGATATGGCAGAAGAGCGGTATTTTTAATTGTCTGCTTGATCTTCATAGGCAGTCTATGTTTTGGCTGCGGTGCTGACACAAGTGCCAAAGTGACCAAGCAACTGGAACTTGCCGTCAAATACTTGAGCGAGAATAAGTTTGAAGAGGCCATTTTGGCTTACCAGGAAGTCTTGGAGATCGACCGGAAGAACGTCATGGCGTACAAAGGCTTGTCGGTTGCCTATCAAATGCAGGGTAAGCCGGATAAGGCGGAACAGGTGTTGCAAGACGGCTTGAAGAAGGTCGCTGACACTACAACTTTGAAGTTAGCCATGGCCGGATTCTTTGCGGACCTTGGCCAGGTCGAAAGAGCTGAAGTCCTGTATAAAGAGTTGATTATTCAGACCGAAAATGACATCACATCCTATCAAGCTTACGCTTCGTTTTTATTTAAACAGAACAAAGTTGCCGAAGCGATTGCTCTTCTCGAGAAGGCAGTCGTAGCCAATTCTGATTATCGTTTAAAAACTCTTCTGGCTGAAGCTTACCTAAAAGACGGGAATAACGAGAAAGCTCTTGAGTCTATTCAAAATTCGCTTACCACAAACCCCGATCAATCGGTCGGCTATATGCTTCTAGATGAGATTTATAATGGCAAGTGGGAAGACCTCTTTGCAATGGGTGATGGCTATGTCCAGCAAGGTCAGACTATAGCAGGACATATTATGAGGACTATCGCTCTACACCGTATGGGCCGTTACGATGAAGTATATGCGGTTTATGAGAGCCTACCTAATGACGTTAAAGCCAGTGCGAAACTGCGGCTTATTGTTGCTCGGAGTTACGCAAAACAAGGTAAAGCGGATAAAGGTATCGGGCTTCTTAGGGCGATAAATCCTGATGACCTGCGGGATGCGGCTCTTATCGCCGAAATTGCCGCGTACTATTTTGATGCTGGCAAGAAAGACGAAGCCTGCAAATTTGCTAGGGCCGGTATGGCTTTGGACGGCACCGTGGTCGAAAACTACATCATACTGTGGAAAGTTGCTGGCAAAAGCACACCAGAAGCAATGGGCTGGTGGATTAGGTTCCTGCTAAATACTAATCTACCTATGAGTGAAGCGATAACTATTATGAACAAGTACGGAGCATCGCTGTTTAAAGCCGGGCAGGACAAATCTAAAAGGAAGATTGCTGAAGACATTTCTCACTGGGTGTTTTCCAATGAAAAAATTCAAGAACTTAAAACCCGAGAAACCCAAGACCACGCGCTTGGTTGGGTACAATCAAACGAATGCTATTTAGAGACCAGTCGAAATATTGCTTATCTTTCTTATTTATTTGGCGATTCTAATTTAAAAGAAGGGTTGGAGTATGATTTGAGGTTGGAGACCACTAAAGGGATTGCATCTTTTAATCCTACCATTGGACAAGTATGGAAGCCCGTGATTATTCGCCTTCATAATCCTAAGATTTATAAATCGGAGCAAATAAATCCCTCGGAAGCACATAACTTTCTTCCGGGCTATGAGAAATATGTCAGGCAAGTAGAAAGACCTGATCCTGATCATTACCATCCGGTCCGCGAAGTACAAAACTTTGAAAAGCTTCTGACAGAAGCAGGATATGACATGAATACTATTGTATTTGTAGATATCCAGTAGAATTTTATGCTTTGAATACGACCGTTAATTTTACTGCTGAAAAAGGGGTTTGTTCTATGCGCGGTCAGAGTGACACTTGTTTAAAACAACGGAGTGAGAGAATGAATATGTTCCGAAGAAAGATCGTCTTAACGTTTGCCGTCCTAATCTTCATAGGCAGTCTATGTTTTGGCTGCGGCGCCGGCACGAGCGCCAAGGTGACGAAGCAGTTGGAACTGGCCGTCAAATACTTAAGCGAGGGCAAGTTTGAAGAGGCGGTACTGGCCTACAACGAAGTGCTGAAGATAGATCCGAAGAACCTCCCGGCATATAAAGGCCTGGGCAAGACGTATGCCTTACAGGGCAAGTATGACGAAGCGGAAAAGGTATATCTCAAAGGGCTGACCGTTGTTGAGGATAAGCCGCAGTTAAAGATCTGCCTGGCCGGATTGTATGTGGATGAGAATAAAACCGAGAAGGCGCAGAAAATCTACAACGAGCTTATCAAAGCCGATCCCAATTACCTTCCCGCCTACGAGGGCTTAATGGCACTATACCTTTCGCAGGGGAAGACAGACCAAGCGCTCGGCCTCCTCTCCAGGTGTGTTGAAATCAACAAAGATAACGAGCGGGGCTACAGCCTGCTGGCGGAAGCCTATTTGGAAGCTGGGAACAAGGAGGAAGCTTTGAAAGCCGTCGTCAAATCGCTCGACATTAGCCTTAATCAGCAGGCGGCTTACGACCTGATCGGGAGGATTTTCAAGAAGGACTGGGAAGACGTAATCGCTTACGGAAAGGGAATATCCAAAGAAAACGAGCGCGTCGGAAGGATGCTACAGATACACGGTTCTTTTATGTCTGAGCGCTATTACGGAGTAATTACTCTATTTGAACAGATACCGTCGCCCGGAGCACAAGATTACAAGGCGATGGTATACGCCGCCTTGGCCTATCTGAAGACCGGCAAAGAGAGCGAAGCGAATAGACTGATTAACCGGATCAAGCTCAAGCAAGCCAAGAATGCGGTTCTGTATGCCGACGTAGCGCGGTACTACTTGGCGAAAGGCGATAAAAATAAGGCGAGCGAGATCGCCTTGCAAGGTATCGAAGTAGATGAAAACTGCAAAGAGAATTACATCATTTTAATGGAGATCGAAAAAGACAACACCGCCATGGTTTCTTATTACGGTTTTATGCTCGTGACCCGGCTGCCGGATCCGCCTGTAAAGGCGCTGAATTATGCTGTTGACCATGGCTTGAAGCTTAACAACGAGAGATTAAGCAAGGCTTATGCCGGTATAGTCGCTACTTCGCTGATGAACAGCTTCCTGCAGATTGCTAAAGATGTCATGAACACGAACTTTGCCTCGGATGAGCATATTCATTCCTTCTTGAATCAGAGATATGAGGCAATTATGAAGCCGCCTATATTGGATATATGGAAGCAATGGATTGCTGAAGGGGTTTTGCAATCTGAGTATTATGCTTGGGTGTATAGTGAAGTAAAAGATGAAAATATCTATAACGTTATAGTAAGACAAATCTCAGAAGATTCGATTACTGGTTATGCTATGGTTGAGAATCCTAATTTTCAAATATATGATGATTATTCCGAGCCACATGATTTAACAGAGCTCATTGAGGAAAATAAAATAAAGAATTTAAGCCGTCAAGAACTTGAATATATTATTTGGTTTGAACAGGAGGAGTTGGGTAAGGTTGATTATAGCAAAGATTATCTGGCAAAAGCGAAATCTCGATATGACTTTTCATTAATAAAAGAAAATGACAGGTGGTTTTTCAAAGAACTTAAAGGTAATCTTTTGGAAACATCAATAATCAGTATGATAAGCTCCACAGGTAAAAAAATTGATATAAACAAGCATTTGAGCAGAATGAGAAAGAAATTCACCCCTCAAGAAATTGCCGAGAGAAAACGTTTAGCTAAGGAGTTGTTATTTAAATATGCACCATCTTGGAGAGAAGCTGAGAAGAAAGGGCGGCACAAGTTTGGTGAGGGTTATAGTACATTTAATATAGTGTGTGAATATGAATCAAATACCAACTGCGTTTATTGTTGGTGTTATTATGACATGGAATACCCAACAGAAGGTCACGCTGCAACGATAGGCCGTTACCTTGTAAATCCGGATACCCAGGTAATAATCGATACAACTTTATTTGAGCGCGTTTACTAAAATTGTTACCAGTAAAGCATCCATTGCGGCTAAGTTTTCGCGGTAGGATGTGAAAGACAATGCCCTATTGCCAGTATTGTGGTGCTGAAAAACCTGATGACGCAGTTTTCTGCGTAACATGTAACCGGAGCTTGACGGAGAAGACGGGGCAGCTTGCGCCTGATACCGTCCTGGAGGGGCGCTACGTTATTGTCAAGGTTCTGGGCCGGGGTGGCATGGGTGCCGTCTATAAAGCACTCGACCAACGGCTCAACAACAAACCGGTTGCCATCAAGGAGGTGAGCAGCCGGGGGATCGACAACCTTCATGCGGCGGTTGCATCTATTGAGACAAGCGCCAAGCTGATCAGCCTGCGGCACACGGGTTTTGTGGTACTCTTCTTTGCGGAGCGGGAGCCCGGAAAGAGACTTTATATGATGAATCAATCTATACGGTGATAGTGGTGATATCAAAGAAAGTTTTTGCTATAATCCTCATTTTGCTTTTCGTTATTTCGGCGTTTACCTCGGGCTGCGGCTTGAAGGCCTCCAGTTCCGGAAACGTGGCGGCGAAGCTTGAGCTTGCCGTCAAATACCTGAGTGAGAATAAATTTGAAGAAGCGATACTCACGTACCAAGAAGTGCTGAAGATCGACCGCAAGAACGTTATGGCTTACAAGGGTTTGTGCGTCGCCTACTCATTGCAGGGGAAACCCGATAAGGCAGAACAGGTTGTGCAGGACGGCTTAAAACAGGTGACGAACGGCGCGCCATTAAAGCTGTCTCTCGCCGGCTTGTTTGTTGACGAAAGAAAGACGGCGGAGGCTGAAGCTCTATACAATGAGATAATCGCCGGAAATGGGCGCTGTCTTCCGGCTTACCGGGCGTACTCCAGACTGTTGCTCAATGAGGGGAAGAACGCCGAGGCTGTCGCCCTGCTTGAGAAAGCGGTGCAGGCAAACCCCGATAATTATTACAGCCATTCTATACTGGCTGAAATGTATCTTGCTAACGGTAACCGTGAGAAGGCTTTGGATGCTCTCAAGGAATCCCTGGCGTTGGAACCCGACCAGTCACATGCTTACAAGGTGCTCCAGGATCTCTACCGCGACCGGTGGAAAGAACTTGTCGCCCTGGGCGAAAAGTATGCTGACCAGAAAGAGGCTGCTCTTGGCCCGATCATAAAGCTTATAGGTCTGTTTAGCCAGGGTAAATATGAAGAAGTAACAGCGCAGTATGACCGGCTGGCGAACGACATCAAGGCAAACGCCAAAGTCCAACTGCTGGTGGCGCAGGCATATTTAAAGACCGGCTGGAAAGACCGGGCAGGTGACGTTATAAAGGAAATCGAAACAGACAAGATCAAAGACCCTGCGCTTATGGCAGAGATAGCCGACTGCTATCTTCAAACCGGAGACAAAGAATCAGCCCGCAGGCTCGCTAGTCAGGGTATAGCTTTAGACGAAACCGCCGTCGAAAACTACATTGTTCTCTATAGAAGCTGCTTGGGTGAAAACGAGTCCCAGGCCAAGATTTGGCTGATGAAGTATTTGCTGAGCAGTCTGTTGGGGTTGGAAGAGGCCAAAAACGAATTAGCCGAAGCCGGAATAAGTCTTGATGGCGAGAAAACACAAAGCATATCTAAAGAAATACTATATGATATATCGGGTTATTATCTTAGAAATTTTCCCAACAAACGTTTTAGTTATAGTGACGCACTTTATTGCTACTTAGATAAAAAAAGAAATATAGCCTATCATACAATTATATTTGGCGATCCAAATTGTTCAAGAATTTTTGAAACAGAAAAAGGTGGATTATATTGGAAGAATAATCAAGGTTATTTGAATAAAACTATTATATTTCGTATACACCAACCGAAACTCTACTCGCAAGATTTTGTTCTTAATGAGATAGCCAAAATGCCGAAAGATAGAAGCGATGAAGATAGAGGCGAATATGTTAAAAAGATGGAAAAATATAAGAAAGAATATGACCAGTGTATTCTCGAGTATGATGAGTATGAGATGAATGGCTTTAAGCTTAATAACTCCCCGCCAATATATTTTCCGGTTGCTTTAGAAGGAGAATTGCCTTTTGAAGACCTTCTTAGGCAAGCGGGTATCTCTACCAAATCTATAATTTTCGTGGATATTGAATAAGTGCCAGTATTACAAACTCGAGGGGAATCCCGGATAAGATTTGTTAAAAAACTTAACCATAGACACTACCAAAACAATACGGATTGGAAGGATAAAGCAACAGAAGCGCTGGTGCAGTCTCTTTCCCGGAGATGAACCAAAGCGGAGCCTATCAGTTGTTGGATAGAATGTACAAGGTTAAGAAGGCTTTTTAGTAATTTTTGAACAGGAGTTCGTCAGTTGTTAACAATAGTTGCAGGTGTTGCAAGCGATACCGGCCGGAAGCGCAAAAACAACGAGGATAGCTGGCTGGTCTTTGAGCCCAAAAGCAAGCGCCTGATTAAAACAAAAGGGCGGCTTTATGCTGTGGCGGACGGCATGGGCGGCGCCGTGGCTGGTGAGGTGGCCAGCCGGCTGGCGCTCGATGAATTAAAGAAGCAGTACTTTTGGGGAATCCAGGCGGCCTTGCCCGAGAAGTGCCTTGAGCAGGCGGTTCTGGCGGCCCACGAAGCTGTTTGGCGGAAGGCCTTTGCGGAACCGGAGTACACCGGTATGGGCTCTACACTCACAGCGGTGGTGTTGAAGGATGAAGCAGCCCACATTGCCCAGGTCGGCGACAGCCGGGCCTACCTCGTGCGGGGTGTAACAATTAAGCAGTTGACCCGAGACCACACAGTTGTGGCGAATCTAGTATATAAGGGAGAACTTGATCCTGCGGAGGCATGGAACCATCCCCAACGGCACGTATTGACCCAGGCACTGGGCAGCCGGAAAGAAATTACCGTTGAGTTGAGATCCTATCCGGTCGGCGCCGGCGATATCTTGATTTTGTGCACCGATGGTTTGTACAATCTTGTGCTTGAAGAAGATATAAGGGATACGGTTACGGCAACGTCCAATTGTCAAGAAGCTGCCGAAAGGTTAATCAAACTGGCCAACGAAAGAGGCGGGCACGACAACATTACGGCTTTAGTTCTTAGAATCGGCCGTCCGAAAAAATCTCTGACACTAAATAATTTGAGCTTTTGGAAGGCAAAATCGGTAAGTTTTATTTCTATCAAATGATCATAAGGAACAAATTGTATACAATGACTTCTAGACCATTCCCCGGGTTCTTGGAGGTTGAAAATGGAGGGGTGCAGGCCTTTTCTGATTGTCGTAATTGGGGAACCTTACGAAGGCGGCAGACGTATATATCTTCCCTTTAAAGAGTTTCTACTGGGGCGTTCATGGGGAATAATACGGCCTGATGTTTCATTCACGAGCCAGTATATCTCAAAAAGACATGCGATCATCAACTATGAGAACAATCAATTCACTATTACCGATCTGGGAAGCAAGCACGGGACACAGATTAATAACCATGATCTCGTTCCTTACCGGTCTGTCCTGCTGAAACACGGCGACCAAATCGGCCTCGCGAAGGGAACAGCCATGCTTTCATTTAATAGCGCTGAAGAATCCGAATCGGGAGATACGGTTGACTTTACAGGTTCTGTTTTTGAAGATCCCATCGGTGGTGCCGAACCGGCTTCACCGATTTTTGTTAACATTCAACGAAGGGAGGTTTTACTTGACGGCAAGCCTGTACCCCTGTTTGGCAAGGAGATTGAGCTGATTCTATTACTGTATCAAAACCGAAACAAGGCAGTTTCTTATGACGAGATTAGAAAAAGAGTCTGGCCGGAACGACCTGCAAGTTTAACAACTGGTGTACCTGATGTCGGAAATGATGAAATCAATGCCCTGGTGTATCGCGTGCGAAAACGGTTGGATAAGTACGGGCGGCAGATTGTTACTATTCCCCGGTATGGGTACATGCTGGACTTCTACCGATGATATTTAGACTGTCAGGGTTTTAACATAAAAATATCATTGTAATTTCATTGTTAGCTGGCAGAAATCTTAATATGATTTTTTTAACCTTACCGGTTCTATCCAAATTTCGGGGAAGGGGGGCGGCTGAAACTGTAGAATAATTTTACCCTAAATTGTGTGCCGTTAATCTGAGTTTTGTTCCAGCTTTCTTAACGAATTCGATAGTTTGGAGGATGTCCGTTATGGTACAAATCAAAATTACTCCTGAACAAGTAAGGCAGGTTTCAGCGCAGTTTAAACAGGCCAGCCAGCAGAGCCAGGAAATGGTTACCCGGCTACAAAACCAGGTTAATAGCCTTCAGCCTGAATGGGCAGGTTTAACCAAAGAACGTTTTTATCAGGAGTTTACTCAATGGCAGGCAACTATGCGCCAGTTTGTTGAGTTGCTTAATGGCATTGGTCAGCAACTGGATACGATTGCCCAGAAATTTGAAACCGTTGATAGGAGTTAGGTGCGCGGGATGATGGAGGGTCGGGCGTCCGGCCCTCCCGATCCCGTTTTTCTTAACTTAAGGATGGATTTTACCTAAAGGAATCGGAGGCAATAAGGATGAGCGGTCCGCCCTTCTTTCAACGGGCACCACGCCTTTATCCTGAAATACCTGGTGGAGAAGTGGAAATATCCGCACCACCACCGGCGCCAACACCGGCTTCCATGTCTCTTTTTTCTATACTTCTACCGATGGTTGCCACCCTTCTTGGTTTTGGTGTTATGGGCTATTTCAGCATTTCGGGGAACAGCCAGTTCTGGCTTTACATTGGTTTTTCCTTGCCGATGATGATGGCTACTTACCTGGTGAGTTTTTATAGTTACTATTCACAGAAAAAGACTTACCGCCGGGCGGTTTCTTCCCGGGAAGAAAAGTACCGGAACTTACTTGATACCCGCAAGCGGGAACTGGAACAGATGCGGGAACAGCAAAAGACCGCTCTGCTGCGGGTTCACCCCGATCCCGACGGTTGTTTGGATAGAGCGATAACACGAGGGCGCAACTTATGGGAGCGGGCTCCCAAAGACGCGGACTTCTTATCACTCCGGTTGGGTACCGGGTCATTACCGTTTTCCGTTAAGGTAAAGACTCCGCGGAAGGACACAGCTCTTGAGCCGGATCCGTTACTGGAAGCCGCGCATCAATTGAGTGCTGATTTCAGCAGTATTACTGAAGCGCCCATTTGCCTTCCCCTCCGCGATGCTGGCGTTGCTGGATTGATCGGACCGCGCGCGGTTATTATAAACACCGCCCGCAATATGATTTTGCAGATCGCCACGCACCATTCACCGGATGAGGTCAAGATAGCTACGGTTTTCCCTGCACACGAATCGGAAGAGTGGGAATGGATGCGCTGGTTGCCCCATACCTGGACAGAAGACCGCACACGACGTTTCCTTGCTAAAGAGAAGAATGATGCCCATACCCTTATGACCGGGTTAAACGATGAACTCAACCGTCGAAAACTGCAACGGTCATTACTGAATACTACCAATACATTGCCGCCATTGCCATGTATAGTTATCTTTTTGGCAGATCAAAGCCTGGTCGAGAAAGAAGCCGCCCTTCCGCTTTTGTTATCTGAGGGTCGGGCATTGGGTGCGTTTACTGTTGTCATGGCCGAACATATAGGAGCCTTACCGAAAGAGTGTGAGGCCATTGTTGATGTTCGAAAGAAGACCGGGCAATTGACGCAGACTGCTCCTACCATGGTTCAAGCAACCTTTGTCCCTGATCAGACTCCGGTGAAAAAGGCGGACCGGCTGGCCCGAACACTGGCTCCCCTCCGCCTGAAGCAGATGGCTGCTTCGACTGAGATTCCTGGCATTGTTCCTTTATTTAGTCTTTTTGACGTTCATCGAATGGAAGAAATCGACGCTGCCCACCGGTGGCGTTCCGCTCAACCCTACCGTTCTTTGGCCGTACCCATCGGCCTCCGGGCAGGAGGCGAAAAGTTATTCTTAAACCTTCATGAGCGGGGTCACGGTCCCCACGGTTTGGTAGCAGGAACCACGGGTTCCGGCAAAAGCGAGTTGCTTCAGTCAATAGTTGCGTCTATGGCTGTGAATTTTCACCCTTACGATGTGGCGTTTGTGCTGGTGGATTATAAAGGCGGCGGCATGGCCAACCTGTTTGCCGATCTGCCGCATTTAGTGGGAACCCTTACCAACCTCCACGGGAACCTGGCGACACGGGCGTTAGTTGCCCTCAAGGGTGAAATGCTGCGCCGGCAGGCACTCCTGGCTCAGGCCGAAGTTAACCACATCGATGATTACCAGAGACTCTGGCGGCAGGGTCGCGTAACGGAGCCATTACCCCACTTAGTGATTGTGGTTGATGAGTTTGCCGAACTTAAGATGGAGCAGCCGGATTTTATCCGTGAATTGATCAGTGCGGTACGGGTGGGACGCAGTTTAGGGGTTCACCTTATTCTTGCGACACAGAAGCCGGCCGGTGTTGTTGATGAACAGGTTTGGAGTAACGCCCGCTTCCGGTTATGTCTAAGGGTAGAGCGACCGGAGGATAGTCAGGAAGTGCTTAAACGTCCTGATGCGGCGAGCCTTATCCAACCCGGACGTGCTTTCTTCCAGGTCGGGAATAATGAGATTTTTGAATTGTTTCAGGCTGCGTTTAGCGGGGCTTTATACTATCCGGAAGGTTTTGTGGCCCAAGACCCCAACGAAATAACAGAAGTCACTTTAAATGGCACCCGCCGCTCTCTATCTCTTTCCCAACGAGCTAAGCCTAATGCAGCCAGCACCCAGTTGCAGGCTTTAGTCGGGTATCTAAAGGATGTGGCGGAACGGGAGGGTTTGCGCCGGTTGCCTGGCCCCTGGTTACCTCCTCTGCCGGAAGAAATAAATCTTTGGGATTTACAAGACGCGGCAGGACAGGGTTGGGACGGGAGGATTTGGAAGCCGGGCACTACCTGGATTGAACCAATTGTTGGAATAGTTGATAACCCTGCGCAGCAGTTCCAGGGGTCTTTATCCTTTAACCTGGGCAAGGAAGGGCACCTGGCGGTATATGGCGCTCCCGGCTCCGGCAAAACCACGTTATTGCAGACTCTGATCGCTTCACTTGTTCTTAATCATTCGCCCGCAGACGTTCACCTTTATCTGATGGACTTTGGCGGCCGAATGCTTAACCTTTTTGCCCAGTTGCCCCATGTAGGCGATGTCATTCTGGCCGACGAGGAGGAACGATTAAACCGGCTGCTGCGTTTTCTCCTGCGGGAGATGGAGTCTCGCAAGGAACGTTTCTCCGAAACCGGAGTAAGCACGCTTCCGGCGTACCGGGCAACGAGTACCGAGCAGTTACCGGCTATTGTTGTCGTCTTGGACAACTATACCGGTTTCATAAATGCTTACCCCGACGCGGAAGATTACCTGGCGCAACTGCTTCGCGAGGGGGGCAATCTGGGTATTCACTTTGTAATTACTGCCAACAGCCCTTCCGCTGTCCGGATGAAGACCAGCGGGAATATTACTCTCGCGGCAGCGCTGCAGCTTGCCGACCGGGGCGAATACAGCGTTGCTGTGGGGCGTACGTACGGGCTGGAACCGGCACCGGTATCCGGCCGGGGATTGGTAAAAGGGAACCCACCGTTGGAGTTTCAGACGGCGCTGCCAGCTCCCGGGGATAATGAAGTATCCCGTACTACCGCTCTCAAGGTCCTTATGAAGCAGATGCAAGATGCCTGGGACGGGCCTTGCGCCAAGCCGATTCCGACTTTACCCGACATAGTCTTGCTATCCAAACTATTACCGCCGGCGGAAGGATGGCCTGTTTTGCCTTCCGACGGTTCATTAGTTGTGCCGGTTGGGCTGGAAGTAAAAGAACTGGAACCGGTGAAGGTTGATCTCCGTGATGGTCCCCATTTCTTGATCACAGGCCCGGTGCAGAGCGGTAAGTCAAGCTTCCTGCAAACCTGGCTTCTGGCTCTTGCTGAGTGTTATTGTCCTGAACATCTCTATCTCTATCTCATCGATTTCAACCAAACCAGCCTGTTTAACCTGCAGCGGTTACCCCAGGTTAAGGCGTATATCGAAAACGAAAATCAGTTAGGCGAGATGCTCAATGAAATAACCTGTCTGCTGCGTGAGCGGCGGCAGGCAATGGACGAAGCAAGGCGTGCTTCCATGGGTTTGTTTTCCGATAGGGAATTCCTTTCTCACCATCCAGCGGTTGTAATCGCCATGGATGATTTTGATGCCGTGAGCAAACAGGCCGACCCCATGTCTAAAGACCAGTTAGAGCAAATCGTCAGGCGGGAACGGGGAATGGGGGTTTATGTGCTGGTAGCCGCCACTTCGACCGATTTAAATTCGGCTTGGGACGGATGGATCAAAGCGCTCAAGGAGCTGCAAACCGGTTTCTTATTAGGGAGCAGCGATCATAGCGACCTGCAATTGTTCAACCTGCGGCTTCCGGTAGGGGAGGCGGGAAAACCTCTGCCCCCGGGGCGGGGTTATTATACCCGCCGCGGGCGCTACGTAGAGTTTCAGGCTGCAACCGTTCAAAGCGATGACATGATTCTGACACACTGGATAGAGAGGATTCAGGGGCGGGTGCAGGTATAGGAATCTTTGGGGTTAGCTGTTTCAGGGAGGTGTATGTTGTGCCGCGTATCCTGGTAAAACCGGACGCTTTGCGGATGCTCGGCTCCCAGTTGCAACAGGTTGCTGGCGAGGTGCAGGCTGTAGAGCTACGGTTAAGCAGTGTTATGGCCGGGCTTGACTGGGAGGTGCGGAGCAGGGCCGGCGTTGAGAATCAATGGTATAACGCCCGTAGCCTGGCTCGGAGTACAGCTCAATGCGCCGAAGCCATGGCACGGTTTCTAATTTATAAGGCTCAGGCATTCGAAGATGCCGACCGCCAGGGTGCAGGAGGGGTGCAATGTGCGGCTGGTGGTTTTGCGGCGATGGTGCAGGAATGGTTACAGACGCCGTTTGGAAAGGTAATTGGTTTTCCCTTGGAAATAGTTGACGATTTGTTCCGGCTGGGTTCCTTACTTAGGCTATCGCAAAGTTTATCGGAAATCCTTTTTACCCCTTTTGTCTTTCCCTTCGCAGCAGTAGGGACTCTGGGAGCCGTTGCACCTTTGATCCCGAGGTCCGTATCTGCATCCCTTGGGGCTGCGTTGGACAGAGTTAATCGAATTTGGTTTTTTAATCCCTCAGGGATCTGTGAGGTGGGAACTGCTATATATAAATACGTCAAAGATGGGTTTTGGGTAAAGAGAAATTTTTGGGCAAAAAAAATTGGAGGTAACGCTTATATTAGAGGGTCTTTTTCTAAAAGTGCATTAGAGGATGGCATAAAGGGTACTAAATACACTATCAAGAATGCTTACAAGTATCCTCAGGTCTGGAAACATGTTCATGTGCCAACAGCTTTAAGGGAGGCATTTAAATCAAAATCGAATATTGTCTTCGGGGTTGCAGAAGTTGTGTCTACAACTGCAGAAGATTATTTCAGGTTGCAGGCAGAGGGAGCAAGCAGTTCCAAGATTGCTGCTACTGTGGTAACCGATGTCGCCGTTAGTACTGCAGGTGTAGTTGCAAGCACAGCAGCAGGCGCGGCAGTTGGGGCAGCAATAGGTACGTTCGTTCCAGTTCCAATAGTAGGCACAGTTGCAGGAGCGGCAGTAGGTGCAGGTGTTTCATGGGTATGGGATGAGTGGTTGATGAAGAAAACCGGTTTCAAAGACTGGGTAGCGGGAGGGCTAACCCCACTGTTCGAATAAGTCTTTGAACTATTGGGCGGGTAGAGGTGATTAAGGTGAGTTATAACTACTCCGATATAGAACCCTATTTGCAACTTGATTCACCTAAAGACATAAGATTTATGTTATGGATTTGGTTGATGTTGCTCAATGTATTTGGTTTTGGAGTGATAGTAGTTGTTGAAGTTTCTTACTTAAAACATTCGTTTACTTCTCCAACAATAATCGTTCCTTTAATTTTAACGGCACTTTTTGATTTATGGGCCTTTATAATCTTCTTAAATCCGGCAAAAAGGCAGAAAGTATATGTGCTTTTTGTGGGAATATTTGGAGTTTATCTTTCGGTGACTCATCTTTTTATATTCTGTACGGCAGCCTTAAAACTGCTTCAATTATCATTTCTTTGGGTAATTATTACAGTAATTTTATACCTTACAGTCGGGGTAACTTGGCTTTTTTATGTTATTGGTAAAATGAAGTCCGGAGAAATGTATAAGAACCGCAGAAGACAGGGTTACTGCATTGCTGCGAACGCTGCATTTTTAGGTCTGATCGGCGGAAGATTGCTAAAGGAGCTTACAGAGGGACACGATCATATTGGCCTTTGTATAGTATCATTGCTCATGGCATTTGCCATGAGTTTTTTAAGCTTTCATATACACAGATACTATGTGATTTCGGAATTTGAAAGAGAAAAAGGTAGTTACCAGTGGAAGAGTTAAGCAAATGTTGAGGTAAAAACATGGGGAGGATTGACAATGAAAGAATTACTGCCCATCGGTTCGGTCGTTTTGCTAAAGCAAGGGAAAAAAAGACTTATGGTTTACGGAAGATTGCAGCTTCAAATTGGAACGGAAAAGGTATGGGATTATGTTGGGTGTTATTATCCAGAGGGCAATATCGACCCAAATAGTGCTTTTTTGTTCGACCACGAACAGATAGAAAGGATATTTTTCATTGGTTTTCAGGATCCCGAGGAGTTTGAGTTTAAAAAATACTTAGAAGAAAAAGTACGTGAAAGAGAAACTGAAAAATAGATTTCGTGCCGGTTAGGGTTTATTCTTCTTGAGCTGTGTGTTCTTATTATTGCTCAAGCGGTAAACCTCTAGAGACTTATGGCGTCCATGACTATTCGTGGAGTGGATAGTAATCCCCCTATGGTAATTTTTAGTAATATCCAGGAGTGTTGCGGTATGAGTCGCATTATCGTTAAACCGCAATTATTGAAGATGCTTAGCTCCCAGCTTCAGCGGGTTGCCGGTGACGTGCAGGCTATAGAAGCACGGTTGAGCAGAGTCATGGCCGGGCTTGACTGGGAGGTGCGGAGCAGGGCCGGCGTTGAGAATCAATGGTATAACGCCCGTAGCCTGGCTCGGAGTACAGCTCAATGCGCCGAAGCCATGGCACGGTTTCTAATTTATAAGGCTCAGGCATTCGAAGATGCCGACCGCCAGGGCGAAGGTGTGGTGGGACAGACCGGGACGGCTTTCGTTGCAGCTATCCGGGAATGGGTGCAGAGTCCTTTTGGAAAAACTAATAGCTTTTCTTGGCAAAAAATTGATGATATCAATAAACTGGGCCTGTTGGGTACGGTGGGTCTGGCATTTCCCGCGATTGGCATCTTTTCGCTGCCTGCTGTAGGAGCCGGAATCCTTAATGCCGTTGTTCCGGGGCTAAGGCCCCCTGGTCCGACGGCTCCGGGTCCAACACCGCCGCCATCACCTTCTGGGCCGGCTGGAGGCGACACGGGTGCGGTTGCCACACCTCCAGGGACGGGTACGACGCCGCCTGTAGGCGGGGGTACTGCTATTCAGGGGACGGGTAATCCTTTATCGCTTGATGACGCAATTAGAGGTGTAAGCGGTAATCAAACAGTAATACAGGGACAGGGGTATTTAACAGTAATGGGTTTCCCAATAGGAACATCTGGTCCAAATGGCAATGGTGTAGATGCAAAGTGGGGTAATATGTCTAAAGCATCGACAAAACTATTCCAGCAAATGATGGGTTTACCTCAGACTGGCGAATTGGATGCAACTACCCTTGTAAAGATGAAAGAATGTGCTGGTTCTGGGCTAACTTTGAAGCAACTTGCAAAGAATGCTTTTAATAGTGGAATAAGGCCAGAAATTGCTAAAGGCTCTACTCAGGCAGAGCGTGTCAACGCTATATATTTCTATGCATTGATTGATGAAGATACGAGTGGTGTTCCTGCTGCAATAACCGTGGCTCAGGCAATACAAGAAAGTAATGCTGGCTCAAGTATACCTACTGACAAAAATAACGGAACATACAGTTATAATATGTTTGGAATAAAAGCTGATAAGAGATGGTTGAATAAAGGGGGAGCATATGTTGTATCTAATACTTGGGAGCATATAAATGGACAGGATATTAGAGTTGATGTAAAATTTAGGGCTTATGGTAGTTATTTAGAATCTGTTAGTGACCACTCTCAATTCCTTCGAGATAATAGTACATATTCTTCTCTATTTAGTATGAAGAAAGATGAAAACTATTTATCAAATTGGGCTAGAGGCCTTCAAAATGCAGGATATGCTACAGACCCTAATTACGCAAACCAGCTAATACGTCATATTAATGCTTATGGGTTAAAGTAAAGGGATGTGCGTATATATGAAAACTATATATGGATGCGCAGTATTATCAATTGTTATAATCATAGGATTAGTTTCTGGATGTTCATCGACTAAGGTTGAGCAAAATAATACAGTAAATAACAGCAGTAGTATCATAAACAAAAGTACTAATATTGATAGTACTCCTGCAACAAAACTAGATGCTAACAAAGAAGTAGTTTCAATTAAAATAGTTGAGGATTTTATTAAATCTATAAAGACCAATGATGCAGAAGCCTTGAAGCGTATTATCAGTCCATCAGGGCTTATAGTGATAAGAAACTCTTCTTCTGGAAATGGTGCAAGGGGTAAAGATGTAAGAAATCTATACTTACCCGACAAAATTCCTTCTAATCTTCAGTTTGAAGTAAGTGGTGAATTACCTATTGTTCTTCATGACCTTTTTAAAACAGAAGTAGAAATAAAGGATATACCAGTAGAAAGGCTAAATAATATTAATTTTAATTTCAAGGATGATAGCAAAAGTAATATATTTGGGCCTCCGACTGATGAAGTTAGAGATATTTGTGGGGAAATGACAAGCACGAGGGATAAAAATAACCAGTATAGTTCCAAGATTTTTAGACTTGGAGATAAGGAAATAGTTTTAACGGAATCTGCATTAGTTGCGGATTTGCCTACTGGAGTATGGGCAGTTTTTGAAAAATTAAATGAAAAATATTTTTTAAGAGCTGTTATTAACTTGAGGTAATATTTTGTAAAACTGTATTTGTAATTTTATGACAATCTCTCTATAACCAAAACAAAAAAGAGGGATCTGTTTATGAACAACAACAATGTACAGCTTACCTGTACCCCTGTTGAATTGACTTTTTTGGCGAAACTGCTGGGGGCAGAGGTCTTCCTGGGCATCCAGGACCCGTTCAAAGGCTGGTTGGCTGACGAGATCGAGGCCGCTTGGCTGGAAGCGCAGGAGAATCTGGCCGCCCGGCGCTTTATCGAAGTTGGGCCTGACGGTGGGGTTATTATGGACTCGGCTGTTGCTGCGCTCGTTGGCGCCTGCGGCTCGCCTGATGCCTCGTACGCTTTGACATATGCCTCTGGTGGGGAAGAAACGTATTCGTGCTGCTTTCATGTAACGCGCGATCTGGGGGTGGAACTTACTACCCGCGGGGAGCCGCCTGTGTGCGAACTCACGGCGTTAGATGGTTTTGAGGCTGTCTATCAGCGTGTACGCGAAATCTTCGGCTTGGCGGACCAGGCGGCGCCTGTTGCCTCAAAGGGAGAGTTGCTGGAAACCGCCCTTTTCGAGGCGCGGCGCATTGCAGGTGAGTCCGGGGTTGAAGCCGCATCTGCTTTCCTCAGACAAGCCCACTTGAATCAGGCGATCGCGGAGGTACTGGCTGATACCCTGGCTCAGCCGTTTGGTAACGGTGCGCTTGTAACGATGTCTTGGCAGGATGACACCTGGAAGGTAGACGGGTTGGGTTTGCTGGAGGGAGATAACGGTCTGTGGCTGCTGCGTTCGTTTGTAAAAAAGGACGCCAAGTGGGTTGAGCTTATCCCGTGCAGCGCGGAAGAGGCTTGCAAGGAAATCAAACGGATGATGGAGCGGGTATTACCGCGGGTTACGCAAGTCGTATAAGGGCGGGAAAGTAATGACTGAGCGTGTTATCGTAACCGTTCAGCGGCAGGGTGAAAGAGAAGTACGCGACCTTGAGGTGCCGGCAGATGTCCCCTCGGGACAGCTTGCCAAGATGATCGCCCACGCCCTTTCCTGGGATACACGTCCGGAGGGCCAACAGCCATCATATAAGATAGAAGCCTACCCGCCGGGCCGGGTCTTGTTACTACAAGAAAGCCTTGCCGAGGCGGGTGTCTGGGACGGCGCCTGGTTGGTGATCCGGACGGACGGCGCTTCGCCGCCGGCTTCACCAACGCCTGTTGCATCCATACCACCGGCGCCCTTTCCCCCCACGTCTTTCCCTGTATACTCTGGTCCGCCCGGTCCATCTGGCGATAACGATCAAACCGAAGTGATAGACGAATCCGGCACGACCATGGTTTTTGACCAGCAGGTTACTGCTGTTTTGAAGGTTTGGCGGGGTGAGCAACACGAAATAATTCGCATAAACAAGGCGGAATTTTATATTGGCAGAAAGCGGGAGGCTGTAGATTATTGCGAAGCCGCAAATAAGAATATCGGAAGGGTTCATGCCAAAATAGTATTTACAGAGGGGGTTTATTACGTTGTTGACCTGGAATCGAAAAACGGGACTTACCTTAATGGGGAAAGGCTTCTCAGCAATAGACAATACCCGTTGAAATTCGGTGATAAGATTAGATTAGCAAACGTAGAATACCTTTTTGACCAAGCTTAAAAGCTATTCCTTTGTGGAATCTAAGATTTTATACAAAAGTTACGGGGTTAATTAATGACGACTTATTTGGACTCCTATCTGTATATTGCTGCCGGTGTTGCGCTGATCCTTATCAGCGTATTTCTCGTAGCTTTCCTTTATATTAAGTCGACTAAACAAAAAAAACGGGAAGAAGTTCGGGAAATAGATAAAACAATTACCAAAATACAGAAAGTAGCCGGCGGTTCGAAGGGGTCACTCAGGAGCGGGCCTTGTCTTTCGTTGCAGCCGTCTCATGGAGGTAGTACCTCTAACAAACACACTCCTGCACCAAACGAGACAACTGTGCTGCTGGATGATTCGGGCGAAACGCAGCTTTTGATTTTTGATAGAGAGTACTTTCCCGTCCTGCGAGTCAACAGATCCGGTCGCGAAGAGATTATCTATGTAGACAAGCCTGATTTTTACATTGGGAGAAACGAGGCGGTCGTTGATTATTGCGAAACCGGCAGTCCTTATGTCTCAAGGGTACATGCCAAAATTATTTTTCGAAAAGGCACCCATTTCCTTGTGGATCTCGATTCGAAAGGCGGTACCTATCTTAACGGCGAGAAGCTGGTCAGTGAGAAGCCGTATCCGTTATGTTTCGGAGACAAGATCCAATTGGCAGATATAGAATATGTTTTTGACAGTGAGCTGTCTGAAACAGTAGAGCAAGAGAGGTAACATTTAGTGCTAAAGATAGGTGAAGTCGTTTTTGAGAAATACCGGGTTCTGAAACTGCTCGGCCAGGGGGGGATGGGGAGGGTCTACCTGGCGGAAAACATTAACGTCGGCAACATGTGGGCGATAAAGGAGATCGACTTTACCGCCGGCAACCCGGTTGTTTTGCTGGCGGAACCGGAAATACTGAAGAAGCTGAAGCACCCCAATCTGCCGCGGATAGTCGATGTCATCAGGGCTCCTACGAGCATATACATCATCGAGGATTACTTTGAGGGGCAGAGTTTAAAGGGTCTAATTGAGAACAACCGGCAGTTGTGCACCGAGAAAAACGTTGTCAAATGGGCAACGCAACTGGCCGAAATCTTAATTTACCTGCACGGCTTAAAACCCTCCCCGATCATCTACAGGGATCTCAAGCCCGCCAACATTATCATTGACGAAAATAGCGACTTGAAGCTCGTGGACTTCGGCATCGCCGTAGAACATACGGAAGGCGCCCGGCAGAGCATCGCGCTTTCCAGAGGATATGCCGCCCCGGAACAATACCGGGGCCGTTTCGACGAACGCTCGGATATTTACGGTTTCGGAGCTACGTTTTTCCACGTTTTGACGGGGATCAAGTACAATTTTGAAAAGCCGGTGACCCTGAAGCAGGTAAATCAACGTTTTTCTGAAGGTATGAACCACATACTCGACAAATGCCTCCGGGTAGATCCTAAGCAACGTTATCAAAACGCCGCGGATTTGTTCAAGGACCTGAAATCCATAGAAAGATTCAGTGCGGAATACAAGAGAAAAAAGCTAAAACAAAAGCTGGCTGTAGCCGCAATACTCGGGGCACTGGCTTTAGGGGTGTTCGCCATCCAGCTTGGATTTGAACAGAAGGAGCTTACCGACGAACAGTTATACCAGGAAAGGATCGAAGCCGGCGTAAATTTGACCGCCAAGGGCAGGTACGACGAAGCGGAAAAGGCTTTTAATGAAGCATTGAAGTACAAGCACGATCCAGAAGTTTATCATAACCTGGCTAAGATGTATTTACAGAAAAATGACCCTCGAAGCGCTATTGATCTTTTGATCAATCAGAACCAAACGGGCGAACTGCAAGATGTATATGCACTCTATCTTTTAGGGTCGGCCTATTTTAGCTTAGAAGACTACCCAAACGCTATAATATACTTCCAGAAGTCAATTGAGGCTGGTCCTTCTTCACTGGGTAACAATTACGAAAACGCCATGCGGGACCTTGCCGTAAGCTACGGCAGGTTAGGTAGATATAGCGAAGCCGAAGATATTTTAAACACCTTAATAAGACAAAAAGGCTCTGCCAGTCATGTAGTAAGTTATATACTCGGGGAGCTTAGCAGGGAACAAGGAAGCTACCCTGAGGCCTTGCGTCATTTTGAAGCTGCTCTTGCCGGGGATCCCCGTAATCTGACCTACATACGCGGTGCTGCTGCACTTTATGGTCTATTGAGCACGAACGCCTCATCACAGCAAGATAAAGAAGGGTGGCTTAAAAAGGCTGTCGCGATTCTAAAAAAGGGCGAAGCTGTAGACCCGCACCACATCCAAATCGTTAACGATTACGGCAAATACTGCTATGACCTAGGTGAGCTTTATCAAGCAACCGGTAACAACGCCTCTATAGCTATGTATCAAGAGGCTTTAACGGCTTTTTCAAAGCTTGAGACTATTGGTTTCATCAGCAGCAATACCTATGTTAATATCGCTCTTGTCAACGACAAGCTTGACAACCGGGAAGCGGCGGAAAAAGCATTCCAGCAGGCTCTCAAAGTGGATGAGGGCGATTCACACGCGAATTTTATGTACGGCCTTTTTAAAATAAAACGCAAACAGTATGAGGAAGCCCATAAATACCTCCAGAAGGTAGTTGATTTAAACAAAAACCAGGAGGAAGTATCGGTTGCCCGGGCGAGAATAGCCGAACTGCGCGAAAAGGGCTGGATTCAATAACCAAACATCTGCAATTTCATGTCTGAAAAGCGGGAATTTAGGAGGAAAAACCGTGATTTCGTGCCGCATCACTGGTTTTTCCGTCCGATTCTTATTATTAATTTAAGTTAGGGTTCGTGATAATGCGGCAATTGGTTGGGACCGGAGAGAGATTGTCTATGAATTTGTAGGTGCAGGTGTCGCGGCTTGAGTTTGGTTATGCGTGGCAAGGGAAGGGGTGAGTTTAATTGAATTCGCGTAGATTCATTTCGACATTTATAATAATGGCTGCAGTGATAGCCGTTTTCGCTGCTGGGTGTGGAGGTACTCAGGCGAGGGCAAAAAAAGAACTCGAGCTTGCCGTAAAGTACCTGAGCGAAGGGAAGTTCGAGGAGGCCGTGCTGGCCTACAATGAAGTGATAAAGATAGACCCAAAGAACGTCGCCGGATATAAAGGATTGGCCAGGACGCTTGTTTTACAGGATAAGTTTGACGAAGCCGAAGCGGTTTATCAGAAAGGCTTAGATCTTGTCAGGGATAAGGACCAGTTGAAGCTGTGTCTGGCCAGTCTTTATATAGACCAGGGGAGAATTGGAAGGGCAGAAGAAACATATAGAGAGCTTATACAGACGGATCCTCATTACCTTCCTGCATATGAGGGTTTGGCAAAGCTCTTATTCTCCGAGGGCAATTTTGAAGAAGCTATAAGCTTGTTGAAGGAAGGTATTTCTGAAAATCCCTATGATCCACGCGGTTTCAGTCTACTGGCTGAAATGTATATGCGAACGGGAGCCCAAGACGACGCTTTGAACGCTGCGATCAAGTCGCTGGCGGTTAGCCTCGATCAGCGGGCTGCTTATGAGATTGTTAAAGAAATATTTAATAATGATTGGTACGAAATAATAGCGTACGGTTCAGACATTGCTGATGAGTACGAAGCTGTAGGATCAATGCTAAGAATATACGGCTATTATAATTCTGGGCAATATGACCGTGCTATTATGGAATATGAAGCCTTGGCTGGAAAAGGTATTCGAGATAATGAACCGAAAATCTATGCGGCTCTTTCCTATTTGGAGAAAAACAATCATAAAGATGCCGATGCCTTAATTAATCAAGTAAACCTTGGAAAGTCAAAGAACCCGGACCTGTATGCTGACGTAGCAAGGTATCACCTCATTAAAGAGGACTTAGAAGAGGCAGAGAAGATCGCTTTAAGGGGTTTGCAATTAGACGAGGCGTCTAAAGTAATCTATCTAATAATGTATCAGATTGCCCAAAAAAGGAACGACCCTCGCCTTGAATACCTGCCGTACTTGATTCTGGTATCAAGTACCGATCCAGTTAGGGAAGTGGAAGAAGAATTAAACGAGGAAGGGATTCAGGTAACGTTCCCAACAGCAGGAGGGTCATCCGGAGGCGTTACCGAAGGAGTATCTGGTGTTTCAGCAAGAGAATCTTCTGGCCAAAGTATTGGGTCAGGGACTATTCTAACCACTACCGTAATCGTTTGTGATGTTTCAGACAGTATGAACGAATACCAAGAAGATGAAGGCGAAAGCAAACTCGAATCTGCAAAAACTGCCGCTATACAAATGCTGCAACTCATCGGTGAGGAAAATAAAGAGTTCGGACCAAAGCACGAAGTTGGTTTAGTCACGTTTTCTTCTTCTGCTGCTTTATTGTTATCCAGCACTACAGAAATCTCGAATGCGGAAAGGGTTGTCGAAGGCATCTCGGCCGGTGAGAGCACGAACATCGGTGACGCTCTCCAACTGGCTAATGCCGAACTGCAAAAATCCAGAGCAAAGAAGAAGATCATTGTGATGCTCTCCGATGGGGAGACGAACACCGGTTTGAGCCCGGAAGAGATTGTCGATGGTCCGGTGAACGCGGCGGGTCAAGCCGGTTATACGATCTTCACCGTGGGCTTCGGCGATCCAGGATCGCTGGACGAAGACCTGCTAAGAAAGATTGCAGAGAGTACCGGAGGCAGGTACAGCTACGCCGAAGGCAGCTATGAACTCCAGAATATCTACATAAGGGTAAGGCACGAAGCAACCGGCATGATCTTGACGGAGAAGAGGGGGGAAATTAGACAGAACGAGACAAAGGAGATAGGGAAGGTTGAGGTTAGCCGGAACGTAGGACAGTTGCACTCCACGCTCAACTGGGGCGGAAGCGCGCTGGATCTCATCTTGAAGGACCCGTCCGGGCGGATAGTGGACGAAAACTACCGCGGCGCCACGATTTCCAAGAAGAAACCGTTCTACATAATTGTAGAAAATCCGCGGCGGGGTACGTGGACGGCGCTTGCTTACGGGAAAGAGGTGCCTGAGGAAACGCTGGTTTATGATTTTGTTGCTTCAGGCAGGGAAAGGGGAAAAAGAGCGTTCCCCTATGCACCGTTGATAATCCTGGGTATTGTACTGGTGGTCTGTTTGGTACTCGCAGTAATCCTGAAGAGAGGGGCTAAAGGGTCCTGTTCCGGTTGTGGAACGTTGCTTGAACCGGATACCTTGTTCTGTCCGCAGTGCGGACGGAGAAAGGGGTAAGTAGGCGTACTAAAGAGGAGGGGGTTGAGTGGAGCAGTTTGTAGTGGTAATACGGGAATTCAGGAACTGGGTCAACTCTGTGCCGATACTCCGTCTTATGAGCCCGTACCATTATTATTTTCTGTTTGCCGGACTTATAGTTTTAGTTGTTAATTCTGTTTTCTTACACCGGTCTTTCATATTTGCTATCGGTCATTATACATTTTTTACCGGCGCCTGGCTCACACTTGCTTCAGGGCAGTATAAGCTTTTCCCCTTCGCTCTTTGGGGATATGGGCTTTACCATTTGTATCCGCTCAAATTCTTTAATATTTATGACGCTTTCGAAATTATCTTATACGGCGTCTTAGGATACGCTGTCATAAAGCTTGACGCTTATATTAACACCCGTTAACTAAAAGGAGGAGGATATTAGATGCCTGGTACCAAGGAAGAGTTTGCCGATGTTGTTAAACGTATCGTCCAACTGGCCCTCATCTTGATGATCTTAATGGTTGTGAATGCGGTTGCGACAAGGCTTCCGGGCATGGAAACAACGGTATTCAGCCCGCCATATGATCTTTCTATCGCGAATATTACTTCTCTAGTGATTTACATTATCACCATCGCCGTAATCTTAATATTTGGGCAAAATATCGCACTACGTTTGCCGCGGCTTGTTCCTTCCTTTCCCGAAATAGCCTCCTTGGTTTTTAATGCAGTGATTTTGCTTGCCATTATTATCGGTTATCACGTTTTTGACGTCGTTCTTACGCCCCTGTTAGATGATCTTGGATTACCCTGGCTTTACCCGCTGATTTTTCTCGTCTTATCGCTCCTCCCGGTCTGGAAAATAGCGAGCGTGCTGTTGACAAGCTCCGGCAAGATTACGAACCTTTTTGTGGGTAATACGACTCCAACGCAGAAAGTGGTCTGTGCGAGTTGCGGGGGACAGGTTTCGCCGTCGAAGTTCTGCAGCCAGTGCGGTAATGAATTGGTTCAGGCGGCAGACAGTGGCGGCAATGTTTGCCCGCAGTGCGGTGCTGCACTTAAGCCTGGCGCAAAATTCTGCATCAAATGCGGAACAAAAGTGGCGGATTAAGAAGCAACACAGTGGACCGAATCGCTACAGGTGCTTAGATTTATTGCTACATTATACTGAATACGGAAGAATTACTGGTGGGGGTTGTGGAACGATGAAATGTCCTTCTTGCAATACAGTGCTTCACGAACGCATGAGGTATAAAATGTAACGCAAGGGGGAGGTTAAAGTTCTCTGCCCAAGCTGCAACAAGGAGATTGACGGTTCAGGAGTCCGGTTCTGTCCTGATTGCGGGGCGGCCTTGCCCGGTGATAGGACCGAGACCCTTTTAGTAACGGGAAGATGCCCGTGTTGTAATACACTCGTGGAGGACAGACAAGCCTTCTGCGGCCACTGCGGGTACGCGCTCGGTAATTCCTCAGGTGATACTGTTACCCTCGTGCCTTCGGAGGAAAACCGTCGAGCGGTTCCGGCAGCCAGGGCCGTACCGTTGGCAGTTCCTTCAAAAAGCCGTAAACCTAAGATTATTTTTTTGATGGTTTCTTGTTTTATTATTGTCGTTACCAACATTAAATTGCCGCTGTCTTCCAACATTATAATGCCGGCGTGTTGAGTTTTCTAGAGTGAAGACAAAGAGACGAGAGGGGCGGCACCTCGGTTATCCTTGGGTCCCGCCCATTGCAACAGGTACTAATCCTCTTCAAAGGGTTCTTATAGTAAGCGCCGAAATCATGGCGAAGAATCAGTATATATCGCTGACGTCCACAATAGCTGCTAATCATCTTCGAACTCCTGCAGAGCCTTCCTCACGGTAGCAGCATCGACAACCGATTTCTCTTCCAGGAAGCCGTCTAAAAGGCATGCTGTACACAGGTTATTGATTTTGCGCGGAATCCCTTTCGAGAACTGGTAAATGAGTTGGATCGCATCATCGGAAAACAGCGGGCGGTGCGCTCCGGCCACTTTGAGGTGGTGCTCGATGTATCCTTTAGTCTCCAGACCCGAAAGCCCGGACAAGTGGTGTCGTAAAGTGATCCGCTGGGTAATCGCCTCAAAGGACTGAAGTTTGAGACGCGCCTTCAGTTCCGTTTGGCCGGCCAGGATGAGGGTCATGGGTGAGACCGCATCCATCTGAAAGTTGGTGAAGAAGCGAATCTCCTCCAGCATTACCGGACTCAGCAGGTGTCCCTCGTCGATGATCACTACCGGGTGTCTGCCGTGGTTTTTGTAGGCGTCCAAGAAGGTGTGCTGCAGCAGGCGGCGGCAGTCGGCGACCTGATAAGGCGGGGAGAGGCCCATCTGCAGGCAGAGTTCCCGGTACAAATGGCGTGGTGTGAGACCTGACTGGGAGATATAGAGCACCTGCTGGGATGAGGAATCGAGGCTGTGGGTGAGGGCACGCAGCGCGGTAGTCTTACCGGAGCCCACCTCCCCGGTCAAAAGCCCGAATCCTCTTGTCCGCACCAGGTAACTAAGCCGCGCCAGGCACTCAAGAAACTGCTCCGGTCGAAAGAGATCCGCCGGCGGGACTACCCTGGTAAAAGGCGTGGCGGAAAGTCCGTAGAAGGTTTCAAACATTCTCTTTTTCCTCCTTCGGCAAAGGTATGTCCTGGAACCTGATCCGGCCCAAAGCGGTCTTGATCCGGGCCTCGTGTTTTTCCTGCAGCAGCCGCAGGTAACTGAGGCCGGTTTTCCCCGGTGGCCGCTTCTCTTTTTCGTCTGGAGCGAGAGACTCGTCTACCTGCCGTACCAACTGGTGCACGACGGCGTAACCATACTGCTTTCCCCGGCAGGAAATCGCAATCCGGCCGAGGTCGAAGGGGTCATAATGAAGGGTGACCTTTTGCCCGACCAGTTCCTGGGGCACTTCGTAGCGGTTGCCCTGGAAGGAGAAACAGGCGGTCTTGTCCACCTTGCGCTCCTGCTGCTAAAGGAAAGTGCGCGCTATCTTCTCCGGGTCTGCAAAACGCAAGAGCGCATTACCCTTGGCGAAACGGGCGGCGGGGGTACAGCCGGTGCTCCGGTTTACCCGGTGGTGGTAACCCTCCTCCAGCCAAGCCCAGAAGAACTGGTTGAGTTCGGTAAGGGTGGTTACGGGTGTTAATCTCAGCTCATTCAGGAAACCCAGCTCCAGGGTTTCGTTAAAGCGCTCGATCTTCCCCTTCCCTTCGGGTGCATAGGGGCTGGCGGAGATATGCCTTACGCCCAGCTCGGCACAGATGCGCTCGAACTGGCGGGAGACGTAGATCATCCCATTGTCGCAGTAGACCCTTTTTGGAAGACCATATTTCAAAAGCGCCTTTTTGAAACAGTCGAGAAGGTTCACTAAACTCTCCGCAAAGTAGAACTCGGCGTGGGTTACCAAGCGGCTGTGGTCATCCAGGAAGACCACCAGGTAGGTCCGGCGTTTTTTCTCCGGGTTTTGAGGGTCAGGCAGATACGGACCGTGTTTTACGTCACTCTGCCACAGGTCGTTGGGCAGTTCTTTCTCAAAACGCCGGAAAGATTTAGTGTTCTGGGTCAATCGCCGGCCGGTGAGCCCTAAACGTCGGAGCTGATAGGCAAGCGTAGAGGGCTTAATCCGACCTTCTCGGGCGCCGGACTCAGGATCAAGAACAAGGATCTCGATAATCTGGCGGACGCTTCTGGTCGGCAGCTCTTTTTTGAGCGCGACGGCCTTTTCGAGAGTCTCTCGGGGAATGCGGCGTGAAGAAGCAGCGTCTTTGCGCCCCTTTGGCTTTAGCGCCTCAAATCCTCCTTCCCGGTAAAGTTGCAGGTACTGGCGCAGGGTTCGCTCCGCCACCCGCCGGGGTTTTCCCGCTGGGTCGGTGTACAGCCGGCTCAAGATCTCTTTGCGGACCTCAGTGCGCGCTGCCGGCTCCAGGTCCGGGTCGAGCAGCGGAACGATGACGCGGTAACGAAAAAGAGCCTTTTCGAGTTGCCGGTCTTCGGACATAACGATCACCTCCGCGACCATCATATCCTGACCAGGCTGCAGATTTTAAGACAAGGTTTATGTGGGATTTGCAGGAGCGGCGCGGCTGTAGTACGCTGCCAAGAAAGCCAATATATGGTGCGGTGCCGGCAGGCTCCAGCCGGGAAAGCGCCTGGCGACCGCCTGCCAGAGGTTTAGCCCCAGGCGGAGAACCGGTGAAAACCAGGCCATCCCCCGGCGTTTTTCTGTAGCCCGGGCTTTGGCGGTGAAGAGCTTTTCCTCTGACGGCGAGGGGTCTTCCCACACTTCCGGAGCGAAGGTCAAGATATCCTGGGCCAGGAGTTTGTATAGCTCCTGGGAGCGTTTTGCCCAGTAATCGACCCACTGATAGAGGAGCTGCCAATCGATACCCGTTTCCTGGGCAACAGGCCGGTAACCCTTTTGTCCGGTGAGATAGGCCAAAATGGCGGCTTGCTGGAACAGCCAGGGGTAAGGGGAGTTGCGGCGCAAAAAGAGGGGGATAATGCCCTCGGTTCTTTTGCACTGCGGGCATTTGAGGCGCAGAATGGGAATTTTCTCCTCCCAATTAGGCAGCACTACGTGGCGATAATATTCACCGTGACGGTGGCGAAAAAGGCAGCCACAGGGACATATACGGAATGCGGACAGGTCCGGATCAGCTATCCACGCTAAATATTGCTCTAAAATCTGTTTGACTAATCTAACTATATCGGTTAAGCTAATCATGCGCTTTGCGCGGTGGGGCTTGCCTCCACCGGATTGCCTCCCGGACGGTGAGTGGGTAGCTCAGAGGTCCGGGAGGCAGCCTATTTTTAGGGAAAGAAGGGGAACCATTTGCGACGCTTGGTAGTTGGCGGGATTCTAGTCGCCCTACGGGCTCCTTCTATCCCGCCAACCAAATAAAAAGCCGTTGCCTGATATTCGACAACGGACCAACTCTTTCCTACCGTGTTCCGGTATGCTAATCTTAGAAAAAGAGACCTTCTTCCGGCAGATTAGTGTTAATCGCTACATTATTATTCTTGTCGGCGCAGGGGCAGCGGTTTTTGCTTATCTGCAAGGCTTTTTGCTAGATCGCGAGCCCCCCAAGGTGGCCATAGTTTCTCCAGCGTGGGATAAAAGGCTGCAGCTCGATGCCGGCAGCAATACGGTCAGTGAAGTTGTTCAAGTAAGGGCCAGAGATAATCGGTACGTCAAAATGCTTGAACTCTTGATTGACGGGGTGCCGGTTCATACGGCCGGTGGTTCCGGGATCCTTACCTACAAGTGGCAGGCAGGTGAAGGGAAGCACACTCTTGAAGTGGCGGCGTATGACCGCTGCGGCAACAAGAGCAAGTCGCTGCCACTGATCGTAAGTGTTGAGAAGCCCGTTTCTCAGCCGGTGGATGTGTATAGCGAGGGGCAGTTTCAGACTGTGCAGCCTGATTTTTCGGTGAACATGGACCTTATAACTCGAGAGGTTCAAGTGGCTGTAGATAAGTGGGTAAGAACGGCTTGCGAAAAAGATCTTACCGGACACGTAGAATGTTACGCTGACCAACTGGATAGGTACTATAACAAGTATAACGTTACTAAGGACGAACTTATTAAGAGTAAAGAAGAAATGATGACTAAGTATGACATCATCGATATTCAAGTGAGTGATGTAAAGGTAGATGTTGAAAATAGATCTTCGGCGGTTGCTACATTTAAAAAAACGTGGGACGCCAGAGGTCGGGAAACTTTCGCGGGTGAAGAGATCCAGAGGCTCCGCTTCCAGAAAAGCAGGAACAAATGGAAGATAACCAGTGAAGAAGAAGTTGAGATCTACTGGGTTACGGTAAATGGGAAAAGGGTAATGTAGGGGTTTTAGCTGTCTTCCCCAAGGTCTTGTTTTATCCCCGCCACGTAGCGGGCGAGTTCCTCCTTCCGGCCGTCATTCAGCAGGGCGAGCATCACCTGGACGTGGTTGACGAAGTCGTGGCGCTGGGCGCGGACGGTGTCGGTCTGCCGGCGCAGCTCAAGGGCCAGTTTTTCCTGCGCGGCGACCGCGGCTTCCTGCTCGGCGACCTGGAGGATGCGCCAGAGAAAGAACATGGACAAGAACCACGGAACACTCATCAGGAACAGCGTGACAAACTCCGTTGTCCCCGGGGGAAAACCGCACGGCGTTTGGGAGAACGTTTGGGAGAATAAGAATTCATTCAAGATGATGCCTAAGAGTACAACCTGAACGGCCGGCGGAAGGGCGGCCTCAAGCGGTATCTTGACCTCCCCGGCCTCTCCGAATATCCGCCACCGCCGGCGGTAACTGACGAAACCGAGTATGGCGAGGAGGGTGTTGTAGGATAAAGGAAAGAGCAGCCGTAGCGGCAGGGAAGCAAAGTAGTCTTGAATGGTAAGATTAAAGCCGTAGCGAAGAATAAAGCAGGACATCCAGACGACCGGCATGGTTATGAGGCACGTGAACAGAACTAAAAAGGTTCTGCTCGCGCTGAAGCCAAAACCGGTTTTCAGCGCCGCAAAAGTAACTATCATCCAGGAAACGGTTCGCAGTGCCTGAGGGAGACCGAATATCGGTACATTGGCCGCGCCGAGAATCACGCCGGCAAGCAGCAGCCTCCGCCAATTCTTTTTGACGTCGTACCCGTTAAGGGTCAGAACCAAAGCCAAGCCGACTACTTGATCTAAAGTGAAATGATAAAAGAACAAACCGGCGTACAGCACAAGAGAATCCGAACCGGCCACGGTCTATCACCGATGAAATAGGCTCTCTTTATCTTTGCCCAAAAGATCTTTGCCCAAAAGCCAGGCTGCTGAGGAAGCTTTAAATCCTCACCGGCCGGCCTTAACCAGACGGCTTCAGGTCATATTCCGCGAATCCTGCGCCAAATAGCAAAATTTTTCTTCAATGAACTGAATACGGCACCGCCGTACCGATTCCTTCCGCTACAACCGCAAATCCGCACGTTTGTTCCTTAAAACCGGCATTTCATTCCGCAAAAGCGGCAAGTTATTTCGGAGCCCTTGTGCTGCTGCCGTTTCTCCTGCAGACTTTAATCTGAATATCGCTTCCCCAATTTCTCGGCTTCCCCTTCCGATTTTCTGCAGGAAATTTGCACCAAAGAGCGAAACATAGGTGAAAGTCAGGCGAAACTTTCCCCAAGAACCAGACGGGGGCCGAAAAATGTCAAACAATTCGTTAAGCGGTAGCGGCGGGCAGCCCGAGCTTACTTTAAGCGCCCATTTCTTTCTAAGAATTGCCAATAAGATTTTTAGAAACCATCCCCCTGTTGGTACTAAATCATGGTTATTATTGCTTGCTGACTATTTCGATTCGCTGATCGAAGAAATAGTGGACGGTCTTGACGTAAACGAGCTCAAGGAGCAGTTGCGGCTGGAGTTAACACACGGACAGGAGGGTCCCCGGCTCTCGGCGAGGGAATTAACAAATAAGGGGCGGGATATCGCGCAAAAATTAGGTGATTCGCGGGTTGAAGTCAAGCATTTAGCCATCGCCATCCTCGAGAGCGCCGGATACGAGGTTATCGGGGAAGAGCCTTCGTTGACGCCGGAGGAAATTGGGCGGCGTTTTGATGCGCTTTTCGGGATCCTTTTTGATGAAGATCAGGAAGGCGAATCTGAGGGCGAATCTGCCGATGACCGCCCGAAGGAACAAACCCGGTCTTCGGGTGACGGCTCAGCAGGCAAACTCGAGGAATTCGGGCGCAACCTGACCCGTCAGGCCCGGCGGGGGAGATTCGGCAACGTCGTCGGGCGCGAAGAAGAGATTCAACTGGTGATCGAAAC
>JBFLWY010000015.1:0-61460 GCA_040757355.1 Bacillota bacterium | reverse complement strand
GCGTCCAATCTGGTGTGGGGCGATACGAACGGAACGGCCGATATCTTCGTTTTCGACCGGCTTACGCGCCGGGTGAACCGGGTAAGCGTCTCCAGTAGAGGCGCCCAGGGTAACGGAAACCATCTCTATCCCAGTATCAATACCGACGGGCGTTATGTGGCGTTCATTTCAGACTCGAGCAATCTTGTGCCTGGTGATACCAACGGAGCAGCAGACGTTTTTGTACACGACCGGCAATTGCGCCTGACGGAACGGGTAAGTATTACCAGTAGCGGGGTTCAGGCGAATGGGGATAGCTATTTTCCGAGCATCAGCGCCGACGGGCGTTATGTTTCCTTTTCGTCGGATGCGTCTAATCTGGTCAGCGGCGATACTAACAAAAAGGCCGATGTTTTCGTACACGACAGGTGGACGCGCCAAACGACGCGCGTCAGCGTTGCCACTACGGGCGTCCAGGGGGAAGGTGACCACCTCTTCTCGTGTGTTAGTGCTGATGGGCGCTTTGTTGCTTTTGCCTCCGACTCCGGTAACCTGGTCACCGGCGATACGAACGGAGCGCCTGATGTTTTTGTGCATGATCGGCAGACCCGGCGTACTGAAAGAGTAAGCGTTTCCACTGACGGCGTTGAAGGAACCGGAGAGAGCGTGTCGCCCAGTATCAGCGCCGATGGGCGGTATGTGGCGTTTATTTCGACCTCAAAAAATCTGGTTGAAAATGATACCAACAACGTGGCGGACGTTTTTGTATATGACCGGGAAAAAGGCTGGACAGAACGGGTTAGTGTTTCAACTACCGGCGGACAGGGGGGTAAGGATAGCCACTCCCCCAGCATCAGCGCCGACGGGCGATATGTGGCCTTTATATCGGAAGCCGCGAATTTAACTCCAGGTGACACAAACGGGAGGGCTGACGTCTTCGTTTGCGACCGGAAATCCGGAAGGATACAGCGGGTCAGTGACTCAAGAAAAGGTGCGGCAGGGAATGCCGACCCTGCTTTTCCGTGCATCAACGCCGACGGGTGTTGCGTGGCTTTCGTTTCCGGTGCGGACAATTTGGTGCCGGGTGATTCAAACCGCGCTTCGGATATCTTTGTATCGTCCACGCTTCCTTTCAAAGACATCTCTGGCCACTGGGCTGCCGGGGAGTTAAGGGAACTGGCCGATAAGGAGATCATCGGCGGGTATCCCGACGGCAGTTTCAAGCCAGACAACAAGATTACGCGGGTGGAAGCGGTAAGCATCCTGACGCGGGTCTTGGACCTTGATCCCGGCAACGGAAAGGAACTCGGTTTTAGAGACAATAACAAGATTCCCGCCTGGGCGCAGGGTGCGGTGGCCGCAGCGGTGAAAGAAGGGCTGGTAGAAGGTTATTCCCGCCCCGACGGTACGGTGGTCTTCAACCCCGATGCAACTGTCAGCCGCGCCGAATTGGCGGCGTTGATATCGCGCATCATCAAGAAGAAGAGCGGGGAGGTTGTGCCGGCGGTAATAACCTTCCGTGACGCCGACAAGATTCCCGCTTGGGCAAAGGACGCCGTAGGTGTGGCGGGTGCAAAAGGCATCATCACAGGCTACCCGGACGGCACATTCAGGCCCCAAAACGGTGTAACCAGGGCAGAGGTAAGCGCCATGGTCCTCCGGTTATTAAAGTGGATTAACGGCGAGTAGGCCAGCTTACATGACAGTCCTACTTCTGATTGGAACCGAAGCGGTTGTCGCTCTTTCTGTTAATGCCGCATGATAAGTTTTCATAGACTGCAAATCGATGGTCCTGACGCGTATATTTTACTCTGATAGAAAGCAAACTTTAATCGTTGAGAAAGCCTACGGGAGGGAATACTGAGTGCGAGTGGAAGTTGATCACGAGTTATGCATCGGGTGCGGCACTTGTGTCGAGTTGTGTCCCGAAGTATTCGGGTGGATAGAAGAAGAAGATAAGGCGACCGCTACAGGGGAGGATGTTCCGGAAGACCTGGAAGAGGTTTGCCAGGAGGCGGCGGAAAGCTGCCCGACGGAAGCAATATCAACTCAATAAGGCCCACAAATTCCAAATAAAGAGTCCCCGCTCACTCAGCGGGGATTTTTCTTGACAGGAAAACCGTGCCTGAAGAACAACAATAAGTGGCTTTGCAGCGCACGTAGTTGGCATTGGAGGAAATGGTCTTGAAACGGTTTAAGGTCTTGCACGTAATCCGACCGGCCGCAGGCGGGATGAAGGGACACTTATTAAACCTGCTTAAGCACACGGATAGCGGATTGTTCGACTCTTGGGTTATTGGGCCGCCCGGGGAAATCCTTGCTGCGGCGGGGAACCTGGGTTTCAAAACATTGTCTTTGCCCTTGCGAGGAGAGGTAGACCTGATATGCGATCCCTGGGTTGTTTTGCGGTTAGCCCAATTCTTAAAAGTGAAACGGTTTCACATTTTACACGCCCACGGTGCTAAGGCGGGCCTGGTCGGCAGGATTGCAGCGCTTGTTGCCAATGTACCGGTTGTTTTTTTAACGGCGCACAACTCAATTTTTTATGCGGAATGGGCGGAGTTCAAGAAGAAGGCCTATGCCTTGGCGGAAAAAGGACTGGCACGAAAGACACACCGGATCATTACCGTCTCTGAAGCGCTTCGCCGGGAACTGATCGAACGGGAGGGGTTAAACCCCGATCAGGTAGTAGCCGTTTATAACGGTATTAACCCCGCGGAGTTTGAGGTGGACGAACCCCGGGAATCGGTCAGGAATCGAATTGGTATACCGGTAGACCGGGCCGTGGTCGGGACTGTAGCCCGGCTAGCCCCTCAAAAGGGTCTGCGCTACCTTGTCGAAGCAGCGGCGTTAATACCGCCTGCTAAAAGACCGCTCTTTGTATTGGTCGGGGACGGTCCCTTAAAGTCGGAACTGGAAGCCTTGGCGGCGAAAAGGGGAGTAGACGGGGACTTTATCTTTGCCGGTTCTCGTGATGACGTGCCGGTCGTCTTGAAGGCATTCGACGTCTTGGCGCTCCCTTCAACAACCGAGGGGTTGGGAGTGACAATTCTAGAGGCAATGGCGGCCTCGCTTCCGGTACTGGCCACAGCGGTAGGCGGAATTCCCGAGGTAGTTGTGCACGGTGAAACCGGAATCCTTGTACCGCCGCGAGACCCCGCGGCGCTTGCAAACGGCATAACGGAACTCCTTGCAGTACCGGAGCGCGCGGTCTCCTTTGGCGTGGCGGGTCGAAAACGGGTGTGCGAACTTTTTACGGTGGAAAAGATGGCTGGGCGCGTAATGGACTTGTACCGGGATGCATTGACCTCCAGCAGTTTGCTAAATTAAAAAGTTCTTGTAAATAGGTTCTCGTAGCCTTAAAATTGCTTTAGCTTTCAGGTTTAGTTTGAGCTGGGAGAGAAGCCTAGTGCCTGCCTCGTTTATAAAACTCGGTCGGAGTGCAATCAGTAAAACACTGTTTCTTGTATTTTGCGCACTGATTTGCGCCCTTTTCGGTTCCGGTGGCGAAGCCGCCGAAGCGGACAAAGGCCGGGTGGTTATCTTGATAATCGACCGTTTAAGCCTTGACGACCTGGAGAACCCTGCCTGGGAAAACCTCTCACGCCTGATTTCTATGGGGGGTGCCGGCCTTTTAAACACCGCTACGGGCGGTATTCGGAATCCGGAAAACACTTACGCCACCATCGGTGCCGGAGCGCACGCAATTGCGACGAACGCCGGCAACCTCGCTTATGAAACGGATGAACGTCTGCAACAAGGCGTTAAGGCCGGCGAGGAGTTTAAACAGCGCACAGGGATCGCTGTGATGCCGGGTAATGTGGTTGTTCTGGAAATGCCACATCTGAACAGAGAGAACGCTGCGCTAAATTATCCGGTGCAGCCGGGGGCTTTGGGCGAAGAACTCAAAACCGCGGGATTAACGGCAGCCTGTCTGGGAAATGCGGACTGGCGCGAACAAACGGCACGACAGGTTGCGACCGTTGCCATGGACCGGCGGGGCCTGGTCAGTTCCGGTTATGTCGGCAGGGAACTTGTAATGCGGGATTCGCTCTTTCCTGGCAGCTTCCGCTCCGATTACGATATTTTGTGGAACAAATGGCTGTCATTAACGGACTCAGATTTCCTCGTTATCGACCTTGGCGATACCTCCCGTCTGGACGAAGCTCAAACGCAGATTACAGATGTCGTCTTTTCCCGCCGCTGGAACGAAACCCTTGAACGCGCGGACCGATTTTTAGGGAAGGTCTCGGCTGCTCTCGACTTACAGCGCGACCTTCTTATCGTGGTTTCCCCAACACCCTCAAAGAATGCCCTCCGATCAGGTGATTGGTTTACCCCGGTAATCATGGTGGGGCGCGGCGTGCAACCCGGAACAGTGCTCACTTCTCCGTCAACCAGGCGTCCCGGCATCGTTATGAACACTGATCTTGCGCCGACCGTATTGAAGCACTTCGGTATAAGTACACCTAACACGATGTCGGGAAGGCCGGTCGCAACTGCAGAAGTTCGTGACCAGTTGTCGCATTTGAAATTGTTGCGGGAAAAAGTGGTATTCGTGCACAACTTCAGAACACCGGTCATCAAGGGTTACCTCATTTACACCATTATTCTCATAAGCGCTGCGGTGCTCTTAATCCTGCTGAGAGAGCATCGCTGGGCCCGAACGCTGTGGGCCCGTCAGTTCGTGATCAGCATCATGGGTGTACCGCTGGCCGCCCTGATTATGCCGGTGTTAGGTACGCGTTCGCCGATTCTCTACCTGGCGGGAATTATCGTTATCACCATAGCCCTCACGATGTTAACACTCCACTTGGAAGAACGCCGCACCCTTGCGGGATTTGTTTTTCTCTCCGTGGCGACTGTGGGCTTAATCATCGCCGATGTTTTATTTGGCGGTACGCTGATGAAGCAGTCGATCCTAAGTTACGACGCGATGAGCGGGGCGCGGTTCTATGGTATTGGAAACGAATACATGGGTGTGCTGATAAGCGCTACTATTTTTTCAAGCGCTTGCGTCTTAAGCATCTGGCCCTCGCGCTTATCTAAGATTGGTACCGCCCTCTTGGGGCTGGCGGTGATCATGGCCCTTGGCGCACCAGGGCTTGGAGCCAATTTTGGCGGTCTGCTGACGGCGTGTGTTGCTTTCCCCGTCACCTTCCTTGCCTTCGCCGGCGTCAGGTTTCAAATGCGTCACATGGCTCTCGTAATTGCGGTTTTGGTCTCACTCCCGTTGATTTTTGTCGCCGTTGACTTATTCAGGCAATCTGGCGTCCAGTCGCACATGGGAAGGAATCTCTTGCTCGTACTCCAGGACCCGTCTGCGGCTTTCGATATCATTAAACGTAAAATGGCCATGAATATTAAGCTTTTTAAGTATACCATTTGGTCACGCGTCCTCGCAGCCGGAATAGGGGGACTTCTGCTGCTGTCCTACCGGCCCGTCGGGGTGATGCGGGTCTTACGCTCCCGTTACCCGTATCTGTTCACAGGTTTCCTGGGTGTAGTCGTAACCGCGGTAGCTGCCTTTATATTCAACGACTCCGGCACGGTTGCCGCGGCTACGGCTACGATATTCGGCATCCCGCCGCTTCTGTACATCCTTTCAGGAGAGTAGTCGCCACCGCCGCAGTTTACGGCAAACAGGCGACAAGACCCGCGACTGCTTCTGTCTGTTACCAGAAAAACAGTGTCTTTCTCTGGTTGGTATCCACGGCCTCCCATTTAGTGGCGAGTCTACCTACGTTGATATCATTTACCGTCACTTCTTGCCAAACCTCTCTTAGTTTTTCGATGTTGGTTTGCGAAGCGCTGATCAAAGGTATCGAAAACTCGAGAAAATACAGGTCGTCTTTCACTTTGAAGATGTACACGTACGTGTCGGTTGTTTCCTCATAATTGAAGACTTTTTTGCTGTCGTTTCTTGAAAGCGCTTCCATATTGGCGATGTTATGGTTCTCTACTACGCGATAGATGGTAATGTCATTCTTGATCTTAGACTTCTGTACAGATACTGTGGAAATTTGCCCCTTCGATTCCTCGCGCTCCACAAGTGTCAGCGCCTCGAGGAACTCCTTCATAATTTCCTCGAGGGGACGGGAAGTTAATACACCTTGAATTGAAAGCCTTGCCCCTGATCTCACCTCGGTTAAATCCAAGGACTCAAAGTTAGAAAAATAGGAGAGGCCCAAACCCTGTCCGGAAGAGTATCCCTCATAGTCCTCGGATTCATTATCGATCATGCCTTCCCAGATCCCGTCTGGGTTTATCCAGCTATTTCCGGTCACGATTGTCAGGTTGTACTTTTTCATCGAAACCACTTTCGAGCCCTCAAAGTCATATATAGACTCCGGGTCCCAAAAATCTCCGACGAACTTACTTTTTGTGTCACACGGTCGAAAAGACTTTATCATACGGTAAAAGGTCTCGTTTCCTTCCTTTTCAGCGTACTTGGATTCGGAGATGCGAAGAACGACTTGATACCGGTATCCGTTCCCTTGCACCAAGAGAAGGCCTTCTATCATATTGTGTATACTATTTGTCCTGATTCTTGAGATGAGCAATTTACCTTTTCCGTTAGGGATTCTTACCTCCTGAAGCGCCCCCAGTTGTTGGTATAACGTTTCTTTATAATTAAGCTGTTTACCCTTAATTTCTTTGCGAATCCAGTCATCGAAGCTTTCCCCTGTAGGGATGGAGGAAACGACGGTAACCTTTAGAAAATCCTTTGATTCGTTGTCACCCCGGTCGGTCAAAGTGTCCGCGGTATAATCGGCGGGTTCTTCTATGGTGTCTTGAGAGTCGCTTCCGGAACCCAATTCCTTGTCCGAGTATAATGGAATAAACACCTGTTGCTTGGCATTCTCATGGCCTTGGGACTTCCAGTAAGGCGCGAGTTCGATCTCCCAACCGTACATACGGTTATGATATGTCCGGTAAACGGTTACCTGGTCGGAAAGGTCTTTGAGGTTAGGGTTCTGTTCGTTAAAATTAGTCCTAAATGAGTCGGCAATCTTTAAGAACAAGCCTTTGTGCTGTGAAAAAAACTCTAAGTCCATTGATATGTCTAATAAGTAGATGTAATTGATATTATTTTTTTGACCTAAATATACCCTTTGTTCCCGGTAAGTGCCAGCTAAATCGTCGTAGTCATACTCAAATACTGCTGGAAGGTCTTCGGCAGGAATAACGGAAGTGATGTTTATGAACCGGTTGTTGTACTTATCGTACTCAATCTTGGCTGAGCAAACGTGGTCCAGATCATATTTCCACATGTGGTATGAATAAGGACTCTCGTCAACGGTAGTGGTTAATAGTGCATAAATTTCTTCAAGGGTTAAGTTGTTTACGTTTTTCAGTACCTGGACGGAGACTTCAATACCGGCGTTGCTGATAAACATGTTGAAATCTGTGGCTTTAGAGTTTTTGAATATTTCGGCTGCGCTCGGCAGGTAGATAGACCAGTTATAAATTCGGCTACCGATCCGGTCAATGTTTTCATCATCTTTCGCAAATACCTTGAAGAAATCGATGTTTCCATCGTCTTCTGCAGCACAAGCCGGATTAATCGTAACAAGGGCCTGAGCTAACAACAGGACAAAAACGAACGGTAACAGTCTGCGCATTTTGTCTACACCCCTTTACCTTTCTTCGGGATAATCTAGAAGTTTGGCTACAACCGTAAACTCGCTGGTATTTCGGACGAAAGTCAGTTTTATGCTCTCACCGGGAGATTTCTCTTTCAGGACCTCATTGTAACCGGCAATTGAAGTTACCGGGTGGCCGTCAACCGCTTTCAGCACATCTCCCTCCAGGACTTTGGTTTTGTCTACGGCGCAATTCTCCTTATAACCAATTACTTTAAGACCCTGGTTTGAGGGGATGCCTACAACAGCCAACCAGCTTTCTTCGAGTTCCAGCCCCAGACATGCTCTTCGGATCCTTCCATATTTGTCGTACTGATCCAAAAAGTACTCGACATTATCGACCGGTATGCAAAAGTTTATTCCCTGGTACCATTGAATACCCAGGGTGTTGATACCGACAAGCTTGGCGTCCATGTTAATGAGGGGGCCGCCGCTGTTGCCGGGATAGATATGGGCGTCGGTCTGCAAAAAAGTGTATGTTTGATCAACCGGACGGTTCAGGCCGCTGATTATTCCTTTGGACGCGCTGTTCGACCATCCCAAAAAGAGAGGGGTCCCGATAGCGATGACTTCATCACCCGCACGCACATTTTCCATTTTTTCAAACGTAATGGGTTTGAGTCCCGTTTTGTTTATTTTGATAAGCGCCAGGTCAATGTCTTTATTTTTGTAGAGTAGCTGCGCCTTATAGGCCTTCTTGCTGGAAAGAATCACATAAATTTCTTTCATGTTCTCTACTACATGGTTGTTGGTTACTATTCTTCCGTCTTCACTTACTATCACACCTGAACCGTGCATAAGGCCGGCAGGTATTTTACTGTAATAATCGTCGTTCTTTATCGTTTTGTCCTCACCGATTATCGCGACTACAGATTCATTGACTTTGTTAATTACGTCCTTTACCTCATCTTGGGTTTGTGGTTGGAAAATAATTGTGCATTGTGAAGGCAGTTCGCGGAAGAGGTGCTGGATGTCTTGCAGTTTTACATAAGTTTGACCGTCAAGCTGCCTTGTTTGGATATAATATTCTTGTGAAAGGACCACCAGCGGATTAGTTAACAGGAAAATCATAAGTAGAGGTAAAAACAACAGATTTTTCACTAAACGACCACTCCTTTTGAGCGTTTAATCGTAGTATAGCATAATAATGCCCTAAAGGTAAAGAAAACCAACATGCCGGGGCCTGAACGGTTTTTGGCAAAGAAAATAGGTTGGGGAGTCATTCACGACGACTAGTCGTCGCCACCGGCGCCGAAAATATGGACCCGTAAGCGTGTGACTTAAATGCAGTAGTATAACATAAACGAAACGCGGTGTGGGTAGACCACCCAAGAAAAATCTAAAAATGGCGAAATAACGAGCTTTTGAAAGTATGATCCTAAAATATTGAGATAGGAGAGATGGCGAATTGAAGATGGGTTATTTCCGGGGTGGCGGGAGAGTGTTTCCCGGAATAGTAGGAGAGGAGATGGTTTATCCGCTGCCTGAGGGATTCGCAGGAAAACCGTCGGCCCATGGATACCCCTTGAAAGACTTGAGGGTATTGGCTCCTTGTTTTCCGGGAAAGGTTGTCTGTGTGGGGCTGAATTACCGGTATCACGCGAAAGAACTCGGTTACGACATCCCGGATGAGCCCGTGCTTTTTCTGAAACCGTCAACGGCGGTGATAGGTCCTGATGAGAGCATCATTTACCCGTTAGCGTCGCGGCAGGTAGATTACGAGGCCGAACTGGCGGTGGTCATCGGTAAAACCGCGAGGCATGTGCGGATGGAAGAGGCTGCCGGTTACATTCTGGGGTATACGTGCGGCAATGACATAACGGCGCGGGATCTACAGAAGAAAGACGGACAATGGACGCGGGCAAAATCGTTTGACACATTTTGCCCTTTAGGTCCGTACATTGTTACTGACATCGATCCAAGGAACTGCGAAATATCACTGTATGTCAATGGTGAGAGAAAACAGCACTCATCAACAAGCGAACTAATTTTCGACGTTTATTCACTGGTTAGCTTTATTTCCGGCATTATGACCCTCCATCCCGGAGATGTTATTCTGACTGGAACCCCCAGCGGGGTAGGGCCACTTAACCCCGGTGACGAGGTGGCCGTGGAGGTTGAAGGCATCGGACTATTGCGAAATCAAGTGGTAATAGAGCTGGGTAATTCTTAAACCGGCTGCAAAATTTTGTTGACATCAGGGGGGGATATGTTAAAATTGTGATGGTTGGAATTAGCCCCGCACTCAACCCAGCGCTTGAAAGACGCACGCCGGCGGGATTTTATCTTCAGCCGCTGGGTGAGAACCTTAGGGGTGTTGGGTTGAGTGCGGGGGGGTTCCATTAATATTTTAAAAAGGGGGAGATAACCCAAATGAAACTGTTGGGTCGGCATGTTCTGGCCGAGATTTACGGATGTGATTTCGACATTCTGAATGACATCAAGTTGGTCGAAAAAATCATGGTCAATGCCGCACTCGATGCAGGCGCAGAAGTGAGAGAGTATGTGTTTCACAAGTTCAGTCCCCAAGGAGTAAGCGGGGTAGTGGTTATCTCTGAGTCGCATCTTGCGATTCACACTTGGCCCGAACTCGGTTACGCGGCGGTTGATGTCTTTACGTGCGGTGAAAAGGTCAATCCCTGGGAAGCTTGCGACTACCTTACGAAAGAGTTCAAAGCGAAGAAGGTAGTAGCAAAAGAGCAAAAACGGGGGATAATTACGGAGACTCCTAAGCAGGCAGCCCAGGCAGTATAACAAGGAGGGGTTTTTATTAGTACGGGCTTAAAAAATGAAAAGGAGTCGGCTTAGGCCTTGCAAGGTAAGGGAACGTTGCAAGGCCAATTTGTTTTTACGGGGTGCGGGAGGGAGGAAAAATCGTTAACTTGGGCGAATATAAAAAGCTTTGCAGAGAAATTGAGGAGGAACGGTTTTGAAGGGGCTCAAATTGCTACCGCCCCTCAGGAAAAATCTCGATGCTGTACATGCGGCGGTGAAAGAGGCGGTTAAAAAAGCCGGAAACATCCGTTACAGCGAACTTGTGGGGGAGGAGACGTTGGACAACAATTTGCGGCCCGCGTTGGTTTTGATTTGTGGCCGGATATGCGGCCGGCCCGATGTGAGCGTCTTGCCCCTGGCAAAAGCGGTTCAGTTTATATTCGTTGCAGGAGAGGTTCACCGTAAGGCAATCACCGGGGAGGTAGGAGGCAGTAGTCTTAAATCGTACATTTTACTCGGAGACTTCTTTTACAGCGGAGCCTTTCGAGCATTGGCGGATGCGGGACTTCATGAACTGCTTAAACCTCTGTCGCAGGTGGTGCAGGCAGAATGCGAAGTGGCTGTAGAACCGGAGAATGATTCAAAACCGAATCCCGAGATCATAAAAAGAGAAACGGCGCTTCTGATTGGTGAATCATGCAGGCTTCCGGGCGTAATGGCCGGGGTTGGGTTCGTTGAACAACTTCATAGTTTCGGAATAAATCTTGGAATGGCTTGTGGGTACCTGAAGCGTAAACTTCCTTTATTTGAAACAGGATATCTTAAATCGTGTGACGAAGCGCTTTTGCAGATACCCGCCGGGTCTGCGTGTCAACAGTTGAAGCGGATAGTGAAGTTCGTCGCCGAAAATGGGCTGTCTGCAGAGGCGGCGGCGACCCGGTAGAAAGATACACCGGCAGGAGCATAAAACAGCCTTCCGGTAGCTGTAATAGTGTTGCAAAAAGGGTACCCGATGAAAAGAGCGGGTTATTGAGCCGGGGCGCGTTTTTTAGCGGGTCCTGAATGAGGTTTTCCGGAGGAAGATCGGTGGAAATACACGACCATAAAAAGAAAGAGGCTTACGTACACACACTGTTCTCGAACATCGCCCACCGGTACGACCTGCTGAACACCGTTTTAAGCTTTAACCGCGACAAGCATTGGCGGCGGTTTGCGGTCGCCCGGTGCGAGCTAAAGCCGGGTGGCTACGGACTCGACGTTTGTTGCGGGACAGGGATGTTCGCCCTGGAACAGGCAAAGGTCGTAGGTCGCCGGGGGCGAGTCATCGGCGTTGATTTTTGTGAGGAGATGATGGCCAGAGGGCGGCAGAACATTGCGCGAACACCGTATAAAGATGTAGTCGAATTCGTCTGGGGAAACGCGATGGACCTGCCTTTTCAGGACGATACTTTCGATTGTGCCACCATCGGTTTCGCCCTCCGCAATGTGCCCGATATTAAGCGGACCATTCAGGAGATGATGAGGGTTGTCCGCCCGGGAGGGAAAGTGGTTTCACTCGAATTGGCAAAACCTTCCCTGCCGCTTTTTAAACAACTGTATTACCTATACTTTAACCATCTGGTGCCCCTGCTGGGGCGTTTAGGTGTCGGCTTGGTCGGACCTTACAGTTACCTGCCGAACTCCTTAAAATCTTTTCCCCATCAAAAAGAGATCAGGGATCTTTTTGAAAACGTAGGTTTGAAGGATGCCAGATACTACGAACTAACAGGCGGAATTGTTGCGGTGCACGTTGGCACAAAACCGGTTAAAGGTTCTACGTTCTACGTTGAAGCTTAAACGGATGGACTCTGGGGTCCGTTCGACGTTAATGACTATAGGGATGGACCTTTAAGGTCGGTTCTAAGTTCGGATTAGGGGGATGGACCTTAAGGGTCCGTTCGAAGTTCGAAGTTAGTTTTCAATCTGGGATTTTCTTCAACTGACCGACGACTGATTACTGACGACTGAAACGGTGGTGGTTTTTTTGGGATACCGGGATCTCCGGGAGTTTATTAAGGTACTGGAGCAGCATGGAGAGTTGAAGCGGGTCAGCACACAGGTGGATGCAGATCTCGAGATCACGGAAGTTACTGACCGCGTTGTAAAATCAGGGGGCCCGGCCTTATTCTTCGAGAACGTGAAGGGGTACGATATCCCGGTAGTAATAAATTTGTTCGGCAGCCTGGCACGAATGAAACTCGCGCTTAACACCGATGATTTAGACGCCCTGGGAAACGAAATGTGCAAGCTCCTGCAGCCGGATCTGCCCCATACCTTTTTTGACAAGATTAAAGCCTTGCCGAAGCTGGCGCAGCTTTCTTCCTTTATTCCAAAAACAGTCCGCTCCGGACCTTGTAAAGAGGTTGTTGTCAAGGAGCCGGATGTTACGCAGCTACCGGTCTTGAAGTGCTGGCCCGCGGACGGCGGCCGGTTCATCACCCTACCGCTCGTGTTCACGCATGATCCGGAGACCGGGCGCCGGAACGTGGGCATGTACCGGATGCAGGTCTTCGACGCGCGGACCACCGGCATGCACTGGCACATTCATAAGGACGGGGCGGCACATTACCGTACGGCGTGCGCCCAGAGGAAAAGGCTGCCGGTCGCGGTGGCATTAGGCGCTGACCCTGCCACGATATACGCAGCGACGGCTCCGTTGCCGCAGGGAGTGGACGAGCTTCTGCTGGCTGGCTTTTTGCGGCGGGAACCCGTCGAACTGGTGCGGTGCGAGACCGTTGACATTGAAGTCCCGGCGAATGCCGAAATCGTCCTCGAAGGTTACGTTGATCCGGACGAAAGAAGGCTGGAGGGCCCCTTCGGCGACCACACGGGTTACTACTCGCTGGCGGACTATTATCCCGTTTTTCACGTCACCTGCATCACCCACCGGAAAAATCCGATCTATCCCGCGACCGTTGTAGGGCGGCCCGTGATGGAGGACGCCTTCATCGGAAAAGCGACTGAGCGGCTTTTTCTGCCTCTTATCAGGATGCAACTGCCAGAGATCGTTGACATGAACTTCCCGTTGGAAGGTGTAGTGCACAACTGTGTTGTCGTGTCCGTGCGAAAGTCGTTCCCGGGTCACGCCAGGAAGATAATCCATGCGGTGTGGGGAATGGGGCAGCTTTCATTCTGCAAATTAGTGATTATAGTCGACGACCACGTTAACGTGCAGGATATGAGCGAAGTCTGGTGGCGGGTTTTCAACAACATCGATCCCCGCCGGGACGTTGTCCTGTCGGAGGGGCCGCTTGACGTTTTAGATCATTCCTCCCCGCGCTTCGCATACGGGTCGAAGATGGGAATTGACGCTACGCGGAAATGGCCGGGGGAAGGACACGAGCGTGAGTGGCCGGAAGATATTATAATGAGTACTGAGGTGAAGGAACTGGTTGATAGGAAGTGGAAAGAGTATGGCCTTTAAGAAGCTCGGCATATTTTTGGCCATGATCAAATTTGAGCACACCGTCTTTGCGCTTCCTTTTGCGTATATTTCCGCTCTCCTGACAGAAAGACGTGTGCCTGAGGCACACGACATTTTCTGGGTTACGATGGCGATGGCGGGTGCCCGAACCGCCGCCATGTCTTTAAACCGCCTGATCGACCGGGGAATTGACGCCAAAAACCCGCGTACTGCAGGTCGGGCGCTACCGAAAGGCTTAATAAACGCCGGAGAGGTCTGGATTTACGTCTTCTTGTCCTTCGGTCTCCTGCTTCTATCGGCGTGGCAACTGAGTCCCCTTGCACTGAAGCTTTTCTTGCCGGCGGTTATTGTTCTATGGTTTTATTCCTACACGAAGCGTTTCACCTGGGCATGCCATTTTTACCTGGGGCTGACCCTCGGGCTCGCACCGGTGGGGGCGTGGGTGGCCATAACCGACGAGTTTGCGCTGGCGCCGGTCCTGCTCGGGGCCGGGGTGCTCTTTTGGGTGGCCGGGTTCGACATCGTTTATGCTTGCATGGATTACGACTTTGACCGAAAAGAGGGCATTTTCTCCATACCGGCCCGGTTCGGGATCGAAACCGCTCTCTGGATGGCCAGGATGTGTCACCTGTTGGCCCCTGCGTTTTTTACGTTAACAGGGATGGTGCTGGGTCTCGGGCCGCTCTACCTTATCGGGGTCGGATTTGCGGTGGCGGTTCTCGTATATGAACACCGGCTGGTACACGCAAAGGATTTGTCGCGTATCGGTGTAGCTTTTTTCAACATGAACGGAATACTGAGTGTCGGGATGCTTCTCTTTACGCTCGCTGATATTTTGATTAGTTGATGGTAACTACTCAGCCTATATTACACTGACGGAACGCGGTAATAAGCAAGCAGAGCGCGAAGGACCGACACCGGACGGAGCGGAGCGTACATAATTCAGAGGTCGGAAAAACATCCTGCATCTGACTTCCGAAATGCGCAGCCTATCGCCGCGCCAATGGGGTGCCTTATTAGTTACAATTGGTAAACGGGGGCGTAATAATTGGCAGAGTTATGGGCTTTTAGTGACGAGTTGCAGGAGGTGGCGGCCAAGGTTCGCGAGGGACAGCGGCTTGACCGGGAAGACGGTATCGCCCTCTTCGGTTCCAGCGACATTACGGGTCTCGGCCACCTTGCCAATATGGTGCGCAGCCGCAAGCACGGCGAAAAGGTGCACTTTGCGGTGAACCGCCACATAAACCATACCAACGTCTGCATTAACAAGTGCCGCTTTTGCGCCTTCAGCCGTTCTGTCACTGACAAAGGCGCGTATACGCTGTCCCTTGAAGAAATTGAAGAAAAGGCCCGGCATGCAGGATACTTGGGCGTGCAGGAGCTTCACATCGTCGGCGGCCTAAACCCGGAGCTTACCTTAGGCTACTTCGAAGAAATGCTCAGTCGGGTCCGCGCAATCCTGCCGGGGGTGACAATAAAGGCGCTTACGGCGGTGGAGATCGACTACCTTGCCCGGCGGCACAATATCACGGTTACCCAGGTTCTGGGCCGCTTAAAGGAGGCAGGCCTTGATTGCCTTCCGGGCGGCGGGGCCGAGGTTTTTGCGCCCAGGGTCCGCCGGATTGTCTGCCCCCAAAAGATCGCCGGGGATCGCTGGCTGGAGATCCACGCAGCCGCACACAGTTTGGGCATACCTACGAATGCCACGATGCTTTACGGCCATGTTGAAACGGCGGCCGAAAGGGTGGACCACCTCTTGAGGTTGCGGGAATTGCAGGATAGGACGAAGGGCTTCATGACTTTTGTTCCACTTGCCTTTCATCCCCGCAACACGGAGATGGAAAAGTGGGGACTTAAGCCCACCACCGGTTACGACGACCTCAAGACGCTTGCCGTGGCGCGCCTCCTGCTCGACAACTTTGAGCACATTAAGGCCTATTGGGTAATGATCGGTCCGAAGATCGCGCAGATTGCGTTAAACTTCGGTGTCGACGATATTGAGGGCACCGTTATCGAAGAAAAAATAACGCACAGTGCAGGTGCCAGTACCCCCGAACTGATGGCCCGCCTGGAACTTGTGGAGTTGATCAAAGCGGCGGGATGCGTCCCGGTGGAACGTGATGCTCTTTACAACGTAATCAGGGAGGGGTTTTAGGTGAAACTCCGTTTAGGGCGGATTGATTACCTGAACTGCCTGCCGGTTTATTATGCCATTGAGAAGAAACTCGTTCCGGTAAGTATACCGCTAAAGGTTGTCAGAGGTGTTCCCACCCACCTCAACCGCCTGTTTTTCGAGGGAAAGCTTGACGTCACCCCTCTTTCTTCAATAGAATACACAAGGCATCCTAAAGAGCATTTCATATTGCCGGATATTTCAATAAGCGCCGACGGCCGTGTAGGGAGCATCCTCCTTTTCAGCCGGGTACCGGTGACCGAACTCGAAGGCTGCAAGGTGGCTGTAACGGCTTCGTCCGCTACTTCGACCGTGCTGCTCCGCATCCTTTTTGAGCACTACTACAACGTAAGTACGACATTTCTTGCCCGACAGTCGAATTTGGATGCGATGCTCGCGGAAGCTGAAGCAGCGCTCCTGATAGGGGATGATGCTTTGTGCGCAGCGCAGCGGATAAAGGAAAAAGAGATGCCGATAAGGATAACCGACCTTGGTGAGGTCTGGAAAGAGTTTACGGGAGAGAAAATGGTTTACGCCTTATGGGTAGCGCGGGGGGAGTTTGTCCGAAAACATCAAGCGGAAACGGGTGCCTTGGCGAGTATCCTCGTTGGCGCTAAAGATGAAGGAATACGACGGGTTGATGAACTTGTTCGCGTCGCACGACGGTATACGAAATTGCCCGAACCGGTGTTACGGGATTATTTTGGGCTGATAAAGTCCGGCTTCGATGAAACCTACCGCAGGGCGCTGTTGCTCTTTTACGATTACGCCTATAAGTCAGGCTTGATAGAGGAAAGAGTAAACTCGTTGAATGTCTGGGGGGAGCATCTTGAATAGTGTAAACGTCCTCCTCGACAAGGTTGTGAGCGGTGAGCGCCTTTCTGAAGAGGAAGGCGTGGCACTTTACCATAACTGTGACCTGTTAAGCCTGGGGAGGGCGGCTGATCTTATTCGGCGCAGGCTGCACCCGGAAGGAGTAGTCACCTTCGTAGTAGACCGTAACATTAATTATACTAACGTATGCAAGTCGGCGTGTCTCTTTTGCGCTTTTTACCGGCGGGAGGAGGATCCCGACGCATATGTCCTGAGTCACGAAGAAATAATGGATAAGATCGGCGAACTCGTGGCCCAAGGGGGGACGCAGGTCCTCATCCAGGGCGGGTTGCACCCGAAGCTGCGGCTTGATTATTTGACGGAACTTTTTCGTAAAATTAAGGCACGCTTTCCTGGAGTGCACATCCACTCACTCTCTCCACCCGAGATAGTGCACCTGGCCAAAACCGAAGACCTTTCAGTAAAGGACGTTTTGCTGCGGCTAAAAGATGCCGGTCTGGATTCGCTCCCCGGAGGGGGAGCAGAGATACTCGTCAATAGGGTAAGACAGGTTATCAGCCCCCGGAAGATAACCTGGCAGGAGTGGATGGCGGTAATGGTAACAGCGTTTGAGTTGGGTCTGTTCGGCACCGCAACAATGATGTTCGGATCGGTGGACACCCCGGAGGACCGGGTGAAACACATAGTTCGTGTAAGAGAGGTTCAGGATAAGACAGGCGGCTTCAGCGCTTTCATCCCATGGACCTACCAGCCGGGGAATAACGAACTCGGGGGGGAGCCGGTTGCTGTGGTTGATTACCTGCGGGTTTTGGCATTGTCGAGAATTCTCTTGGACAATGTCCGCAATATACAGGCCTCCTGGGTAACTCAAGGTGTTAAGGTAGGGCAGGTGGCACTGGCCTTCGGGGCAAATGATTTCGGCGGTACAATGCTGGAAGAAAACGTAGTCCGGGCGGCCGGGACAGGCTACAGGGCGGAACAGGACGAGATAGTGAGAGTGATCCGGGATGCGGGTTTTATACCGGCGCAGCGGACCACGGATTACAGGATTATCCGCACCTTTCTGCAGTAATAAAGGTGCGGGAGTTAACAAAAATAGCGTGCCAAAAAAACATCCGTATACCTGCGTGCCGGACTCCCCAACCTCAAAAGAGGGTGAACTTATGCCAGGTGAAGACAGGAACGCTGTTTTACGACAACTGCCGGCGGTGGACGAGGTGCTTCGCTGGCCGGAAATCAGCAAGCTGCTGACGGTTTATCCCCGGGGTGTGATTGTTGAGGCGGTGCGTAAGGTGTTGGCGAATGTACGGGAGGCTGTTAGCAAGGGTGCTCCGGCGGAAACGGGGCGGGAGGTGCTGATCCACCAGGTTCACGGAGCGTGCCGTCCAAAGCTGCGCCAAGTGATCAACGCCACCGGAGTAGTGCTGCATACGAACCTGGGCCGGGCCGTTCTGGGGGAGAGGGCGCAAAAGGCAGTCATAGAAGCCGCGGGGGGATACAGCAATTTGGAGTTTGACCTGGCTACCGGAAAGCGCGGCGAAAGGTACTCTCTGGTAGAAGACCTGCTGTGCCGCCTGACCGGAGCCGAGGCCGCGCTTGTGGTCAATAATAACGCTGCTGCCGTATTGCTGGCATTGAGCACGCTTGCACAGGGACGTGAGGTGATTGTCTCCCGGGGACAATTAGTTGAAATAGGGGGTTCGTTCAGGATTCCGGATGTCATGAGGCAAAGCGGGGCGATAATGGTTGAGGTGGGAACGACCAATAAGACGCACCCGGAAGACTACGCAAATGTCGTGAATGAACGAACCGCTCTCCTGCTGCACGTTCACATGTCAAACTATCGGATCATCGGCTTTACCCGCGATGTTTCGGTGGCGGAACTCGTGGCCCTCGGACGGGAGTATAAATTGCCCGTGATGTCGGACCTCGGCAGCGGGTTTCTGGTTGACCTGGGACGGTTTGGACTGCCTTACGAACCTACCGTACAGGAAGTAGTGACCGCCGGGGCTGATGTTGTCACGTTCAGCGGTGATAAGCTGCTCGGTGGTCCGCAGGCCGGCATAATCCTGGGCCGGCGCGGTTATCTTGAGGGGATGAAGAAAAACCCGCTTCTAAGGGCTGTGCGCATAGACAAAATGACCCTTGCGGCACTGGAAGGTACTCTGCGGGAATACCTTGACCCGGCAGAAGCCCTGAGGAGTATCCCCACGCTGCGTATGTTGACAAGGCCTCTTGAAGAAATACGCGCGACGGCTGTTAGACTGGCGGCGGATTTATCGGATGTGCTTGGTTCCGCTGCAAGCGTATGGGTTGAGGAAGGGATTTCGCAGGTGGGCGGTGGGGCGATGCCGGCAGCCGCGCTCCCGACCGCGCTCGTTTGTATAAAATTTGAATGCTTAAGCGATGCCGGTGTTATCCGGAAATTGCAGGAGTCTGATCCGGCTGTTGTCGCCCGGGCGGAAAAAGACGCACTGATTTTGGATCCGCGGACGGTCGACCAGGCTGAAGTGCCCCTCCTGGTCAGGGCTTTTACAGCGGTAATACGGGGTTGATAGGTTGAAATACGTCATCATTGGGACTGCAGGACACGTAGACCACGGAAAGACCGCGCTTATCAAGGCGTTAACGGGCGTCGATACCGACCGCCTTAAGGAAGAGAAAGAACGCGGGATCTCGATCGAACTGGGTTTTGCTTACCTTGACCTGCCCAGCGGAATAAGGGCGGGGATTATCGATGTGCCCGGACACGAGCGTTTTATTAAAAATATGCTGGCCGGTGTCGGCGGCATCGATATCGTTTTACTCGTGGTCGCGGCGGACGAGGGTGTCATGCCGCAGACAAGGGAGCATATGGATATTGTTCAGATTTTGGGAATCAACCGCGGGGTCGTGGCCCTGACAAAGAAAGACCTGGTGGATGAGGAATGGTTGAACCTCGTCCTGGATGAGGTGCGTGAGTACATTGGGACCACTTCATTATCCGGCGCTCCCATTATTCCTGTATCCGCTGTTTCGGGGGACGGGCTTAAAGATTTACTCCTTATTATCGAAGAACTGGTTCGGCTCACACAGGAAAAACCGTCCGGAGGTCCGGCGCGGCTACCGGTTGACCGGGTGTTTACAATACCGGGTTTCGGCACCGTGGTAACGGGGACGCTGGTATCCGGGACGATACAGGAAGGAGACAGCCTTGAGATACTGCCTCAGGGGACTCAAGCAAGGGTTCGCTCCCTCCAGGTCCACGGAACAAAGGTTAAAACGGCGCGCGCCGGCCAGCGTGTAGCGGTCAACCTTGCCGGCGTGGAAAAACAGGCGGTAAGCCGCGGGAGCGTGTTAGCTGCGCCGAAAACCTTCACCCCCTCGACCCTCTTGGATGTGCGGATTTTTCTGCTGCCGGCGGCTAAACCTTTGAAGAACCGCGGGCGGATCCGCTTGCACATAGGAACTGCTGAAATCGTCGGCCGCGCTGTCCTTCTCGACCGGGATGAACTCAAACCCGGGGCTTCCTGTTACGCACAGTTAATAATGGAAGAACCGGTGGTTGCCGGGCGGAATGACCGTTTTGTGTTACGATCGGTGACTCCTGTGGCCACCGTAGGAGGCGGGGTGGTTCTCGATCCGGTAGCCGGGCGACACAAGCGGTTCAGAGAAGAAGTCGTCGGTTTCCTCAGTACGCTGGAAGCGGGGACACCGCTGGAAAAAGTGGGACAGTACCTCAGCGCTTCGGAAATCCCGGTGGAAATCGGTGACATTGCACGCGCTGTTGACCTCGACCCGCGGGACGTTGCCGGGACTGTCAATGAGCTTGCCTCCGCGGGCAAAATAAGGGTGTTGCCTGTGGAGAATCAGACTTTTGTATATGATGGAGTTCGATACGAGGGGCTGAAAGAAAGGATTCAGGGACTGGTCCAGGAATACCACCGGCAGTTTCCTTTGCGGGAGGGTTATCCGAAGGAAGAACTTCGCTCGCGTCTGGTTGCGGCTGTGAACAACCGGGTTTTTCAATCGCTTTTGCAGGTCATGGCTGCCGACGGGGCGATAGGGTTGCAATCACAAGCGGTTACGGCACCGGGTTGCACCGGCAAACTAACCGATAAAGAATCGCAAATACTGCAAAAACTGACAGTGATGTACCGCGACGCTGGATTCCAGCCGCCGAACTGGCAGGACGCTGCGTCCCAACTTGGTTTGAGCGCCGAAGAGGCTGCGGAGTTCCTTGCGTACCTTCTGCGCACCGGAGTATTGGTCAAGGTCGGCGAAGAGGTATACTTCCACAGCGAGGTTTTAGCTGAAGCCCGGAAGATGATCGTGGGTGCGCTCAGCGAAAGGGGAGAGCTTTCACTGGCCGAAGTGCGCGATCTCTTGAACACGTCCCGCAAGTACACCCTGCCGCTTCTTGAATTCCTGGACCAGAAGCGCGTTACCAAGAGAGTGGGGGATAAACGGCAACTGGCCCAAAAATAGTGACTTTCCGTAAAGGGTTTTCGAAAAGGGGACAGTAGTTCGCAAAAGGGGACAGGCAACTTTTTCCGGTGAAGAGTAGTTTACAAAGGGGACAGGTAACTTTTTCTGGTGAAAGAGTAGCCGGTCCCCTTTTCTAAACAGAATTCCGAGGCGGGGGAGAGGATGCTTAAGACGTTTACTGCCAGAGCCGGTGAAGGAAAGTACACGGTAGAAGTTCTGGCAACCCTGACGGGTGAGGGGCTGATCGTACAGGTACTCGGCGGAGAAAAACCTCACGTCGGGGCTGTTGCCTTGTCACTGCCGAGACCGAGCCTGTCGGAACCCGGGAAACTGAAAGCGAGTACAACCGTTGTACCGCTTTATGGTCACCGGGATGACGAGATTGCGCGACCGGTGGCCGAACAACTTGCCATTGCGTCAGGACAAACCGTGGTTGTCGTTGCAGGAGTACACGTGGACGCTGCGACTCAAGATGAAGTAAAGCTGCTGCTTGATAACAGTCACCAGGCAGTAGATAACCTGTTAAAGTTAATACCCCAAAAAGGTGTATAATCCATCCAGCCCCCGGGCGATTATTGCAAAGTTCTGGGGGAATACTATTATTGCTTTAAGTGAAACAAAATTATTTCAAGGAGGCAAGAATCGTGACGGAACATACAGATTACAACGTCCACAGAGAGCGGTTTGGGGAGATGTATGCAGCAAACCTGCCCGGTGGAGTAGTGGTTGATCCCGTCCCGGTAACGGCTGGTGACGAGATTACTATTTTCTATAATGGGGAACTGGCGCAAGGGGCAGATCAGATTTACCTGCACCTCGGTTATGGACCGGCTAATAACTGGCACCGGGTTCAGGATCTGAAAATGTCACGCACCGGGTGGGGTTGGATTAAAACCATCGAGGTGCCTTTCGACGAGGAACGGGTGAACTTTTGTTTCCGCTGCAACAAAGGCAAATGGGACACTAACGACGGTCTAAACTGGAGTTACATCATCCACAGCGGGCGGATCATCTAAACGCCTCAACCTGCCTGATGGTCTCTGCCCTGCTGCCGGGGTCAAATCAGGCGGAATAAGGGAGTCCCACATGCCACCCAGCCTCCCACATCTCACCTCTAAAATCATCGTCGCGCCCCGCGAAAGAACGCTTATTTTCAAGTGAACCGGAAGAAATCCGACGCCCTACATATCCGACGGCACGCTAGTGCGGGAGGTAGGGCTTTTGTTTTTAAGGAAAGCTGCGTTAAACATTTTTTGTAAAAGGATACGCTGCGCAAATGCGGGATTGTGTTTGTCACTTCAGGAGATAATAATCGCAAGCGGAACGTAGGGGGTGGAAGAATAAGGGCAGGCGACCTGATGAGCACAGAAGTTATTACCGTTTCGCCTGACGCATATGCTTGTGAGGTGGCGGATATTGTAACGCGTAAACGCATCCACCTCGTTCCGGTGGTGAGCGGTGAAAACAAGCTGGTCGGGGTCGTTACCGAACGGGACCTGCTGCAAGGTTTTGTTTCTCCGAGTGTGCGTTTCCTAGACATCATGGTTTACCTGGAACAGCCGCACAGCCTCGAGGTTATGCGTGAGCGGGCCGCGGGGATAAAGGTTTCTACTATAATGACCTCGCGAGTGGAATCAGTGGCCGAAGAAACCTCGCTTGGGAAGGTAATCGCCTTGGTTCTGGAAAGAAATCTGCACCAAGTCCCCGTGGTGAGAGAGGAGGAGGTGGTAGGGCTCGTAAGCCGCTCGGACATTATCCGCACCATTTATTCAAAGATCTGTCCTATAAAGACTTCAGGAGGAGGAGAATAAATGCGGGTAGCGATGCTGACCTGGGAATATCCGCCAAGGATCGTGGGCGGTTTGGCACAGCACGTTTATGATCTGACTGCCGCCTTGGCGCGACAGGGTGTGGAGGTTCTTGTTTTTACCTGTGGCGTTCCAGGGGCGCCGGAGACCGAGGAGGTTAACGGGGTTAATGTTTACAGGGTGCATCCTTACCCAACCGCCACCCCTGATTTTACCACCTGGGTTATGCAGCTTAACGTGGCGCTGTTGGAGCGGGCGATTCCGGTTTTGCAGCGGGTACGCGAGATTAATGTGATTCATGCGCACGACTGGTTGGTGACTTGGGCGGCCAGGGCGCTCAAGCACGGGCTGCGAACGCCGTTGGTTGCCACCATCCATGCTACGGAATTCGGCCGGAACAACGGACTCCACAACGATACCCAACGTTTTATCAGCGGGATTGAATGGTGGCTCTGTTACGAAGCTTGGCGGGTCATAGTGTGCAGCCGCTACATGGAAAACGAATTGAAGTATGTCTTCCAGCTTCCCCACGATAAATTGGCCGTGGTAAAAAACGGAGTGGACCCGAAAAACTACCTGCTACGCGAAAGCCGGCTTGAGCGAAAATGGTTTGCGTCCGACGACGAAAAAATCGTTTTCTGCATCGGACGTCTCGTGAGGGAGAAAGGAATTCAGGTCTTGCTTGCTGCTGTACCTGCAATCCTGGCGAGGCACCCGAAAACAAAGTTTATTATTGCCGGCAAAGGACCTTATGAAGACGAACTGCGCCGCTATGCCGAGCACTTGGGGATCGCCCACAGAGTATATTTTACGGGCTACGTCGATAGCGATACGCGAAACGCACTGTACAGTTGGGCGACTGTCGCGGTCTTCCCGAGCCTATACGAACCCTTCGGAATTGTTGCGCTGGAGGCGATGGCTGCAAAGGTGCCGGTGGTGGTGACTAATGTAGGCGGGCTGAGCGAGATTGTCCAGGACGGCGTTGACGGCCTGAAATGCCCGCCGGATGACCCAGGGGCGCTTGCGGATAAAATCAACCAGATATTACTTGATCCCGGTTTGGCACAAGCCCTCAGGGAGCGGTCTTACCGTAAGGTTTTGGCAGAAAGCAATTGGGACGACATCGCGAGGCAGACACAGGCGGTCTATGAAGAGGTCTATCGGCAGCGGCGGCGGATGGATTGGCAGAGCCCGTACGAGGAACGGCCGCGGCTGGCGGGCAAAGTCTACCAGCTTTTCGGGCGTTAAGCCGGGTGAAGTTTTTGCAGCAGTTTCCAGAAGGGGGGATAGTTTGAAGGCAGTTATTATGGCCGGTGGAGAGGGGTCGCGGTTGCGGCCCTTAACCTGTAACCGGCCGAAACCCATGGTCCCGGTAGTCAACAGGCCGATAATGGCTTACTGCATTGATCTCCTGAGGGATCATGGTATTACAGAGATAGGGGTAACCCTTCGTTACCTTCCCGAGGCGATCCAAGAATATTTCGGCAGCGGCAGGGATTTCGGTATTAAATTACAGTATTTTATTGAAGACACTCCGCTCGGTACGGCCGGCAGCGTCAAAAACGCATCTCAATTCCTTGATCAGACCTTTTTAGTAGTCAGCGGCGATGCGCTGACAGATATAAATCTGTCCGAAGCGGTGGCCTTCCATAAGAACAAGGGAGCCATAGCTACCATCGTCCTTACGAGGGTAGACTGTCCGCTCGAGTACGGGGTGGTTATTACGGCTGAATCAGGGCATATACGCCGCTTTCTTGAAAAGCCGGGGTGGGGTGAGGTATTCAGCGATACTGTAAATACCGGGATCTATATACTCGAACCGGAGGCTCTCGATTTCTTCGAAAGCGGTAAGGAGTTCGATTTCAGTAAGGATTTGTTTCCGTTGTTACTACGAGAAAACAAGCCGCTCTATGGTGCCGTTCTGGGCGGGTACTGGTGCGATGTAGGCAGCCTGGAAGCATACTTGCAGGCTCACCAGGACGTTCTTTCCGGAAGGGTAAGGGTCGGTTTGCCCGGAAGTGAAGTCTCTCCGGGTGTGTGGGTGGAAGACGGCGCAGTGATAGACCCTGCAGCCCGGCTTGACGGTCCGCTGGTCGTAGGTGCCGATTCGGTGGTCGGTCCCGGGGCGCACCTCGACTCGTTCACGATAATTGGAAGCGGGTGCACTGTTCAAGCAGGTGCGAGTATAAAACGGAGCGTGGTCTGGAACCATTGTTTTGTTGGAAAAGGAGCGGCCATTAGGGGAGCTGTTTTGGGCAACCGGGTTCAGGTTCAAGCTCACGCGGGGGTGTATGAGGGAGCAGTGGTGGGAGACCACTCGGTCATCAAGGAGCGCAGCCTCTTAAAGCCCCACGTTAAACTCTGGCCGCATAAACAAGTAGAGATAGGGGCCACTGTTCACGAGAGCCTTGTATGGTCTAACGGACTGCGGAAAAACCTCTTTGGAACCGAGGGAGTAGCCGGGCTCGCAAACATTGAAATTACGCCGGAGTTCGTCGCAAGGTTAAGCGGCTGTTTTGGTGCGGCTTTAGGTAGGGGATCGACAGTAGGCGTTTCCAACGACCACTACCCGGCTTCAGCCATGATCAAATCTGCGCTGCTTGCGGGTCTGCAGTCTGTCGGCATCAGGGTTAAGGATTTCGGTTCGGGAACAACACCCATGCACCGTTTTGCGGTGCGAAGCTTCGGCTGCAGCGGCGGGGTGCATATCAAATTCTCCACTCAGGATACCGAAAAGCTCAGGCTGGTCTTCACTGATGCCGAGGGTGGTGATATCTCACGCGGCATGGAGCGAAAGGTCGAGCAGTTGTACTACCGGGAGGATTTCAGGCGGGAAACGGTCACCGGAATCCAGCCGCCGGAATACGTTCCGGCGGTAGCTGACGCCTACCTCAACCATATCTGCGGGCAAGCGACGAGCACCCTGAAAGCCACGGGTCTGAAACTGGTGTTACTTTACGATGAAGCTGCTCTTGCACGTTTTTTGATTCCGTTAGTGCAAAAACTGGGGCTGACGGTGTTCAGGTTCGACACCGAGACTTCGGTAAACCGGCCGCGACAATGGCAGGAGTATCAGGAGATGGTTGCTGACTGCTGCAAGGAAGTGGTAAGAAAAGGAGCAGACGGCGGCGCAGTCATTGACGCCAATACAGACCATATTGTTCTGATTGATGAAAGGGGCCGGGTAATTCAGGACGATTTGTTCACCGCGATTTTGGCGCTGGTAGCGTTAAAGCGGAGGGGCGGGCCTGTGGTGGTTCCGGTTACCGCGCCGCGCGCCATTGACACGCTGGCCGAACGGTACCGGACGGAAGTCGTCCGGACGAAAGCCGCCCGGCAGGACCTGTGGCGGTGCGCGCTTTTGGCGGATGCGTATGAGATACTGCTACATTTTGACGCCCTGGCCGCCCTGGTGCGTGTCTTTTCGTTTTTAGCGGAACAAGGAATGACCCTGAGTGATTTGGTAGACGAGGTGCCGGCCTTTTTTCTCGCCCGGCGGGAGGTGCCGGTTTCGTGGGAAGCCAAGGGAAGAGTCATCAGAAGGCTTATTGAGGAAAAACCGCAGCAGCAGCTTGAGCTGATCGACGGCGTCAAGGTCTTTCATCCTGATGGTTGGGCGCTTATCCTGCCCGACCCCGAAGAACCGGTCTGCAGGGTCTTCAGCGAAGGGGTGTCGATGGAGGTTGCTGAGTCTCTAACCGAGTTTTACACTCAGAAGATTAAAGAAATGCTCGGTGAATAACTTCACTGGGGGACAGCGAAAAAGGGGACTGGAACGGTCCCTTTTTTTACTGCCCGTTTTTAAGTGTCCGTTCTTTTTCAAAGGATTCCCTCACGACCCAGCACTCAATGGACTTCTTGCCCTTTGAAGGACAGACCTTCATTGAGCTTAAATGCCCAGCACTCAATAGGACTTTTTGAGCTTTGGAGGAGAGACCTTCTTTAGTCTAATGAAGTGATAGCTTTCAAACTTCAAGGTTATATTGAGTGCTGGGTTAAGCTTCAAGGATTACATTGAGTGCTGGGCGACACCGTGAATGAAAATGGCCTGTCTGCCTATTATCCCACGGGTCCGTCAGTATAATGTTTGAACGTCCATTTTCGAGAAGGAAGGGTGAGAAAGACGCAGAAATTAAACTACCGAGGGCACAGAGATTTTCGTTTAAGGGGGAGTATGCTTGTTTGTAAGCCACGAAAAGGACCGCGCACAGATACCCGTTTCTCCACCCGGGGCCCGAAATGTGTTGAAGCAGTCCCTGGTAGGTCCCGGAGAAGGCTGGCAGGGCTGGGTAATGCGACAGTTCACACTCACAGACCGGGGGTGCACGCCCCGCCACCGCCACCCCTGGCCGCATGTAAATTATGTGGTCCGCGGTGAAGGAATACTATTTCTGGAAGGTTCAGAGCACCGTCTCACCACCGGTTCCATTGCTTACGTTCCTGCCGGCGCCGAACACCAGTTCAATAGCACCGCTCCGGAAGATTTTGTCTTTATCTGCATCGTTCCTGTGGAAGGGGATGTATGAGGCCGGCGTACGAATCATCATCCGGTCAGGCGCCGACAGGCCTGGGGTATTATCGGGAGGCGGAGCAGGTGCAAAGCATTAAGAGGAGTTCCTGTATTCGGTGCGGTACTTGCTGTCTCAAAGGCGGTCCCGTACTCCACCACCAGGATAAAAGAATCCTGCTGGATGGGCGTGTGGGATACCAGCACCTGATAACCATCAGAAAAGGTGAATTGGCGCTTGATCCCGCCCAGGGCACCCTGAAACCGGTCCCTGAAGAACTGGTCAAGGTGCGTGGAAAAGGGAGCGAATGGGCCTGTTGCTTTTTCGATACGGAAACGTCCTCATGCAGCATTTATGAGCACCGCTTTTTGGAATGCCGCCTCTTAAAATGCTGGGACACCGCCGACATCCAAGCAGTCATCGGCAAAAACACGGTCGTGCGCACCGACCTGATCAACCCCGGGGATCCAGTAATAAAAGTTATCGAGTTTCATGAAAAGGAATGTCCGTATTCAGCAGTAGAAGAGTTGGTCGGTGAACTTTCCCGGGAGACCCGGAAACCGCAAAGCCTTGCACAACTCACTGAAATTGCACGCAAAGACCTGGCCATACGTTTCTACGCGCTGTCCAAATTAAGTGTTCGGGAAGAGTTCGAGCTTTTCCTCTTCGGCCGCCCTGTGTTCAAAATCCTAAACTCCCGCGGCATAGAGATCAACCTGTCCGCCTGAATCTCATGGGCTACCGGCCCCGGAGATGTCATTCCTGGCGGACCGGGGGTTTGGGTAGGAGCAGGGAGCCCGCCATACCGAGCAAAGAAACCGCTGCTGCCAAAATGTACGTCCAGGTGAACGTACCGAAGTGGTCGGCCAGGTAACCGCCTACGGCGGGACCAAGGGCCTGGCCGATGCCGAAGAAAAGGGTAATGAATCCGAGAGCCGCCGGGGCCAGGATGCGGCCGAGGTAGTCGCCGGAGGCGGCGGCCATAATTGTCGGCACGCCTATGGAGCAAAGCCCGAAAATAACAGCCGAGAGGTAGAAGGCAGGTGTGCACTTGAAGAAGGCAAAAAGCAAATAAGCGGTAGCCAGCGCGATGTAAACAAGTGCTGCGCTGTACCTGCGGCCGAAACGGTCGGAAATACTGCCCCAGATAAGTCCGCACAAGATGTTAAGCCCCCCTACAAGTGCCCACAGGCCACTCGTTCGGGCGCCGGTCCAACCTATTTCATTATTCAGGTAGGCGGCAAAAAAGGTTATATAAATCACGTAAGAAAAACCGTACATGAAGTACACACCGCCAAAATGCCAGGCTGTTTTACTGCGGTAGATCAACCTCCACCCCGAAGGATCAGAGGCGATTGCCTTTCCGCTTTGCGTTTTCTCAACGGGTGCCTTCTGCTCTCCGAAGGGTCTGAGCCCTATCGATTCCGGCCTGGGACGGAGAAACGCAAAACAGACGAAACCAATAAAAAAGAGAAGGCCCCCGAGGTAATACCACGCAAACCGCCACCCCAAAGGACCGTAGGCCGTTATAATACAGGGCACGATAAGGGAGCCGAGCATAATTCCTATTCCGGTTCCGCTGGAAACAATCCCGGTTGCCAAACCGCGGTAGCGTGTGGCGAACCAGACTGAGCCCAGTGCCATTGCGGGCACGTAAGCCGCGCCGTTTCCCAGCCCCGTTAAAAGTCGCATCGTGAATGCCCATTCGAACGACTGCGCCCAACCCGTCAGGAACATGGTAAGGCTCATCAGCAGGAGGGACAGGCTGATAATGTAGCGGCTGTTGTACTTCGAGGCGAGAAACCCCCCGGCGAACGCGCAAATCAGATAACCGATGAAGTTCCCGGTGCCGAGGAGGCCGGCCTGGGTATAGGTGAGCGCCAGCCCTTCCCTCATCGGCGGCAGGATCAGCGTGTACGAGAAACGGCCAAAACCGTGAGCGCCGAGGGTCGCAAGCGTTCCCATCAATACGACGATCCAGCCGTAATGCAGTGCGGTATTCTTTTTGGTCATTAAGCCTCCGGCGTAGGTCGCTGGTGAGTAGTGACGATCGGGATCGTTCAGGGAAAGACTATTCGACGCGAGGAACAAAATTCCTTCCGGCAGGTCATACCAGTCGGTCAAGGGTTTCTGCCTTACTACCGCTTTGGCCGGAACACGCGATGTTCCGGTTGATATAGACGCAGTACAATAGGCTCCGGGCTGCGCGGGGCCAGTAACAAGAAAAGACTATGTTTCTCTGGAAGAAACGGCGGGTTAAAAAATCCCGGCGGCAGGCACCGCCCGGCAGGGTGCCCGGGCGGAAGAGCGACCACTGCTGGCAAACGGCTGGGGAGCGCAGCCCTATCCTCCCCGGCTCCGACGGCGGTTCCGGTGGGCGAGAGTTCCCTGGGCGTCCCGGAGGACGTGGCCAAGACCGGCCGCCGGCCGCGCGGGCAGAGTCGGCCCGGCAAGTTTTAACTTGTAATGCGGCGACGTGCTCAACCGGTTTAGCAATTTACAACCAGAAACACGCGGAGTAAGTGGCTTGAAAAGCACTACTCCTAAAGTATATAGCTCTCGTATACTCCAATGTCAGGAGGTGCGTAAGGGACAGGTCTTGCAGCGTTGGGGCGTTTTTCTGTGCCGTGCCAGGTGCTTTAGTTAACGGGAGTTGTTTTGTTGGCTGCGGGGCCGGCTACTCACACTGGCTCCGCCATTATAACATATATAACATAAAGTTTTCAGCGAGGGTGGTTGGTTTTCGGAAGGAAACCGCCATTACCGGCCGGATTTGAAACTTGTCCAAGAAACGGCTATCTTACTGCATAATCTGAGTCAAGAGGAGGAATTTGGTAGAAAGAATCGAATACTGGTAAGACAAAAATTCCCCCAAAGGCAATTCCACGGGAGATATCTGCCGATGCTGGAAAGATGTGCCGACTTGGCAAAGTGCGAGCGGGTTCTTTCGGCGACATTGAAAGGCGTCACTTTCCTGGGTCAGGTAGGGCTTTCGGCAGAGGACACAGAAAAACTCGGGCTGCTAATCAGGGAGCAAATCAAGCAGGATATCCGGCAGGGGACGCAGTTTTTGAAGGATAATGCGCCCACCTGTCTTTCTCTTTTTCTCGTCGGCGCGGGCGTATGGAGATACCGGGAGGGCAACTATTGGTCCGCGGTATCTGAGTTGGTGGGGCTTGACGACGTTAATTGGCAGATCAAGTGGGGCAAGATCTTTCTTGATTTCTTGGCCCGGAAGGGGTTTCCGCAGTTTGATTTAGAGGTTGAAAGCGAAGACTCACGTCGATATGTGACGCCAATCCTGCTCCACGGAGGAATACCCCAAAGCTGCCTGGATGAGTTCTTCGGTAGTATCGTTCGACCTATGATTGATGATGATCTCATAGATGCGGATGAGATTAAGGATAGACTTTTCTGGTTTAGGAAGCAGGAAGGTAAGCTGAGAGAGTTGCGAACAGAAATCCGAAGTCTCTCGAAGGAGGAAGAAACTCTTTCACAAGAACTGAAAAACTTAGATAAGTTAATGGACCTCAAACGAAAAGCTGAAGAACTTTCTCCAAAGGCAGCAGGTGTTGAGCAATACGAGGATTTACCGGAAGACTGCGCGGGCTTTCTCAGGGCCAAAGAGGATAAACTGGAGAAGGTTAAGTCACAAATTGCAAAGCTTGAGAAGCAAAGAAGGAATTATCAGTGTAAAATTGAGGCCTTTACGGAAAGTGATAAGCGGGTTTTAGAATATGCTTTCGCTATTGAGCGGTGCCAGCGAGATTACCAGGCCTTGGCCCAAGAGCAGGCCAAGCTCAGCGAACTAAGAGCGAAAGAGATAGCGTATAGGGGACGGTTAAGTTCATCATCCTGGGGTCTCTGGCAGACGCCGTGGAATGATCGCTATGGAGAAATACTTGAACGTCTTCCTTTGGAGCAACTGGTCCAAAAGTGTAGTGAATACATAACTTTAAAAGAAAGCCATGGTGAAAAAGTAGCAGAGCTGTCTCGGTTCGTTATTTCTGAGACACGCTTCTCTCTCACCTTTTGGATCGGTATACCTTTAGTACCTGCAGGACTCGGTCTCCTTTTCTTACCGTGGAAATTACTCGGGTCATTAACGTTTTTGCTGGGTCTTTTGGCGCTGGCCGATGGTTTCTGGCGGTTGCGCACGGGGAAACAGATTGAAAGCCAGCAGAAGAAGCAATGGGAAATACTCTGCCACGAAGTCAAAACTACCGAAGCCCAGCTTAACCGACTTGAAGCAGAAATCTTCCAGCTCTTAGCCGGCCTGCCTTTTCCACCGGAGCCTTCGGTCGTGGTTAAGCCAGATTTGGTGGATGACCTTAAGGTCTTGAAGGAAGTCTTTCGCCAGTACCGGGATTGTCTTAGTGAGAAGCAACAGATAGAACTCCGGCTTTCCGAATGGGAGCGTCGCGTAAAAGAGGTTGCGGCCGGTGCAACCGGATCAATGCCGGGCCCTTCGGTTGATTACATAATCAGCATATTGGCAGAGAGGGTTTCTTCAGCCCGGCGAAACCGGGAAGAAGCCGGGAGAGCTAAGGAATGTATCGGGCAGGAAATTGAACTTGAACTTTGCGGTTTGAAAGATGTCGAGGCCAAATTAATAGAGGAGTTGGACGGGATAAGAAAACGCCTGCTTACCCTGGGGCGGGGTGATTTGGAAGCGGGCATACAAGAGCTAAACCTTAAGCGGCAAGTTTACCGTGAACTACAAGAAGTGGAGGCCGCAATCGAACGTCTGGTTGAAATGTCGGGCGGTCGGCCGGCGGTATTGGGGAGTGTAGAGGAAATCATTAAATTGCGCGATGGCAAAGCGGAAGCGCTTGAAAGGGTCCAGGCTCAGTTAAGGGAAAAGGAAAGGGAGCTATCGGGATATGCTTCGATTTTCCCGAATGTTGATAAACCGGTTGAACGGTTTCTCCTTTACGGAGGCGAGTGGGTAGAAAAGTGGTTGGTCGGATCTGTTAACTTAATGGATCAGGCCTTTAGAGAGCGCCGGATCCCGGTTGAGGCGGCGTCCGGTTTGCCTGCGCGAGTAGTCGCTGGATTTGAGAAATGGTGGAATGAGAATTACCCTCCCGATGCACCGCCGCTACCCGATAGAGAAAGGTTTTCTACCCCTGTGCTTGCGCTGGATACACAGCACGCGGAGATAAAGATTGTCATCGGCCAACACCGCTTCCAGCTTGCTGATGCTGGTATGAGGCCAATCATTACCCTTGAAATAACTGCGTTCGGGTTAATTGGCTCGGAAACTCCAAACTGGGCCGTACAAGTGCCACTAAGGGCTTATCGCGTTCTGGGCGGCTGGGTTGAAACGGGACCTGTGGAATACTCTGTTCCTCTGGCGGGAAGCTATGAGGTAATTCTTCTGGTAGGCGAGGAATCCCGGCGGTCCTGGCAGGTCTCCGGGCTGGCCCCTGGCACACCGTATCTCGCTTTTACCGAGGAGGGGAGGCAAATTACCGAAGAAAGGCTGCCTCGGAAAAGGTTATGGTTACTTGTTCTGCCGGGATATTCTCTTCCCTCCGATATTCTGGTGATTGAAGAAGCGACTCCGCCCACATTAGAGCAGACCTACGGGTTATTTTTTGTTGATCTGACTCATACGACAGCCTTCTACTTTGTGGATAGCCGAGGGATGCGATACTACGTCACGGTAGCCGAATCGGAATCCTTTGAGCCCTATCTCAAGGGTGGACAAGTCATCACCTCGGTATCCGTTGAAGGCGCTCCGGTATACGTCGGGGAACCGCCAACCATCGTTCTCCCGTTGAACGAAACGGGTATAGAGCAGTGGGGCATATTTGTGCGCTGCGGCGCCGGATTGGCTGTTGAGCGCAAAAGGTATTTGCTGAGTGATTTGGGCGAGCGTGTTGTTCGAACAGAAAATCGCGTCGAGATTCCGTTAGCGATACCTGAGCTGCTCGGACCGGAGCCCGCAGGCATCTTTACGATCCGTTTACGCGCTAAAGAGAGAAAAGACCACGTCTTTTCACTGGCTGTAGTTCCCGATCTCCTGGTTGTTTTTGAACCGGTGCTTTTCCTGCCTGTTGATCAGGATGGGTGTACAGTTGGTCTGACGGTGATAGTTTCTGAAAGCGCCCGGTTTGATGTTGACCCGCCGGCCGAAATAGTGACTGTTGAGGATGATGCTTACGAGGTATCGGTTCCGTTTACGGAAGATGCGGTAAGAGGAACGCTGAGCTTTGCCCAAACAGCAGGAGATGCGGCTGTTACTCTGAGCGTCAAACTTCCGAAGGTACGGTGGCGACTTCAGGGATTTGCCAACAACCGGTTTTCCGACTGGTCGTGCCGCGTGGAAGAGCTCTGGCTTGGGGACTGGCAGAAATCCGGCGATCATCTCTTTCTGGAGCTTGATCTTCCTCCGGATGCCGGCGAACGGGTGGAGCTTCACCTATACGGGTCGTCCCAACTTATTACCGAACCGCTCAGACGCGGAGTCGCCCGGTTTAATGTTGCCGCCTTCGCCGATACATTGAGAAATAGCGCGGCAGATCTTTGTGTTTTTGGGATTAGAATTTACGGGCCACGCCGAAAATTGATCCAAGAAGGTCCTTTATTCCGCGTTCGCTGCCGGTGGATGGTCGAAGCGGTAGACTGGTCGCTCGAAAACTTGGCAACTGTGCGGCGGCTGAGGTTCCAGTGGCAGGAAAAAGGCGAGGCGCAAAACAGGGTGCTGCGTTTATGGCGGCTCTGGGAGCCGTGGGCAGAGCCGTTGGTTCAACCTATACCGGAAGGTAAAAAGTCCTTAATTATTGAGAGGGGAAAAGATCTTCTTCCCCCGGGGAAGTACCTTGCCCAGTTTGATGAAGAAGATCCTTGGTCGCCCGGAGGAGCGGTTACTTTTCCGGATAATGGCTTCAACACCGCCGAGATAGAGATAGACGAAGGCGAACTGCATATTAAGGAATGCTTTGTCGAAACACTTGCGGGTGGGGGATGGTTGATTACAGGCACCTTGGCAAATGCGCGACCCGGCCAAGGAATAACCGGGCTCCTTTACGGAATTGTTGGGAGAAAGGCAAAGGTCTGGCAGCACGAGGGGAAGGCTGACCCCGAAGGCGAGTTTGAACTGCGTTTTGTTCCGGAGGACGCTGCGGATTTCGCAACTGCCCACTGGTTCGGGGTGTTTTTGGACGAAGCGCCTTTGGTCTACCAGATCGGGATTCTCCCGGAACCAGAACCCTTCGAGCATTTACTGGCTGACCTAACTATTGAGGAAATAAAAGAAATTTTAGAAGTGCGAGAAATGGTGGGTATAAAGGTGAAAATTCATTGTCCTGAAGGGCATTTAGACCAACCGGTTCTACCTCCTCACGTCAGTCACGAAGTTCTGCGGGCGTGGGCAGAAGGGGAAAACAGCGTGGAAGTTAACCTGCAAATGGGAGGAAGAACCAAGGGAGTCAGGTTGGAATGGTCAGAAGGCGAAGTCCATCTTTGCTTACCGAGCGGAGTTAAATGTACTACTATGCTTAGGGACGGTACCATTTGCGGAAAGATTTTGCCTAATCAGCAGGCGTGGTACAGACACGTTGATTCACCAGAACACTTACCAGGGGCCCCCAGGAGCATGCGTATCAATTACGAAAGGATACCGGTATCACTACTTCTCACCTGGGATTTCAAAGCGGTCATCGAGGAGTGCCGGAGACGATTTCCTTTGGCAGCTCAGGATCTGTTGATTCTGTATTCCAGCTTAAATCGCCCACTTCCGGAGGGTCTATCCGGAGAGGATATTCCTGACGCTGAAAGGACCGTCAAACTTCTTTGGGCAAAGGAAAAAGAGCTTACCCTTACGGTTCTAAGGGGGGAACCTGGAAATGAGCATTAATCCTCTTGAGGCTGCAACAGCTATTGGTCAGAGTTACCTCAACTATATAACCACCACGTTTCGTTTTCGGGATTCGGCCTTGCAAGAACAGTTTGAAAGAGGTTTGAAGGAAACCGGGTTCATAAAAGGCCCAATCTTAGAGGCTACTCCCTCTTTTGAGAGAGGGTCCTCGGTTGCTGAATTAATCACTGAAGGAATCCTGTCCGAACGATTCAACCTCCTTCAAACATCCTTACTCCCGGTGAATAGGCCCCTATACCGGCACCAGGAAGAAGCAATTCGCAAACTCGTTGTCGGCCGGCGCAACGTCGTCGTGGCTACGGGGACAGGTAGCGGCAAAACGGAAGCCTTTTTAATACCCATCCTGAACCATCTTTTCCGGGAAGAGGAAGCCGGCTTGCTCGGGCCCGGAGTACGGGCATTGCTTCTTTACCCGATGAACGCTCTGGCCAACGACCAGCTTGATCGATTAAGGAAGCTTCTAAAAAATTATCCGCGAATTACCTTTGGCCGTTACACAGGGGAAACCGAAGAAAGGCATACGACTGCCCTCGAGAGATACCGGCGAACCTTCAGTGAGGAGCCACTTACCAACGAACTGATATCCCGGGAACAGATGTGGGAAACCCCGCCGCACATTTTCTTAACAAACTACGCCATGCTGGAGTACTTGCTCTTAAGACCGGACGACAGCGTTTTCTTCGACGGCGTTTACGCCCGGCACTGGCGGTTTATCGTTATTGACGAAGCCCATACCTATGCAGGAGCAAAGGGCATCGAAATGGCGATGCTCTTGCGGCGGCTCAAGGACCGGGTGGTAGCCGGTGAAGGAGGAAAACTGCAATGTGTTGCCACCAGCGCAACGCTGGGCGGGAAGGAAGATGCCTGTCGGATTATAGATTTTGCCAATCAGTTATTCGGTGAACTCTTCGAATGGATGGAGGATGATCCCCGACGTCGGGATGTTATTGAGGCGGTACGTTTACCTGTAGCCCGAGAGAAGAAAGGCTGGGGTAGGCCCTCCGTTGACCTCTACAAGAGTTGGCAGGAAGTGATTGCTACCAGCCCGGAAGATGAGCTACTTCAGGAGTTAGCCAAGCAGGGGAAGGAAAAGGGTGTCCCGGAAGTGGTTTTGGCCGAAGCAAAGATGGCTTCAGGGGTGAAAGGATGGAAGATTTTTCTTTACGAGGTATTGAAAGGCGATGACCGGTTACTCGCCCTCCAGCAGGAGCTTGAGAAAGGGCCACAGGGTCTCCGTCATTTGGTCGAGCGAATCCTCCCGGAAGCGTCTAATCCCTTAGAGGCGCTTGTGGCCTTGGTTGATCTTGCCAATCAAGCAAGAACGGGTGAGGAATGCCCGCCGCTTTTACCCGCCCGCTACCATCTTTTTATCCGGGCGATTGAAGGGGCTTATCTCGCCCTGAAGCCCGAGAAAAAGCTCTTTTTAATGCGGCGCGAAAGCTGGCAGCAAGATAATCAAGAATATCCCGTTTTTGAAGTGGCTACCTGCCGTCAGTGTGGGGCCACGTACATTGTAGGTAAGCGTGATTCTTCCACAGGCAGGTTAACACAGCCGGGAATAGAAAGGGAAGCGATAGAGTACTTCTTGTTGTTGCCTGAAGAACAGGTCCGGCTTGACACCCCAGACGAAGACGAGGACGTAGAATTTCCCCAGCCCCCGGCACCGACAGATGGGCTTGAACAATACCTGTTATGTGGCTCCTGCGGGGCTATAGAGAGGGCAGACGCTCTTGGGGCCCCCTGTCAGTGCAACCGAGAGAATTATTATCATCTTACCCGGGTGCCGGTTACGCGCGACGGGAAGGTATTCCTCTGCCCGGCCTGCGGAAAGCGAAGTCCTCAAGGAATGGTTTGGCGCTTTCTCGTGGGAACAGATGCCGCCGCCAGCGTCTTAGCCACCGCGCTTTACCAACAGATTCGCCCGAAAGAAAGGAGGCCATCAGAAGAAAAGGACGAAGTGAGTGAGGACCCGTGGAGCTCTTCCACAGGCAGAGAGGAACAAAGAGAAGCGGTTCGAGGCTCGGGTAATCCCCGGAAACTGCTCATCTTCTCTGACAGCCGTCAGGATGCCGCATTTTTTGCCCCGTATTTTAACCGTACGTACAACCAGATTTTGCGGCGCAATCTCATCTTGAAAGCCCTTCAGGAGCATAAAGATGACGTATTGACAAACCGGTGGCGGCTCCAGGACCTGGTCAGTCCGTTGCAAGCGATTGTTAGCGATGCAGACCTTTTACCTGGATATAGCATCCAGGAGCAAAAAAATGAGGTTTGGAAGTGGGTGCTTCACGAGTTTCTAGCGCTGGACCGGCGCATCAGCCTTGAAGGGCTGGGCCTGCTCGGTTTTACCTTGGTCAAGCCTTCCGGCTGGCGCCCTCCACGACCATTGATGGAAAGGCCTTGGAATCTAAGAGAAACGGAGGTCTGGACGCTCTTTCAGGTCTTGATTGATACTTTGCGAGTGAAGGGAGCCATTCTCTCCCCGGAACAGATTTCTCCACAGGACACTTTCTTCCAGCCCCGGAACCGCGAATACTATTTCCGGGCGCACGGGGCCTCCCCGCAGAAGGGGATTTTCAGTTGGAATTCCCAGACTTTAAACGGTCGGCTTGATTATTTGATCCGGTTAGCCCGTAGTATTGATGTTGGCATAACCGAGGCTGAATGTCGGGAGGTCTTAAGAAATATCTGGGATCGCAGTTTGGCTTTAGAAAGGCCGGATAGTTGCTGGCAGCCCTATTTTTCTAGCGCGTCGCTTCGGGGTGAAGGCGTGGTTTACCGTTTAAGGCATAACGTATGGGAATTGAGGCCGACCCTGATAGATGATAACCTGACCTGGTACGTTTGCGATAGGTGCCGCACCTTAACGCTTCACAACATCAGAGGCACTTGTCCGGCATACCGTTGCCCGGGGAAGCTACAGCCTTGTAAACCTGAAGAACTCTTCGGGCAAAACCACTACCGCAAGCTTTATCTAAACGTGCTGCCGCTGCGAATGGTGGCAGAGGAACATACCGCCCAATTGACAAGCGAAGCAGCGGCTAAATTGCAGAACAAGTTCGTGGCCGGAGAAGTGAACGTCTTAAGCTGTTCCACCACGTTTGAGTTAGGGGTTGACGTTGGCGAACTTGAGGCCGTATTCATGCGCAATATGCCGCCTTCAGCGGCTAACTATATCCAAAGGGCCGGCCGGGCGGGAAGGCGGACCGATGCCACTGCCTTCGCCCTTACCTTTGCCCAGCGGCGTTCCCACGACCTCGATCACTACCGTGAGCCCTGGCGGATGGTTGCCGGAAAAGTCCGGGCCCCTTACTTTAAGACCGAAAACGAGAAGATTGTTCGCCGGCATATATACGCCACCGCCCTATCTGCTTTTTGGCGTCAGGAAGAGCACCGTGAGCTATTCGGCAAAGTAAAAGACTTCTTTGTAGAGCGCCCTGGCCCCGACCTTTTCGCGGCATACCTTGATAGTCGTCCGGAGGAGTTGTTACAGTCCTTGAAAAGGATTGTCCCCCCGAGCCTTCACGGAAGTTTAGACTTGGACGGATGGCGTTGGGTAGCAGATCTGTTTGACGAGAAAGACGGTCCTCTGCATCGGGCTAAAGAGGAGGTAGCAAGCGATATACAGCAGTTAGAGGAAGCCAAGGCGAGGAGATTTGCTGAGGGCAGACCGGTCGATCACCTGACGAGATTGATTAATACAATAAGAAACAAACATCTTATTGACTTTCTTTCCAGCCGGAACGTAATTCCGAAATACGGGTTTCCGGTAGATGTAGTGGAATTACAGGTCTTGCACCACGGAGAGGAAGCAAGAAGGCTGCAACTTGAGCGCGACCTCCGGATCGCTTTGTCGGAATATGCGCCGGGTAGTCAAGTCGTAGCAGCAGGGAGATTGTGGACGAGTCGGTACCTAAAAAGAAAACCTAACAAAGAGTGGGAAAGTTACCGCTACGCCATTTGTGACTCTTGTCAATACTATTGTTCGAAGCGTGAGGAGTTAGTCAGGGAAAATCCCCAACTGGCAGAATGTTTCCAACGGTGTCCGTATTGCGGGGAACGTTTCAGGAGGCAGGGAGTTTTCATCATCCCCGCGTTCGGGTTTATTGCGGATACGAGGGGACCGGAAAGTCCGGGAGAGGAAAGACCGGAAAGGACCTATACCACGCGCATTTATTTCTCTGGTGAGGCGAATGACGGGGATGTTATTGAGATTCCATTTGGGAATGTAAAGCTCGTAGCAGTGCCCGCTTCGCGGGGGAAATTGGCGGTGATCAATAATGCTGGTTTTAGAGTGTGCCACCAGTGCGGCTATACGCTACTCAGTGGCGAACAAGCACCAAACTCTCATCCAACGGCCTGGGGAGCCCAGTGTTCGGGAACATTACAAGGTCATGTATCCTTGGGCCACGAGTTTGAAACCGATATTCTGAAACTTTCCTTTGAGGGTTACGAGAATGCAGACCTTGGCTTCTGGTATTCTTTGCTCTACGCTTTGCTGGAAGGGGCAAGCAAAGCGCTGGACATAGAGCGTGAAGACCTTGACGGCTGCCTTTACCCCGCTTCTCCCAATCCGGCTATCCGAACCCTGGTTCTATTTGACGACGTGCCGGGCGGCGCCGGACATGTTCGGCGGATGGGACACCCGGAATCCTTGACGCGAATTCTCCAGGCAACGTTGGAGCGGTTGGAGCAGTGTGAATGTGGAGGTGTTGAAGGTAATGCGAGTTGTTACGGGTGTCTCAGGCATTATCGCAACCAATTCTGTCATGAGCGACTTAATCGGGGGTCAGTTATCAGCTTTTTACGGGACGTTCTGCCCGATGGCCCTTAAGCACTCTGACTACTCATAACACCTGCGATAGCCTTGACACCACCCACGCGGTGTTCTATGCTGATAGCAAAAGAATCCTCTGTTGGCTGAAGATGGGGAACGAGAGTGGAGTATATCCCCCAAGATTATCCCGGTCGGATCAGACGGCTGCGGGCGAAGTTAGGTTTGAGCCAGAAGCGCCTCGCGGAACTTTTGGGCGTCTCCTTTGCGTCCGTCAACCGGTGGGAGAACGGGCAGACACGCCCCAACCGCCTGGCGTGGGGTCAGATCGTGCTGCTGGAAATGGAGGGAGCGGACGGCTTAAGCAACGCGCCGCTTACCGGCCACGGCATTGCGGTCAGGGCCTGTTGCGCTGCGGAAGAGAAAGCGGCCTACCGGCTTGCCGAAGAACCGCCGGCGCCGGAGCCGCGCGAGCCGGGTAAGGTCGATTTCACCGCTCCGCCGGAGATCGTTCGCCTGGCCGTCGAAGCAGAGCGCCTGACTTACGGCCACCTTTTCAGCCCGGCCTTCGCCACCGAGACCTCGCTAATCGACCCGCTACCGCACCAGCGCATCGCCGTTTACGACTATATGCTTCCCCAGCCCAGGCTGCGGTTTTTGCTGGCCGACGACGCCGGCGCCGGCAAGACCATTATGGCCGGCCTCTACATCCGCGAAATGCTCACCCGGCGCCTAATCCGGCGCGTCCTGATCGTGCCGCCCGCAGGCCTGGTCGGGAACTGGCAGCGGGAGCTCAAGACCCTTTTCAGCCTCCCGTTTAAAATAGTGACCGGGGCGGATGCGCGCAATAGGAACCCCTTCACCGGTCCGGGGAGCGACCTGGTGATCGTCAGCGTGGACACCCTCTGCGGGGCGCCGACTTTCGCGCGCCTGCGCGATCCTGCCGTAGAGCCTTACGACCTGGCAGTGTTCGATGAGGCCCACAAGCTCGCGGCCGACCGCAACCCCGACTTCACCGTGTATAAAACCGACCGCTACCGCTTAGCAGAGGCGATTGCCGGCGCTACGGACGATCCCGACTGGATGCTTCCCTGGCGCTGCCACCACTTACTGCTGCTCACAGCCACACCCCATATGGGCAAGGACTTCCCTTACTTCTGCCTGTGGCGGCTGCTGGAACCGGAGATACTCTCTACTATAGACGCCTTCAACGCCTACCCGGCGGAGGCGCGGCAGCGCCACTTTATCCGGCGGACCAAAGAAGAAATGGTGCGGTTTGACGGCACCCCGATCTACCCGAGAAGAGAGTCCCGCACCTTGAGCTACGACCTCGGCCCGGCCGAGCAGCGGCTCTACGACGAGACCACCGCCTACATCCGCACCTATTACAACCGCGCCCGGATTCTCAACCGTTCGGCCGCCCGCCTGGCCATGAGCATCTTCCAGCGCCGGCTGGCGAGCTCCACTTACGCCTTGCTGCGCTCGCTTGAGCGGCGCCTGAAAAAATTGGACGGGTTGATCGAGGATATTCGGAGCGGCCGGCTCACGGAGGAGCAACTTACCGCCTTTCAGCGCAAAATTGACAAAACGCCCGACATTTTCGACCGGTTGACCGCCGACGAAGAGGAGCCGCAGGAGGGCCGCGAGCAGAACGAGCTGGTTGAAGACCAGCTTCTAACCGGCGTGGTGGCCACCTCGCTGGCCGAACTGCAGGCCGAGCGGGTGCAGGTTGAGGATCTGCTTAGCCTGGCGCGCCAGGTGCTCGCCGCGGGCGAAGAAGCGAAGTTCGAAAAACTGCGCGAGGTGGTGCAGGACGAGCGTTTCAAGGACCAAAAGATCCTCATCTTCACCGAGCACCGGGACACGCTCGATTTCCTGGTCCGGCGCCTGGAGGGTCTGGGCTACGCGGGAAGGATCGCCTTTATCCACGGCGGCCTGGACTACCAGGAACGCGAGGCGCAGGTGGCCTTCTTTAAGAAGCCGGTGCGGGAGGGCGGCGCTAACTTGATGGTGGCCACCGATGCCGCCGGAGAGGGGATCAACCTCCAGTTCTGCTGGCTGATGGTCAACTACGATATTCCCTGGAACCCGGCGCGGCTTGAGCAGCGGATGGGACGCATCCACCGTTATAAGCAGGTGCACGACCCGGTGCTGATCTTCAACCTGGTGGCGGGGAAGACCCGCGAGGGCAAGGTGCTCAAAACGCTGCTCGAAAAATTAGAGCAAATCCGGCGCGAACTCGGCTCGGATAAAGTCTTCGACGTTATCGGAATGCAGTTCGAAGGGGTTTCGCTAAAAGAGTTGATTCTGCAGGCGGTGGTGGACGAGCAGACCGATGAGGCCGTCCGGCAGGTCGAGGGTCGCCTTACGCCAGAGCAGGTCAGGGCGAGGTTGGCGCAGCGGGAAAGGCTTCTCGGTGCCGGCGGGGATATTGCCGATCAGTTACCTGAACAACGGGCCAAATTAGAGCGCGAAACGCTGCGGCGCCTGCTCCCGGGGTACGTCCGCCGCTTCATCGAGAAATCGGCGCCGCTTTTGCACATCGGTATTGACGGCGACCTGGAAGGCTATTTTTCCTTCAAACCCCTCCGTCCGGGGGCGCTCGACCCCCTGTGGCCCGTCCTGGAAAGCTACAACCCTGCCAGGTGGGAGCGGCTGACCGTTTACAAGCCGCAAGAGGGCGAGCAGGCGATCTTCCTGCACCCTGGCGAACCGCTCTTTGACCGCTACTGTTCCTTAGTGCGCGGCCGGTTCGCGGCGTGGGCGCTGCGGGGCGGCGTTTTTGTTGATCCTTATGCAGCGCGCCCCTATCTCTTTCACCTGGCCCTGGTGCGGGTGGTGCGGCGGGCCGATCCGGCACTGCCCGCGGTTTTTGGCCGGGAAGAACCGGTGGAGGTGCGCCTGGTGGGGCTGCGGCAGGACGAGACCGGAAGGATCGAGGAGTGCCCGGTGGAGCACCTGATGCTGCTGCGCGGCGCCGAACGAATCCCTCCGGCGGCTATACCTCTTGTTGCTACCGTTGCCGCCGCCTGCGAGCAGGCGAAAAACTTCGTTGGGGAGCGGGTTGCCGAACCGTTAGCCGCTGCCCGGCAGCGAGCGTTAGAGAGCACCTTGGCCGAGCGAGAGGAGTTTATCCTCCGGGGCTACGCCTACCAGGAAGCGGAACTGGCCCTGAAGCGAGCACGCCTTGCCGAGCGGGCCGGGGCGGGTGATGCGGCGGCTAAGGGTGAACTGACGAAGGTTAAGAAGCAGCAGCGGGAGCTCGCCGACCGGAAAGAGAGGTCCCTGGCGGTGCTGCGGCGGGAACCGGAGCTGATCGTTCCGGGCGAGGTCCAATTTCTGGCGCACGCTTTAGTGGTGCCTTCCAATGATCCGGAAGACCGGGCGCGCTACGACCGGGAGATCGAGCGGATCGCCGTCCGGGTGGCCCGGGGCTACGAGGAGGAGCGGGGCTGCTCCGTTCGGGACGTTTCTCTTCCGGAGCTGGCGCTGCTCGCGGGTCTGGAGGCTTACCCTGGTTTCGATCTCCTGTCGCGCCACCCCGGCGGCGAGGAGCGCGCCATCGAGGTCAAAGGCCGGGCCGGCACCGGCGACATCGAACTTTCGGAGAACGAATGGGCCAGAGCCTGCAACCTGCGCGACCGCTACTGGCTCTACGTCGTCTACGACTGCGCCGGCGCCCACCCGCGCCTTTTGCGCGTCCAGGACCCCTTCGGGAAACTGCTCGCCCGGCGCAAAGGCGGCGTAGTGATCGGGGAACAGGAAATCTTCGAGGCGGCGGAGGGAGAAGGATGAACCGCCAAGACGCCAAGGACGTCGAGAAAGATGCTAATAAATACAGAAAGTATAAGTTAAGGAAAGGAAGGGAAATGAAGAAGCCAAAAGAAAACCAGATTGAAAGCAAAAGAAGAGAGCCGGATAAAGAAGTGGACGAGATTGTGCGGAAAGTGATTGGTGCGGCTATCGAGGTTCACCGGCACCTCGGACCAGGCTACTTGGAAAGCGTCTATGAAGAGGCTTTGGCGGTAGAATTGAATCTCCGTGGCATACCGTTTGTGCGGCAAAAAGCCATTGCTGTGAATTATAAAGGATACCCGGTGGGTGAAGGACGGTTGGATTTCCTGATAGATGGAGTGTTGATTGTGGAGCTTAAAGCGGTTGAAGCCTTTACCCCGGTACATACGGCACAGGTTTTGTCCTACTTAAAGGCTACTGGCCTTCAACTCGGTTTACTCATCAATTTTAATGTTTCTATCCTCAAAGAGGGAATTCAAAGGGTGGTTTTAACTAACGGTTGATGATCTTGGCGGTCGGAGGAATAAACCGCCAAGACGCCAAGTACACCAAGGGGAATTCATTAGGTAAAGTTCGGAAAAAGTTGATCTACTGATAAGGCAGATTTGGTGAATAAGGGATGGCGGTGCTGGTTTATGGAAGAAAACGACTTCAAAAACGGTAATGAAGATACCTCAGAAAATAATCTTGGCGGTCTTGGCGCCTTGGCGGTTGGAGAGATAAACCGCCAAGACACAGAGGACGCCAAGGAGGAACAGAAGAAAGGGGACGATTTTAAAAACATTAATACAAAAAATTTTAGTAATTATAATAATCTTGGCGGTCTTGGCGCCTTGGCGGTTGGTGACTTCCCGCGGCTTATCGAGCGGGCTTTTCCGCTGAAGCAGGCGTCGCTGGATGCGGTGCACGAGAAGAACGTAAGACACGGGCACATCTCGACGTTACATATCTGGCCGGCGCGGCGGCCGTTAGCGGCCTGCCGGGCGGCGCTGATCGCCACGCTGTTGCCCGACCCCGGCACGCCGGAGGAGCGCCGGCGGATCCTGGAGAAGTTAGCGGGCCGGGTAGTGCGGAAGGTGGAGAAGAAGAAGCTGCCCGGCGGCCAGGTTATCGAGCGCATCCGGGAGGAGACCGAGGGCGGCATTTTGCACTGGGGGCGGGAGAACGGCCCGGCGCTGGATCTCTTCCGCGCCGAGATCAAAAAGGCTTACGGCGGCAAACCACCGAAGGTGCTGGACCCCTTCGCCGGGGGCGGGTCAATACCGCTCGAGGCGATGCGGTTGGGCTGCGAAGTGACCGCCATCGACATCAACCCGGTGGCCTGGTTCATCCTGAAGTGCACCTTAGAGTACCCGCAGAAATTAGCCGGGCAGAAGCGGCCGCTGCCGGAGTTCATTCTGACCGACGAGGAATTCATGGAGCAGTTTTTAAACCGCCAAGGCGCCAAGGGTATCCGGAGAAAGTATCACCGGAAAGGGCAATTGGAAATAGACTTCGAGCCGGCGAATAAAGATAAAGGCCAGCCGGTGCCGGAGGCGGATCTCTCCTGGCACGTGCGCGCCTGGGGGAGATGGGTGTTGGTGCGGGCCCGCCGGGAATTAGCGCGCTTCTACCCGGCCTACGCCGACTTTCAGCCGCTAAAACCGGACGGCCGTCCTTTTGAGAAGCGCGCGCCCAGGCTGGTGCCGCTTAAAGAGGACGGCTCGCTCGACCTTGAGGCAATAGAAGAAATGAACCGCCAAGACACGGAGAACGCCAAGAAAGAACGGAATAGCGGAAACCTTAAAAACAATACAATATGTACTCCTAATAACTTTAATGCCAAATTTGATTTTAAAAATTTCAATAATAATCTTGTTAATAATCTTGGCGGTCTTGGCGCCTTGGCGGTTAGTGGAATGAACTGCCAAGACACGGAGAACGCCAAGAAAGAACGGAATAGCGGAAACCTTAAGAACAGTACAATATGTACTCCTAATAACCTTAATGCCAAATTTAATGATTTAAAAAATTTTAATAATAATCTTGTTAATAATCTTGGCGGTCTTGGCGCCTTGGCGGTTAGAAATTGCCCCCGGTGGGTGGCCAAACCGACGGTGGCCTACCTCTGGGCGCGGACGGTGCAGTGCAAGAACTGCCGGGCGACGGTGCCGCTTTTAAAGACCCGCTGGCTCTGCAAGAAGGATAAAAAACGCGTGGTGCTGACGATGGAGCCGAACGCCGATAAAACGGGTGTGGTCTTCGGCGTCCAGAACGACGTGCCCGTGGCCGGCGGCAACGCGGCGCAAAGGCGGGAGCACGACCGGAAGACCGGCGCCGGGACGATGTCCCGTTCCGGCGCGACCTGCCCCTGCTGCGGGACGATTATGACGATGGAGGACATCCGCCTCGAAGGACAAGCGGGCCGATTGGGGGCGGTGATGACCGCCGTGGTGGTGGACGGACCGAACGGTAAGGAGTACCGCCTGCCGACGGCGGAGGAGGTCCGCCTGGCGCAGGAAGCGGAGAAGGAACTCGACCGGGTTTTTGCGGAGATTCCGTTCGGGCTGCCGGAGGAGCCCGTTCCACAAGGGGCAAGCCGTGCAGGCGGTGGCTCTCCTTTTACAGTATTCTCTTATGGCCTTACCCGGTGGTATAACCTCTTCACCTCCCGCCAACTCCTGGCCCTGGGCACCTTCGTCAAGCACACCCGCGCCGCCCGCGACGCCATGCGGGAGGCCGGTTACCCGCCCAAGTGGGTGGAGGCGGTGGGTGCGTATTTGGCTTTGGGACTTAGTCGTTTATCTGACCGAGCAAGTACTATTTGTCATTGGAGCTTAGGATTTGAAAAGATACAAAATACTTTTTCTCGGTTTGCACTCCCAATTAGTTGGGATTTCTCAGAGGTGAATCCAATAGCTTCAAGTTCAGGTACATACGACGGGCAGATCGAATGGTTGGCAAAAGTAATTGAACATTGCACAGCAGCCCAGCGCTACTGTCCACCAGCAAGTTCCAAAGGTATCTCTGCAACCGCAAATTTATCATTCGGAGGCTGGGACCTCATCGTCACCGACCCCCCTTACTACGACGCCATTCCCTACTCCGACCTGATGGATTTCTTTTACGTTTGGCTGCGGCGGACGCTCTACGGGCTGTCGCCCGAAATAGACGCGGCCTTTCGGGAACCGCTGTCTCCGAAGTGGGACCATGAAAAGAACGACGGGGAACTGATCGACGACGCCAGCCGGTTCGGCGGCGACAGGCAGAAATCGAAGGCCGCTTACGAGGAAGGGATGTTCCGCGCCTTCCAGGCCTGCTACCGGGCGCTGAAGCCCGAAGGGCGGCTGGTGATCGTCTTCGCCCACAAGCACCCGGACGCCTGGGAGACCCTGGTCTCGGCGCTCATCCGGGCCGGGTTTGTCGTGGACGCGAGCTGGCCCATCCAGACGGAGATGGGCAACCGCACCCGCGCCCTTTCTTCGGCGGCGCTCGCCTCCTCCGTCTGGCTCGTTTGCAAAAAGCGGCCGGAGACCGCCCGGCCCGGCTGGGACAACCGCGTCCTGGAGGAGATGCGCGAGAAGATCCATACCCGGCTGCGGGAGTTCTGGGACGCGGGCATCCGGGGGCCCGACTTTGTCTGGGCGGCCACCGGCCCGGCGCTGGAGGCTTACAGCAAACATCCGGTCGTCAAGAAGGCGAACGAGCCCGGGCAGGTGATGGCCGTTTCCGAGTTCCTGCGGGCCGTCCGCCGGCTGGTGGTGGACTTCGTCGTCGGCCGGGTGCTTTCCCATAACGGCGGTGCGGAAGGCGCGAGCGGTTTAGACGACGTAACCACCTACTACCTCCTGCACCGCCACGACTTCGGCTTCGAGGACGTTCCGGCCGGGGCCTGCATCCTCTACGCCGTCTCCTGCGGCCTCTCGGACCGCGAACTCATTGACCAGTACGACCTTTTAGTCCGCACTGGCGGTCAGGAGCAGGACGAAGAGGATGAAGAAGCCGGCGAAGAAGAGGGGGACGAGATCAAGGAAGGCACCGGCAGCAAGGTCCGGCTCAAGACTTGGCAGCAGCGCAGGCGCAAGAATCTGGGCCTGGACGCCGAGGGCCGCCCTGCGCCCCTCATTGATCAGGTACAGCGCCTGATGCACCTCTGGAAAGCGGGCGACGTGGCGAAAGTGGACGAGTACCTCGACAACCGTGGCCTCCGCCGCCACCGCCTCTTCCACCAGCTCCTCCAGGCCTTAATCGAGCTCGCCCCACCCGGCAGCGACGAACGCTCCCTGCTGGAAAGCATCAGCAACCACATCGCCGCGCGGGGGGGTGCACCACCGGTGCAATTAGAGATGTTGTAAGTCGTTCGAACCAGCCGGAGCACGGAAAAACGCGGCATTTGATGAGGAAATGACAATTTTCTTCCATTATTTAGTGAGGTAGAGGAAATTATAGATTGACTCTGGAATGTATGGAACCGATCGTCTGGTATTCGGTATTAAAGGGGGTAGATAGCCTTGCTTCCGCAAGCTGAAGCAGATGCTCTAATTGTGATGCCCAAAAAGAGAGTTGGAAACCAGGTTTTCGATTTTCCCATGGCTGGAGAAGCATTAAGTATTCCTGTCGTTTCTACGGATGGAAGGGAGTCTTTTTTAGTAGACATAAGTAGAGGAAGAATTCGGCTTACAAAATGCTCGTATCAGGAACGATATCAGGGAATAATTATTCTGGTTAGGCTGGACATAGATGGGCGTCCCCATACTAATCCAAGTTTACGTAATGTTCCTCTTAGTTATCTTGAGCCTTATAACGGACAGACTATAAATTGCCCTCATTTACATCTCTATGTGGAGGGTTTTATGGATAAGTGGGCAATTCCGGCTCCGTCTGATGTTTTTTCAAGAACAAACGATATTTACGGCACTTTATATGATTTCTTTGATTATTGTAAAATAATCGAACCACCGATAGTGCAAAGGAGCCTGTTCCTATGATGTTAAAGGACTGTATAGACTTAGTAGACGCGTATACACATTGGCTTAGACAAAAAATAAGCGTAGAAAATATCAATGGCGTATGCGAAATCACAACTCCTTTCCTTGATCGGCATAATGATCATTTACAGATATATGTAAAGCGTTCTGAAAATGGCTTTATATTAACAGACGATGGGTATACCATCAATGACCTCCGTTTGAGTGGATGCGAATTTACAACGGAGAAGAGGCGGCAAATGCTCACTGCTGTCCTAAATGGATTTGGGGTTCGACTTTCCGGTAATGAGCTTATCGTGGAAGCAAGACCGGAAAACTTCCCGCAAAAAAAACACAACCTCCTTCAGGCAATGCTTGCAGTAAATGACCTGTTTGTTATGGCTGCTCCGGTGATATCAAGTATTTTTAGGGAAGATGTGGAGAGGTATCTTCGGTTGCATGACATACGTTTTACCCCGTCGGTTAAATTTACCGGGAAGAGCGGCTTTGATCACTCTTTCGATTTTGTTATTCCTGCTTCACGGGTTCGGCCAGAACGCATACTTAAAACGATTAATAAGGCTAACAAGCAGAACATAACATTGCTGATATTTTCATGGACGGATACAAAAGAAGTAAGACCAGCAAATTCTACAGCGTACGGAGTCTTAAATGATACGGAACAGGTAATCAATCCTGACCTTATCGCTGCTCTTAAACAATACGACATAAGGCCTATGCTTTGGAGCCGAAGAGATGAATATATTCAGGAGCTTATTGCGTAAGACAGTTCGCTACTATCGCTAATAAGGTGGTAGCCTGACGCTAATATGCATACACCTATAAGATTTAGCGGTTACGCTATTCAATGACCCTGGCGCTTTGCAAACGGAATAGGTTGAGAAGAAAAGGAGCCGTCTGATGCCTGACGGTTACGGCAGCCACCGGGATTACATGGACTGGGTAAAAGAGGAAGCGGACGCTCGTCAAGAGGCGCTCGAGGCTGTGTTGATAAAGGCTGCTTCTTTCTGCGCTGGGGGTGCCTCCAAGATGAAACCGAAAACCTTCCACCGTCTGGTCGAAGGAGATGCGCGTGACCTCTTTTTCATAGCTGACGAGAGTATCCACCTTGTGGTCACGTCGCCCCCTTACTGGACGCTGAAGAAGTACCGGGAACACCCATCCCAGATGGGGCACATCGCGGACTACGAAGAATTCGTCGAGGAGCTTTCCAAGGTCTGGCGCGAATGCTACCGCGTTTTGGTTCCTGGGGGGCGCCTGGTGTGCGTGGTGGGGGATGTGTGCTTATCCCGCCGCCGGTTCGGGAGGCATGTGGTGGTCCCCCTGCACGCCGACATCGTTGTTTCGTGCCGGAAAATCGGGTTCGATAATCTGAATCCGATTATCTGGCATAAGATTGCTAACGCTACCTACGAAGTTGATAACGGAACGAAATTTCTCGGAAAACCTTACGAACCCAACGCCATTATCAAAAACGATATCGAATTCATCCTAATGCAGCGCAAACCGGGCGGGTACAGAAAGCCCACCGCCGAACAGCGCCGGCTGTCCATGATTGATAAAAAAGACTACGAAGAATGGTTCCGGCAGTTCTGGAACATCAGCGGCGCGTCGACCCGGGAGCACCCCGCTCCTTTCCCTTTTGAATTAGCTTACCGATTGGTACGGATGTTTTCCTTCTTCGGCGACACCGTGCTCGATCCTTTTTGCGGCACCGGCACTACAATGCTGGCGGCGATGAAAGCAAACCGCAATAGCATCGGGGTCGAGATCGATCCCGTGTATTGCGAGATGGCTATGCGGCGCTTAGAGAAGGAAGCGCGTACGCTCTTTGACGACATCACCCTTGAGATGGTCAAGGCGAGCGATCTAAAGCGGGCGAATATTGGGGCCAAGCCTAACGAGTCGGCGAGTAACATGATTTAGGAGATGGATAGCCATGAATAAACTTCCCTGGACGCCGTGGCACCAGGTTGTCCGGCTTCGCGACGATATTCGGTCGGGAGAGCTTTCGCTGGCCGTTTTTGCGGCCGACCTCTACGACGTGGTTATGGGCCGGGCCAAGCCGGTCTACCAGGACCCGGCCGAGTTTTTCGCTCTGACCTATCCCACTTTCAACCTGCGCGAACTGGCTAAGGACGTGCTGGGCCGCCTGGCGGGCAAAAATGACAAGGCCGTGCGGCAACTGGAACTGACCTACGGGGGCGGCAAGACGCATACCCTCATCACCCTCTACCACCTGGTTTCCGACCCGGCAGGACTGCCGGACCTGCCCGCCGTCAAAGAATTTATCGAGCACGCCGGCCTAACCCCGCCTAAAGCGCGGGTGGCCTGCCTGCCCTTCGATAAGTTAGATGTGGAGAAAGGGATGCAAATCAGGGCGCCGGATGGACAGGCCCGGTGGCTCAAACACCCGTGGAGCGTGCTGGCCTGGCAGATCGCCGGGGCGGAGGGCTTGCGGCTCCTTCATCCCGGCGGCAGAGACGAGGAGCGGGAGAGCGCTCCGGCGGAGAACCTTCTCAGCGACCTGTTTGCCCTCCCGGGCCGGGAGGGGTTGAGCACTCTGATCTTGATGGACGAAGTGTTGGTGTACGCCCGCGAGAAGATCGGGCTTGACCCGGTCTGGCGCGGCCGGCTGCAGAACTTCTTCCAGTATCTAACCCAAGCGGCTACCAAAGTAGAGCGGTGCGCGGTGGTCGTTTCCCTTTTGGCGAGCGACCCTAAAAAGAGTGACACCCTCGGGAAGGAAATCGCCAAGGAGATGTACGACATCTTCCGGCGCGAGCAGGAAGAAGGCGTCCAGCCGGTAGTTAAAGAGGACGTGGCGGAGGTCCTGCGGCGGCGGTTGTTTACGGCCGAATCCATCCGCGACCGGGAGGCTTTTCGCCCGCACGTGATGGCGGCGCTCAAGGGGATTGCGGAACTCGACGACCAGACAAAGAAAGCCGGCAAGGCAGCTGAGGAGCGCTTTCTGCAGAGTTTCCCGTTTCACCCGGACCTGACGGAGGTTTTCTACGTAAAGTGGACCCAGCTTGAAGGTTTCCAGCGGGCACGCGGCGTCTTGCGGACCTTTTCGCTGGCCTTGCGCGAGGCGGAGAAATGGGACCATTGCCCGCTCATCGCCGCGAACGTTTTTCTGAACGCTCCAGGTAGCGAGGAGGTCTCACCCGCTGCCAGGGAGTTGGCGACGGTAGCCGCCAGCGAGGAATACGAAGGGAAGCGCCAAGAGTGGGCGGGCATCCTGGAAGGGGAGTTGGCCAAAGCGCGGGCGATTCAGGCCGAGGCGGCGGGCCTCAGGTTCCGCGAGGTCGAGCAGGCCGTGCTGGCGACCTTTGTTCACTCGCAGCCCATCGGCCAGAAGGCGCTGACCCGCGACCTTTTGGTGCTGCTCGGCCACACGCGCCCGGACAGGATTGAATTAGAAAAGGCGCTCGGGCGCTGGGCCGAGGTTTCCTGGTTCCTTGATGAAAAAGCCCTCAGTGACGTTGAGACAGGCGGCGATGGCCGCAAGGCGCTGCCCAAAACCTGGCGGTTGGGCTCGCGCCCCAACCTGCGGCAGATGCACAGCGAGGCCTGCCGGCGGGTGGCCGCGGAGCTGGTTGAGGCCAAGCTCATTGAAACTATCAGGGACTTAAAGAGTTTGACCGCCGGTGCTGCGGCGGCCGGGGCAAGGGTGCACAACCTCCCCGAACGGCCGCGGGATATCGAGGACGACGGCGAGTTCCATTATGCCGTTTTGGGACCGAAGGCAGCCTCCACGGCGGGCAATGCCAGCAAGGAGGCGAAGCGTTTTATCGAAGAAACGACCGGACCCGACCGGCCGCGGGTTTACCGCAACGCCGTCGTGCTGGCGGTGCCGTCGCGGGAGGGATTGGAAATTGCCCGTGACCGGATCCGGGAGTACCTGGGCTGGGAAGAGGTCCGGAATATGCTCAAGGGGCAGCAGTTGGACCCGCTTCGGGCTCAGTTGCTCAGCGGCTACACGGAGGGGGCGAGGAAGAAGATTGCCGAGGCGGTCCGGCAGGCTTACTGCCTTGCCGTGACGGTTTCAGAGAAAAACGAAATCCTGGCTTACAAGCTTACCGTTGGAACTGAGCCCCTTTTTAACATCATTAAGGCCGATCCCCGCGTTCGCATTCAGGAAACGCCGGTTAGTGCGGAGGCGCTGTTGCCCGAAGGTCCCTATAACCTCTGGCGCGAAGGAGAAACGGCGCGGCGAGTAAAGGACCTGGTGGGCGCCTTCGCCCAGTTCCCCCACCTGCCGAAGATGTTGCGCCGGAAGGAGATCCTGGAAACGCTGATTCAAGGCGTCAAGGAAGGGCTCTTTGTCCTGCGCACCGTGCGTCCGGACCGGTCGGTGCGGACCATCTGGCACGAAGAGCCGTTAGAGGCGGACCTGAAGGACCCCGGCCTGGAGCTCGTACTGCCGGAAGCCGCCACTTTGTCGGCGATCCCCGCCGGTCTGTTGGTGCCCGGGGCGCTGCCCGGCCTGTGGCCCGACCCGCCCGAAATCAGCGTTGGGGACGTGGTCGCGTACTTCTGCGGCGGAAACGTGGTTCAGGTGCCTAGAGAAGGATACACTGAACCGGTAGTCATTCCTAAGGCTGCCCCGGAAGTTGTTTACGCAGCGATAGCTGAGGCGGTTAAGGCAGGGAAGCTGTGGCTGACCACAGAGGTGGCCAGCATCTGCGCCGAAGAGATACCGGCCGGAATCCTGACTGACGCTGCCAAGCTCCAGCCCCCACCGTCTCCCATTCCGGTCACGGCAGTGCTTCCGGCAAATCTTCCCGAAGCCTGGCCGGGCAAAGAAACAACGGCCCTGGCCGTTGCCGGCGCGCTTTCGCGCAAGGCCGGCAAGCCCTTGCCTTGGGCAAGCGTGCGGGAGGCCATTGATGGGGCGATTAAGGCCCGGCTGTTAGAGAAGACTGTGGGTTCGGGTCCCTGGCCCTGCGCTTTCGGCGGTGCACAACAGGTCAAGCTCCGGGTGCCGGCCGAAGAGGTGGTGCCGCCTGTTGAGCCGCCACCGCCACTGCCGCCGAAGCCGGGCTTTAAAGTAGCCCGGGCAGAGCTGCGCCCCCACCAGATTCAGGATTTAGCCGAGGTCATAGGCGAACTGGTCAACGCCACCGTCGGCTACGAGCTTGTCTTCAGGTTGCAGGTTGAATTAGGCGGCGCTACGGCGCTGCCGGATGAGATTATCCGAAAGGTGAACGAGTTACTGGGCGCGGTTGCGGCAGATCTGAAGCTGGAGTGATGTCCTAAAGGGCTAAAGGCGGCGTAGAGTTTCGGAAAGCCGGAGATAAGGGATGGTGAGGACTTTTTGGATATCACGCCGGACAAGAAAAGGTTGCTTGACCTATTATGGCTACCTATTTGATTGATGAGGCAGCGCTGGCGGCTATGGAAAGAGACGATTACGAAGGCTTTTTACAGGCGCGGGAGAAGCGGATTATGGCGGCGCTGGCGGCCTATCTGAAGGTTTAATCCGGGAGGAAACACGGTGCCGGCACGGGTGATGCGCCAGAACAAAGAAATTAAAGAACTTTTCCGCCAAAAGATAAAAGAGAAGGTAGCCCGCGAGAAAGAAAAGAGGCGCAACCGGCTTGATGAGGAGCTTCCTTCCTGGATCTCCTGGGCGCTGAAGCCGGTGGCGGATTTAGCTTTTGAGATGCGGCAGCGCCGGGATAGCAACCGAGGTGAAGGCGGAGAGGACCGGGCGGCTTTTAACTTTTGGCTTTTTCTGTCCAAAGATTGGGTGCTGGTCAACGACGTGGTTTTGGAACCAAAGCCCGACGAGTTCATCCAGGTAGACCATATCCTGATTGGGCCGCCGGGGATTTACCTGGTTGAAACCAAAGCCTGGGAAGGGGCTTTCTCGGGGTATAAAGACAACTGGAGGCGTAAGGAAGGCAGCTCATGGGTACGGTGTGAGAGCCCGACCAAACAAAACAAGCGGCACGTGCGCCTTTTTAAGGAGTGGCTGGAAGGTAATCCGGGTGGGGCCCTGCCGCCCAAGGTAGAACAATGGCTTTTTCCGGCGGTGCTTTTCACCCGGGCAAAGTGGCTCAAGGTAGAGGAATGTTCGATGCCGGTGTTTGATAGCGGGGTGGGTCTTGCCTGGCACATCCGCCGCCAGACAAAGAATGTTGTGCTTGGTGCGGAGCAGATAAACGCCATAGCCGGGGCGTTGGTTAATGCTAAGCCGCTTATAGGGCAAGATTCCGTTGCCGTGGAATGTCTACCCGTTTCGGAGGCGGCCTCCGAACAAGCGGTTACAAAAGATTTCGTGAGCGGCCTCCAGGTTCAAACCGGGAAAACGCGGGATGGCCGGTGTTACGTGAAGGTTTACGGTGACAAGGAAGATGCTGAAAAAGTCCGGTCAACCTGTGAAGCAGAGGGCAAGCGGCCCGGTCCGTTGAAGCCTGATCGCTTCAATAAAGGTGCATGGTTCTTTTATATAGAAAACTTTTGATTGTTGTGCTGGGGACATCAGGTCCTATAGCGGGCAACGTTTCAAAGCAGGGCTGCGGTTGCTTTTCGAAGATTCGGCGGGCGGAAAGATTAGTGGGCAGACGACCCTGAAGCGAGAGCCCGTATCCGGGAGAGCCATCCGGAAATATGTTTCTGGGCTCTGGCCGGTTCTCCGATGGAACACAGTAAGAAAACCGAAGCGGGATGTAGGGAAAGGATTGCGGTTCTTCAACGGGTTTATCCTGACTGTGTCAGAGTTGTCGAAAATTTCTTCAGCCAATCAAGGTTGCGGGTCGTGGCTACGGATGACCTGCTCGATGCTTTTGTACTCGCCGTTGCGGCTTTTCTCGGGCAATACGGACTCAGAACCCTTCCAGAAGATCCAGAGGTCGATTCGAGAGGGCTGCGGATGGAAATAGTCTACCCGGCTCTGTAACTTTAAGCGGCAAGGCATAATTCGCTTTTAGATTTATGCAAGGGTGCTATCAAGGAGCACCCTGCTATTGGTTGGCTTCACCAAAAGGAACCAATGAAGGAATTTATCTCCTCTTGTCGCATAATTCCTTACAAGAATAATTTAAGGGCTAATTCAAGGGCTCCCGTTAGTTGCGGCGAAATGGCCACCTTGAGATTTACTTGAAAGAGAAGGTGGACCGAATGAGCGAAGAAAACGAGGAGAAGCAAGTTTCTCCCGGTCAGGAATTAGAGTTTTCGAACGGATTATCTGCGGCGAAGAGTGATGGCCCCGGTAAAAGCAAGAAGAGCTTTACTCTGCCCATCCTTGCCCTCTTGGCTTTACTTCTTGTAGTTTTTGCCGGACTTCAAGCTTGGGGCGAAAGTGGATTTCATAAGGGTATTAGGCGGCTGGAACCTGAGGCCCAGAAGTTGGAAGAAAGACTAAAATTTCTTAAGGATACAACGGGCGGGCAGAGCATGGCGCTTTTCTTTAAGGCTGTCAACTCACTTAACGTGCAATGCCAAAGACAAGTAAAAGAAGCAGAAAGTTTGAAACGGAAATGAGAAGTCTTCGTCAAGCGCCTCAAAGAAACTGATAACGGGGTAGTTGGAATTATGGAAGCCCTGGAGACAAATCCCGAGAGTATGATTGTGGAGTTAGCTTCCTTTGTAGAGGATAACGAAGCTCTGAGAAAGGATGTCGAACGCACGCGGTGGCCAGCAGCCCTGGAGCCGTATCGCGAGACATTTTTTGCGGCCCTTGATGAACGCGAGGCTGCGCTTGTGGCCCTGTTGGAATCTTTAAGGGCTTTCTCTGCCGCCAGCATATGCGCGGACAAGGCCGTCGGTTCGTATCTTTCAGCTTGGTCCATCTGGGATTACCAGGAGGCTCTGGGTTACATTGAGAGCGCGGAAGAGTACCGGAGCCAAGCGCAGGAGCTATATCGCCGAATTTGAGTTTCACACCGCGCGGTATGTAAAGCTGCGCGACCGGCTTGTGGGCGAGCCGTCGTCAAACGGGTTGCTTTTGGAAGACAGCGGTGCTTACTGAATCATTCGGCTGCGATACAGACGAACTGCTTGACGGATGATTTTATCGTACCAAAGGGGGTTCTGGTAAAATTATGTCAGGCTGCTCCGTGCGCGACGGCGGGAGTTTGGTGAGGATCGGCTGCCGGAGGAACCGTGCCGGTGCCGGCCCGGGCGGGACAGGTTCGCGGCGGCGGAAGCAGCCTTTTATTAAATCTGAAAAAATTAATGGGCTATCTATCAACAGCAGTCTATCCGCGGTATAATTAGTGTAATGAATGTAAGGAAAACAAGGAGGAAATCGCATGGATTTCGAGGTGGCGAAGGTGACCTCAAAGGGTCAGGTGACGATTCCGAAAGCCGTTCGGGATAAGCTCAGGCTAAAGGAGGGCGACAGGGTTATTTTCTTGGAGGCCGACGGGAAGATCGTCATTGAAAACGCGGCGCTGTTAGCTTTTAAGAGGCTCTCCGAGGAAGTAGCACCGGAAATCGAAAAGATGGGGGTAACCGAAGGAGAATCAACCGAATGGCTTGAAGAAGTGCGCAAAGAAAAATGGGAGAAAAGGCAGAATTGCTGAGAGTATTTATAGATAGCAATATTCTTTTCTCAGCGATCGCCTTTCCTGGGTCTACGGCCCGGCGGGTTGTCGAAAGGATATTCCAGACAGGTACTTTAGTTGTGTGTAGCTACTCAATAGATGAGATAAAGATGGTTTTCGCCCGCAAGTTACCCCATAAGCTTGATGTGTGGGAAGAATTCCTTAAGACCGCTCCCTTCGAATTGGTGGATACGCCGTCCAACCTGAAAGAGCAGGAACTTCCTTATATCCGGGACGAAAAGGACATTCCGATTCTTGCTTCTGTTCTTTTGTCGCAGCCAGACTGTTTTGTTACCGGGGATAAGGATTTTCATACCGATGAAATCAAAAAGCGAATTAAGGTCCTAACGCCCGCAGAGTTCCTGCTTGAGTTTGGCGATTGAGTCTGGGTGTTTGGCAGGCGCGGGCGATCTTCCGGAGGCTTTCTATCCGCGGGAGCACTTTGTCGCTTTCATCCGGGCGATGGCGGACTGGGCGGTGACTGAAGCGGGTTATGAGGACCCTATGCTTCAGGCTCAGGAAAAACGTGATGTGTATGGTGCCTAGAAGGGTTCCGACGTGATTGAGCAGAGTCCTGCCAGCTCCGTCGGTGCACCAGGCGGGCCCGGCGTGTCTGGTTATGATCCGGCGAGGGAAGCGTTGCAACAGCTGGAACTCAAAACGCCGACCCATCGAAGCCCCAACGTGCCGCACTACCAACCGCCTGTAACGTACCAGCCGCCGCGGACATCTATACCATAAACCGTCGTTTGAGATTAGAGCAATGACTGAGAGGTTTCCGGGAACCCACCCAACTGCAATAGGTTGCAGTTATGAGTACCATCAAAAAAACAGATTGGCACGTTCGCGCGAAAGTGAAAATTCAGCAGTCAGAGGGGACTATATGAGCAGAAGAGATGCCTTTAGGGACATCCTCCGATTGGCAGCTGCTGATAGCTTTTTTAGTTATATTGTGCATCGTAAAGGTTTCGATGAAGGATAGTAGATGTTTTTGCCGAAAGAAAATTAAAACCCAGGGGAGGAGAGGGAGAACAATACGTAGGGTATTATGGGTTTTCGGCCTTGCCGCTATCTTGGTCTTGGTTTTTGTCTTGCCCGCGTCGGCACAACCCGCAGTCATTGTAGACGGCAGGAGTTTGACGCTCGACGTGCCTCCTGTCATTGAAGACGGCCGCACCCTGGTCTCGCTCCGGGCGATCTTTGAAGCCTTGGGCGCGGACGTTTGTTGGAACGGTGCCACAAAAACCGTCATGGCCACTAGGGGCAGTACTGTGATAAGACTTACTATAGGGGAAAAGACCGCGCGTGTAGGGAACAATCCTGTGACTTTGGACGTGCCCGGAAAGATTGTAAAAGGCCGTACCTTAGTCCCGCTGCGGTTTGTAGGAGAAAGTTTCGGTGCACAGGTGCATTGGGACTCCGCCACGAGAACCGTCACCATCACGTCTAGTTCCGCTGTTTCAAGAATTATCCTCCAAACCGGGAACAAACTGCCTAAGGCCCGACTGCAGACCAAGAAGTCAAACGAACTGGCGGACAATCGCATTGGAAGTGTGGGAATCGACGACGGTCTGTTACCATCCGGTCAACCCGCTGACTTGCAGGCAATCATTAAAGAGGTCACTAAAATAGGGCTGAAGGAATTCCGCTTTACTATTGTGAGGATCGACGGAAACCGTGTCGACTGGGATAAGCCCGAATTCACCTTCGAACCACGTCACCATGATTTCCTACAAGGCATGGCCGAAAATGGCGTGGAAGTTAAATACCTCCTCATCTTTCGGGACGATGCGCTCGGCGGAGAGGGAAGACCTTACCGCCCAAGGTTTAAGACAGAGGATGAGATTCAGCGGTACCTTGACTATGTGCGGTTCATCATTCGCAATGTCAGGGACCACGTGCGCTATTTCGAGATATGGAACGAACCCAACATCAGAGACAGTGTCCAGTGGATAGAGGTAGAGGACTACATAAACCTTATCAGGCGGGTTGTACCTGTAATCCGCCAGGAGTACCCGGAGGCGAAGATAGCGCTCGCCGGTACCACTTATTTGCGCGAGCCTGAATCACAGGACTACTTGTTTAATATTCTCCGGTCGGACATAATGCCCCTGGTGGATGTTGTCTCATGGCATCCCATGTTTAAAGCTTCGCCGGAGGTTGATAGCGACTACTACTACGAATATCCAGCTATTGTACAACGCATTAAGGACACAGCTTCGGCGCACGGCTTCAGGGGAGAATACGAGGCGGGCGAGATTTACTGGTACACAAAGGAGGAAGATGAAGCTCAAGAATGGGGCGTATGGTACAGCGAGACCGCTGCCGCAAAGTACCATGCCCGAGGCAACGTAATGCATCTGGGCATGGATGTTAGAGTGACAAATGCCGCGGTACCTACTGGCCATTGTAGCCGCCAACTCGTAATTTCCACTATCACGAACCTGTGCACCGTTATGGCGGGAGCGAAACCTGCAAATATGCCCGTAGAATTACAAAGCGCGGCAACGAACATTAAGAGCTACAGCTTCTCTCTGCCAAGCGGTGACTTACTGCTGGCTTTATGGACCGACGGGGCGGCCGTGGATCATGATCCCGGCGTGGAGACGACGTTGACCGTGAGGGGCCTGTCTCCAGCACAGGTCACAGGCATCGACTGCCTAGAGGGTTTTGAGCAGCCGCTGGTAACCAGTATCGAAGGCGGGAACTTGGTGATCCGTGACCTGCTGGTAAAAGACTACCCGATAATGCTCCTTCTCAAACAGCCCCGCTAGGGGAATGCTGCAAAAGCCGCTCTTTTTTCCGTTTCAAAGACCTCAAAATTGATTTTTTAGCCAAAATTCATATAAGGTAAAACCCTTCAGCAATCCATTTGCTGTTTTCTCCCCTCTTTGAGTACTCTATAGTGCCTTTCGGGCTCCTAAACCAGCCCCAAACCGTGATCCTGTGTTGCTGCGGGGCGCTTCTGTGGGATTGCTGCTTGGACGGGGAGGTAGACAAAGCTTATGAAGAACTCTGTTTCCTCCGGCGGTATGGAGGAGTTGGCGAAGATGAATAAGGAGTTGGAAGAAGGCTACGTGGCTTGGGCGGAGACAAACCGCAGGGACGCCGAGTTTTTCCTGCCGGCGCAGGCCGAGGTGGTGCCGGCCGATGAAGCAGGTGTATGCCGGGACGGAATCCGGCTTGACTTGCCGGAATCTGAGTAACAGAGGTTTTCGAAGCGGATGAATGACTTGTGAAACGGATTGACGAAGCGCTGGACAGGTTGGATGCTGAGATTTGGAGAATGTTGGTTGGACCCAAGAGAGGCTTCAACAGACCGGAGGGCGGTTGGCCGTATGAGACCGGTATAACGGTGGCGGACTGTAGGCCGTGGGCTTAGGCGTCCTTGCCCCGGGCCGTTGTGCCTGGTATACTAAAAGCGGATATTTCCGGAACGGTTGCGAGGAGGTCGCGGTGACCGCAAAAACAATCACAAAAGAGGTTGTTTTAAGGGAAATAGAGAGGTGTGCGGAGATCATCAAAAGCTACGGTGTTCGCCGAATAGGGGTTTTTGGTTCCGTGGTCCGGGGCGGTGCCGGGGAAGAGAGCGACCTGGATCTGTTGGTAGAGTTTTCCGAAAAGACTTTTGATAACTACTTCAGGCTCAAGTTTTTCCTGGAGGAGCTGTTCGGGAGAAAGGTAGACCTCGTTATTGCGGAGGCCGTGAAGCCCCGGCTCAAGCCGCGTATTTTCGGAGAGGTAGAGTATGCCGCGGGATTTTAAGGTCTACCTGGAGGAGATTCTGGAAGCGACCGGCAGGATACGGATGTACACCGAGAAGCACTCTTTCGAGACTTTCCTGCAAGGCATTATGGTGCAGGATGCCGTCATCAGGAACTTGGGCGTGAT
>JBFLWY010000014.1:46473-61742 GCA_040757355.1 Bacillota bacterium | reverse complement strand
TATTTCGCGCGAAATATCAAGGTGTTGTATACTCCACTACGAATTCCGGCACAGGTGTCGGCGGCGGGACGATCTTCTTCACCAGAAACGCGTCGTGGTAAAGCGACTTGACTTTATCGCCCGCCACGGCCTCCCACAGCACTTTGATGACGCTGCCCTGCTGCGGGTCGAGCAGGAACTTCGAAAACGGGATCTCAAAAGTCAGTGTGCCGGCCTGTCCCGGTTCGAGGTAAATCGTCTTCGACACGTTTCGGACCGTAAGCGCCTGCCGGAGCCAAACGGTGATCTCTCCCGCGACCTCGCCCACATTTTTTATGGTAACGCGGGCGATAATGGTTTGGTCCTGGGGCTGGATCTCAATCGGCAGCGTCTGCTGCCCGACGCGCGCCGGCAAGCCGGCCACTCTCCCGGCCAACCCGCCGGTGATAACGTTTAACAGTGCCACCCCTTCACCCCCTTCCTAACAGCAGCCTCTACCGCTGACCGTGTACTCCACCGTCATCTGCGGCTCCGGCTGTTCCGTTCCGGGCTGCCCCGGCGCGGCCCGGGCCGGCCGCGCGAGGAGGTACAGCACCCCCAGCCCAAGTATAGCCGCGAAAACACCGGTTACCGTCTTATCGTTCACCGCGGCACCCCTCCTTTCGGGCACAAACCCGACAGCATGTCCACTCCAAGATAGACAGGTTTTATCCTTTCTGTAAAACCTTTCCTTGTATTTGACTTTGTCATTATTTATAATGCTGACATGAAGAGCTTCAGCGATATTTACGATCCGAAAGCCAACTGTTTTGACCTGCTACGGATAGTCTTTGCTTCAGCGGTTATATTCGGCCATACATGCCCAAGCCTCCCAAGCACCTCTTGGGACTACAAACAAATAACTGTTCAATACTTAGCCGTCAATGGTTTTTTTGTAATCAGCGGTTTCCTTGTCGTACAGAGCCTTATCCGCAGCGGGCGTTTTACAGATTACCTTATAAAACGTACCCTGCGGATCATGCCCGGGCTACTGGGTTCACTTGTCTTTGTCGCGCTTGTTCTTGGCCCTTTACTTACCCAGGTTGACCTTCACTCATATTTCTTGGGAGCGCACAACAACCCGTTTAAATTCGTCCTCGACCAACTGACTTTTAAACTCACTGGTAATACTGATAATGTTTGTGATCTATTTATAGGCAATCCGGCTAACGGCCCTTTGTGGACGCTTCGTTATGAGGTGTTGATGTATCTATTGCTTCCTGCAATTGCACCTTTAATATTAAGATACCGCTTTCTATCCTTAACTCTAACGGCCGTCTTTGGTATTGATTTAGCACTCGACTTTGACCCCCTTATCATCGGGGATCAAGCTAATCTGCATCGTTTCTGCCGGTTAGCTTTCTGCTTCTTCATCGGGGTAAGTATCTACCTCTTTCGTGACCGTATACCGTTCCCCAAAAAGTTGCTCCTGTATACCACGCCAGTCATCTTGTTTTTTTATGTAACGGGGTTCATCAACGAAATATTACTTTTAATCTTTCCCATTTACATAATCGCCATCGGGATAAGGTGGAATATTAGTTTAACAGACCGTTTCGGTGACTTTTCGTATGGCTTTTACATCTATGGTTGGCCGATTCAACACACCATCAGCGACCACCTCGTCCAAGGCATCAATCCTGTCAGCCTATGTGCGCTAACCTTCCTCGGAACTATACCACTTGCTGCGTTCTCCTGGTACTGCATAGAGAAGCCGGCTTTATCACTCAAACACAGGTTGTCCACAGTCCAAAAACGCTCCCGCTTTACGGTAGGAGAGGGTTAAACCGTAACTGATATAATAAGATTGAGTGTGTTCGTGTCATACTTCCAAACATTCCAGTCAACCTGTCCTGTCACCGTGTTGATGTCGATTACAAAACTATCCTTTAAACCAGGGGATGGCTCGTAAAAAAATTGATGATGTCTCTTGTAGACCTGAAGAATTGGTGTTGTAGTGTTGTCGTATCCCGCCGCCGCCGGAGACCAATGGGCGTGACCATAACCGGCAAAACGGGGGTGTGTGTTTAAATAGTTAACTACTGTCGCCGCATTTCTTACGGTGTCATAACCATATGCATAACCCGTATCACCCCATGCCATAGCCTCTCTCATATCTGTCAGAGAGAGTAAGGCTACATGTCCCAGAGCAATGCAAATTTTATCGGAATATGTATCAATCGCCTGCTTAATCGCCCACAACTGCCGTGTTCCTACATACGGCATATAAAAATCACCGGAATCATTTGTGTTGAGTAGGAGGAACAAGACATCTCCCAGGACAACCTGTTTATACCAATATCCGAAAGCCTCTACTATGGCCTTTGCGTGAATCGACATTTCGTGGTTGCCAGCAATATAAAGCCACCCATATTGACCGGTAAAGTTATTCAATATTGGTTTTATCGTGTTGTTGTAAAAGTTTACCCTGCCTGCGTAACTATGGTAGTTTGAAGCGCGCCGTAAAGCAACGTATTCCTGCAAAGGATTGTCTAAAATATCACCGATATGAATATATAAGTCTGCAGCCAAGTCATTAGCTTTTGCTACCGTATCTGCAAGCCATCCTTCGGTACCTAAATAACTTGAGTAATGCTCGTCCCCTGTTACAAACACTCTCACTTCAGCCACCCCCAGTAGGGATACGGGGTTTCTCCACAATACGGGATTTCTCCATAATCCAGTATTTGGCCGAGCCAACTATAGGAATGTAGTTCCCCAGCAACTCCATTTGTGCTACGAATATCGAGTGCAAGAAACGCGTGACGATATTTTCTTAGATATTCCGTTACATTATGGAAAAGCAATTGTTGGTGATAATCACTGCCGGGGGGTGAAGATTCTTGAAGAGTAACAGAAGTGAGCGCCCCAGTTTTATTTATATAATCGAATCTTAGTCTTGCTTGCATATTAGAGTGCGCCCGGACAAATCCTGTTACATAAATTAGCGGCCTGTAGTAACCGTTTTCAGTTTCTTCAAAAAATCCCGACGGGAATTCAATGTGTATTCTCCCTTCGGTAACTACATATGTTGTGGATGTAGTTTGAAAGTCTTCTCCTAAATAGTGTCTGATTTGCTGGATAGAAGCAATCTGTACTGCGGAGTCCCAAAGCGGGTCCGCGCCTGCTCCCAGAGTCTTCAGGAACTTTCCGGCATCGCCCGCAGGAAGCCGCGTCCAGCCTGCGGCATTGCGGAAGAGTATATCACCCTGGGCAGAACCCTCCGGGACGCCGATAGCCCCGATCGCTGCCGGGGTAACCGGATCAGCGCCGCCGGATGCGTGCTGCGCGGCATGAATCGAGGTGGCGGCTCCGATCGCTGCCGGGGTAACTGGGTCGCTCCCGGCTGCCGCGTGGGTATCCGCGTGGGCGCCGAGTTCTTCGCCGTCAACCGGCGGCTTGATCGGGTATCCCGCTGGGTGCGACCTTACTCTGAATGCCATATTGTCACCTACTTGCCGTGATTTCTATCTCGTTATCGTTTGCTGCAGTAGTGCTCACGCGGATGTATCGGTAAGCGTTGCTGTACCCCCGGTGCTCCTCGCCGGCACCAGCCAACGTGATCGTATCCACGGTGCGCCAGTTTGTGTTGTCTTTTGAGCTTTCGACCGTAAAGGTTGCTGCTGCCGAAGACTTGACCCAGACCTCCACTACGCTGCGACCATGCACCCCGGTATCGAGCGTGACGGTCAGCGCTGCGGCCGACGAAGAGTTATAGGCCGATTTCGGCGCGAAGACTTCTTCAAGTATCTCCCGCAGGTTGTTGAGGCCTATCCCGCTCATTATTTCATCCTTCCGCCTTCACCCTTCATCCTTTGCTTTTCGCGTACACCGCGCCCGCGTATGCCCCGAGCGCAAACGCGCCGGCCAGGATGACCGCGATGCGCAGGGAGCGTATGGTCATCGACGCGCCCTGGGCGCGGGTCATGGCCGCGTCGGGGCGGAAGGTGCCGTCCGGGAACCCGCTCACGATGCCCAGCGCCGCGGCGAGTTTTATCGGTCCCGCCGCCCAGTGGTCGTCGGGCACGTCGGGGAACTTCTTCAAAAACTCAGCCACTTAGCCCACCCGCCTTATCTCGCAGGGGCCGAACCTGCCCTCTGAAAACTCCTTCATGGTGAGCAATTTACACTGCGGCACGCCGGCCCAGGAGCCGGGCGGGCTTTCGTAGTGGCGTCGCTTCTCCGCTAACTTCGATACCTGTTCCCATTTCTCGGCTTCCGGGTTCCAGACATCGTAGTCTTGCATTACTAAGGTTACCTTTACTTTTATCCCGTGGGTGACGCACTCGTACTTCACAGCCGGCGCCCCCCTTTCTCAATGGTACAGGCGTTCAGGCAATCGACCTGCTTTTCGATGAGAAGCCGGTACCAGCGTTCGTAGATGTCGACATGGATGATGCTGCAAAATGTAAAGAAAGTCAGGTGCGCGTCCCGCGCGCTGTCGTTTGTCATCTCGATAGTCACATTCCGCCGTTTCACGTAATGCTCCCCGTAGTCGAACTCCAGCGGCTGGGCCAAAGACGCCGGGTAGGGCGTCACAGAGGCGTCGTCTACGTAAAGCATTACTGTGATGTCCGGGTGGTAGTAGTCGCTCAGAATCCGGCTGTACTTCTGCCGGGTGCAGATAAAGTTCGACGGGATGTTGTAGACGAAAGTCACGGCGCCGCCGGCCGGCACCAAAAACGTCAGTTGGTAGTTCGGGAAAAAGAACTCCCCCTGACGATCGCCCGCATAGGCCTGCATGATCCTGTTTACGATTTCCGGCTCCATCGGGATCACTGCGGGAACAGGGCTCACGTCCTGATTCGTTTTCTTTGCAATCCGCGCCGGCAGATCGAGCAGCCCTTCTTTCATTACAGGACACCGCCCTTCACCTTGTCCCAAAGCTCCCCAGGGGCCTCCTCTTTCCGGAGCAGCCCGAAGCGCACCCGCAGGGTGTTCGTCAGCAGGCAGCGACGGACGGTGTACCGGAACGGGTGGGCGGCTACCGGGTTGGCGGCGATGAGTTTTATGCGCAGCTCGTGCAGCGCCGGCACGAAACACGGCCAGTCGGTCTCTAGGCGCAGGGGGAACGTGGGTATCTCCAAATAATTGGGGTCGTCGTCGCGGTCGATCCTGATCCGGATATTGTTTGCGACGGCATCCGGCGCGGAAGAAAAGGCGGTCAGGACGAGCAGCTCGTTCGGGCGCGCGGGGACCTCCGCGACCGTCGCCTCTGTCGTCGAAACGTCAACGACCTGGCCGTAGGTCGTCTCGTCGAGCACCTGGTACTCGCGCTCGATGAGGTACGGGATGGAAAGCGGCAGCACGCCTTTTTCCACCGCCGCCCTGAGCCCGAGCCTCTCGGCGAGGTCGGCCTCCTCCGGGGTGAGAAGCTTGCCGTGTTTCAGCTTGTGCGCCACGGTGGGCTCGTACACCCACACGTTAAAAAACGCGCGGTAATTCGACAGCGCCGCGGCGGCGTACAGGTTGAGCTGCAGCAGTTCCGTGCCGACAAGCCCCCACCTGGTGAGGTAGGGTTCGCCCGCGGCGTTCTGCGGGTAGCCGGCGCAGTTCATCTCCAGCCGGTCGGTGTCGTTGCGGATGCGCAGCCGGGCGCCCGCGTTCTGGTCGAGCGCCGCCGCGCCGAGCGTGAGGAATTTCGGCCTGAAGCGCCGCAGGTCGAGGAGCGCCGGGCTGGCCTCGGCGCCCGCCCCCACGTTGAGCACCCGGGCGTCCGGCAAACATTCAGGATACAGACGTGCTGTTGCGATTGTCGCTTCACTTATCATTTACGGGCAAGCCTCCCTTTTGCTGAAAGAATGACGGCTGAGGGATGAAGGATGATTGGTTACGCTACCTGCAGCCGCGCCCCGACCGGTGTGTAAATCAGCTCGATCAGGTCGGCGGCGGTGGTATCCACGTCGAGCGTGATCGTGTCTGCGTCTACCTTCGTCGCCGTGGCCGCGACCGTGTTAACGGCCGCCGGCACCTCGATGTCAGACGCTGCACCGCCGGCGTGTCCGACCGTCGTGCCGGATACGGCGGCGCCCGAACCGTCAAGCAGTCCGACAAAGGCGGTAATATCACCCGCCGTTGCGGTTGCATCCACCTGGCAGGAGATCACCCGCAGGAGCTGCGCGGAGCTGACGGCGTCGATCGCCGGGACGCCCGACGGCAGGTTGATGTTGTTGCCCGCGGCTACCGCGCCGGGGCGGAACAGTATCCTTGTGAGCGGCACTTTATTCTACCTCCTCTACGTTACGTCAGCTCAACCAGGACGCCGTTAGCGACCACAGCGATCTGGTTGGCGGCGATGGACGTGCCGTTATCGACTATGCGGATCACGGCCTTCTCGTTGGCGACCATGATGCGGTTGTCGAGGAGCGGCACGGTGAAATACTCCGGATGGTCGGCCGCGAAGAGCGGGTACGCCTTCCCGAAGTGCAGCGGGTTCAGGTACTGCGTGGTCGGGATCCGCGACTTCGGCCGCTCGTCGCCGGCGACATCCACCCAGGTCTGCAGCAGGTTGGCGGGTGCGCGCACCCCCAGACCCTGGATGATCGCGACCTTCTTCTCGGTGTCGTAGGGAAAATAGAGATCCTCTTCGCGCGACGCGACATTGCCGATATCGAAGCGAAACTCGAAGGGCACGTTCGCGGTGGTGGCGTTGGCGTTGAACGCCATCCGGAGGAAATGGAAGATTTTCGGTACGGCCTGGTCCAGACCGCCCGGAAGTTGGGTCCAGGTGTCCTCGGACGGCTGGATCGGCGGCCGGTTGACGAAGTCCGACATCCGCCCGGTGGTGGGGTCGAAGATGCTGTCGGCGCCGCCCAACACACCGGTCACCGCGGCCAGGTCCTCCGCCCGGTAGCGGTAGCCCCACAGGCGGATGCGGTAGGAGGCGGTGATCGCGCCGCCGGCGTAAGCCTCGACCGTCAGCGATTTGCGGTATTTCGGGCAGGTGGCTTGCAGCAGCCCCAGCAGGCCGTTCTCCACGTTGAAGACGGGTTTCCCGAACGCCAGGAAGCGCCCGGCCCGCACGTTGGTCCGCGGCGGAGTCACCAAGTAGGTGTCGGTGCCCGGCACCAGGTTGTATTGTTCGAGCGTGCCGTCGAGCACCAGGTGGACGCGGCGCAGGTCCTCCGCCGCGCCGGCGCCCGTCACCGGCGGGACGATTTCGATCGCCACGACCTCCGCGACCTCGTGGCTGTCAAGCTCGCCGTTGCCGCTCGCGGCGGTAGGCCGCCACCAGGTCCCGGCGGCCTGCGCCCCGGTGTGTAGAAAATCGCCTAAAACCTGCATTTCTCTTCTTGCCTTGCTCATTTGTTAATCAACCTCCACTTGGTTTGGTTTGAACAGAGGTCACTTTTTCAGATTTCCAAGACGTTAGCGCCGCTTGGTGCGCTTACCGGCGCCGGTGCCGGCTCAGTGTAGGCCGGCGGCGCGTAGTAGGCCGGCGGCGCGTAGTACGCCGGATAGCTCGTGGTCGCCGGCGGCGGGGCCTGGAACTCCCCCTTTAAGAGCGCGTCCGTCAGCCGGTAGGCTGCGCCGGCCACCGCGCCGTTTAAAATCCCGGCGCCCGCGCCCCTGACCCGCTCCCCGAAGAAGAGGTCCCCTAAGATTACGCCGGCGCTGAGCAGCTCGCTGTTGCCGATCCTTCTCTCCTCGGGCAGGACGAGATCCTGCTTGTCCGCAAGGTGGTTCGCCAGTGCGACCGCGGCGCCTCCGAGGAGCTGCTGGGTGTTAAACTTCACGCGCAAAGTTGTTCACCTCCCTTTCTCAAGGACGTCCGCCTTGTTAAATTGTTAAACATCCAGAACGCTTACGCCGCGTGGAACCGGTTGCGCGGTCGACCCCACCCCCTTCTGCGGTGCCTGAGGTGGCGTCTGATAGGCGGCCGCAGGGAAACTCACCGCCACGGGCGGCGCCTGGTGAGCGGGCACAGCAACCCGCACCCCGGTCTGCCCGGCGACATTCTTTGCGTACCACGGCGCCAGGAAGCTGGCGACCGCGCCGGCCTCGACGCCGAACACGATGCTTCTGATCAGACCTGCAGAAGTGCTGATGCTGCTGGCGATAAGCACGGTGACGAGCAGTTCGCCGAGCATCCACGCCGTGACGTTCTTCTGCATCGAGTTCCACAGCATCGTGGTGCCGACCGCGGCGCCCAGGACCGCCGCGTCCACCGCGCCCCCGATGCCTTTAAAAATCTCCTTTTCGATTTGCGCGCCAAATTTGCCCTCAGTCGCCATTATTTCGCTCCCTCTTTTTTCTTAGTATAAATGATAGCAGTTAAGCGCGGCGCCCGCCGCCGCTTCACGGTAACGTTACCCCGGCGTCACTCTTCCGCGGCCTCCCGCTTTGCCCGTGCCGCCGCGGCGACCTTGCGCGCCGCCCAAGGGGCCCCGGCGAGCAGGCCGAGCGCCCCCAGGCCGAAAAGCAGCCAGCCCCAAGGGGTAATTACTTTTTTGTAACACTTCTTGGCCGCCTCGTCCCAGGTGCCGCCCTGCCGTAGACATTCTTCTTTACTGTTCACAGGGATTTCCCGCTGCTCAATCACCTTAAACGCCGTCCAGCCGGAGGCGTGGATCATCTTGTATATGTAGTAGGCGGCCAGGCCAAATAAGATCACGCCGACGAGGTACCAAATAATGCGCCAGCCCCAGACAACCCCCTTGCGCCAACGGAGCGTCAGGGTGCCGGCGGCGTCGTTCGCCCAGGCGACGGTGTTGCCGTGCTCCGGCCAGGCGCGCATCGCTTCCCCGGTGCCGGGGTCCACTAATTTACCCTCGATATAAGCAAGGTTAAACCGGTAAGCGAGGTCGCTCGGTCTTATGTTCTGGACGGTGTAGAGGCAGGCGAGGACGATCTCCACCCGGGTGCCCTCCGGCAGGCCGGCCTCCGCCTGCCGGAACTGGGCGTTGACAAGCTGCTCTACGTTGCGCCTGTCCCGGATAATATCCCAAAACGTATCGAGAGAAACATCCGCGACCAGGGGTCCGGCCTGTGCGCGGTCAAGCAGTTTGGTGTATACGAATGCCATCGCCGACCTCCCCGAAAACTCCCCGAAAAGAATCCCGAAAAGAACCGCGCGGCCCGGCCTGCTCCCGACGACAAGCCGGGCCGCGCTGCCGGAGGTGGGTTGTTTTCCGCAAAAGGGTTGTGGCCTGGCCTGGCTACAAGGCCAGGCCACGGGCCAAGGAGGAACTTTTCTATTTTAAGTTAGGTTGTTTGGAAAAGTATAACGGGTTTATTTTTCTGCTGCTTGCGCTTCGGTGAGAACGCCGACGGCGTCCACCACCAGGCGTAGCGCCCAGTCCTTGTGCGCGAAAAGGATCAAACCGTGGGCGGGGTGGCGTTCGAGGAGGTTGTCGATCACCAGGTTGACCACGTGCAGCGACTGCTGGGGGGAGACCTGCGCCAGCCGGCCGAGGCGTTCCTTGCCGAGCCACGCCCGGGCGGCGCGCACCGCGCCGGGGACGGCGGCGAGACGCCCCACCGGGTCGGCGCCGCTCGCGGCGGCCGCTGCGAGTTTGTCGGGCGGCGCCGCAGCGATCCGGCCGCAGACGCACTCCAACAGCCGGGGGTCCACCGCGCCGGTGTCCACCCAGGACAAGATTAAGTTGGCGAACTCGGGCAGGGGGAGCACCTACGCGCTTTCCTCCCGCGCCGGGGCGGGGGACTGCTGGGGCGGCTGCGCGGGCGCGCCGCAAACCGCGCAGACCTTCGGCGGCCGGCGGAGGATCGTTTCCTCGCCGCAGTTGTCGCAGACGAAGCGCCGGAGGGGTTTTTGTTCCCCGGGATTGCCGCCGGGTCCCGGGCCCGCGGCCGGGGCCTGTCCCGCGGCGGGGGGCGCCTGCTTGGACTGCGCCCACTGCGCCAGCACGCCGATCGCCTGCTGCAGCATCTCGCCCCGCTCCCTCGTCTGGCTTTCCTCGCGGTCGGCCTGTCGCTTCTTGAGTTCGATATCCTCCTTGACGGTGATCCACTTAATCTGGTCGTCAAGGGACATCCGCGGCGAGATGATGTCCCCGAGTTTTTTGATCATCTCGAGCCGGCGCTCGATCTCCGCGTCCGGATCGCTGTGGGACGCGTGTTCCAGCCTTTGAATGTAGGCGACGGCCAACTTCTCTAAGAGGCTCCCGTCGCCGCCCGACTTCTTTTCCATGCGCTCGAGCAGCGTCAGGAACCGCTCCTCCTGTTTGTTCATCATCTCAATGATGATCTTGAACATCTCCAGGCTTTCCCTGCTGCCGGCGGAGCGCACCTCGTTGAACGCTTTCTCGGCTTTCTCTCTGGCCTCCCGTTCCTCCTTGAGGCGCGCGTAAAGCCGCTCCTCCTCCTCCTTGGAGAGGCCCGAGAGTACCTTGGCGGTCTCCGCGAGCTCTTTCACCTGTCCCGCAAGCCCCACGCCGGCACCCCCTTCCGTTAGATTTTTGAGGGCATTGTTTACTACGGATTCGCCGACCTTTTTGTATAAATCCGCGGCATCATCGCCTGCCCCAACCCTCAACGGAGCCAGATCCATTCCGCCTGCCGTCTTAAACGACATTCGCGCTTCCCTCCCGTGCAATCTCCACCGGGAGCATCGCCCCCCGGTCCATCTGGCGGATCCCCTCGGCGATAGCGGCAAGTTGCCGGGCGATATCCGGCGCCGCAGCCTGCCGTTGATTGAGGCCGAAGAACTCCGGCAGGTGCTCCTGGTGAAAGTGGGTGATCACCTCAGAGATATAGAGGCCTACATCTTCCGGCGTCCAGGTGAAGGGGCTGCCGTCCTCCTTGCGCAAGTAGCGAAAACCGAGCGCCAGCCAGCCCCAAACGCTGGGCGGCAGCGCGATCCGCATCGCGGTGAGCACGCCCTGAAGGTTGCTGACGTTTTTAACTACGCCCTTCTCCGGCAACTGCGCGCCGGCCTTCGATTTCCTGGCCGCCTTCCGCTGCTCCCGGACCGGCACCGGCACCGCGTCTAAAAAACCCAGCTCCACCGCGGTCTCCGGGTCGTCGCCCTTCACCAGACAGTTGCCGGCGGCGTCGAATAACCCTTCGATGTAGTGCCCCCGGTCGCCGGTCTTCATGCTGTTCATCCGGTGCCGGCGGATCGCCCGCAGCCCCTCGCCGTCCGGTGTGTTCACCGCCCGGTCGCCGCACTTGCACCGCCAGAAATATTCACCTTCCATAATCCGGCGTCATTCACCTCCCCCGACCCGGTCACTTGACTGTACAGTCGCGTCACTTGCCGGGACACGCGACCAAGTGCCCGGACGCTCACTCAAGCGAGAGTATATCACTTAAGAAAAATACTTACCCCCGGTTGTAAACCCGGCCTGGGGCTACTGGAAGAAGCATATCATCGGTGATCTCAAACACGTCCTGTAAATCCGTTACCTCGTGATAAACGATTTCGGCCCGGCCGGAGTCTCCGAACCGGAATTCAACAGCCCAGGCCGGTATGCGTTCACCGTCAACGCACTTGTCGCATACCACTGAAACCGCCCTGGGGATCCGCTCGTGTTCCGGTTTCAAGAGCATGTTGTCCCACACCGGGTACCGCCAGGTGGCGCGCTTGTTAAGTGCGACCAGGTTCAGGTGTAGGGAAGAAGCCAAGAGTTTACCGCAAGAGCAGCAAACACCATCGCGCCGTAATAGATCCTCGGGTCCCTTATCAACATCACTCCGCTCCGCGCACCGGCTGCACAGGTCGGGCTCCACCCAATAACAGCCGCCCGGGCAGGCCCGCTCATCGGTGCAGCCGCATATCCGGCAGGTAGCCACTCTATTTCACCCCTTTCTCTCAGAACACTCTTGTTTTTGGTACACATCCTTAAATGTCTTAAACCTCCTGACGATTACATAAAGAGCACAACCGGCTCCTAAGAAGATACCAATAACTACACACTTTTTTATAAGCGTCAGGAAAAGGAGTGAGGTTAAGCCGGTGAAGTAAAGAATCAGAGCCGCAGCTATGCCGGCTAAACACCCAAATGTAATTCGGTCAACTACGATAACCACGCAGCAAATAATAACACAGGCCCTGCAACTTACCTGGCCGCACCAAGGTATATCGTGCCTTTTCAACTGCCACCCCCCCTTTTATCCACTTGCGCGCCCCCAACCTCCCCCTTTAAACCGTCAGTCGGCTCGTTTGTTTGATTCCGGGTAACCCGCCAGGTGTTTGACTAGGGTGTCAATATCATCCTGGAGTTGTTCGCTGTATATCAACCACAGCCGCTTCTGCTCTTCCGTAACGGCAGCCATGTCCGTGGCAGCGCCCGCGTCGTACAGGCGCTGCAGTTCCGTCATCGCCGCGATGATCCGCTCCACCTGGTCCCGGCGCATCTCGATCCGCCTGGCGCCGGTTTTTTCTTCCCGAAGGGGGGAAATTTTTACCCCACTTTGGGGAAAATTTTTCCCCACTGGGGAACCTGGTACCCCGGTTTGGGCACCGGCCTGCGGCCCCGGACGGTAGGTAAAGGCCTGTTTCGTGACCCTGACCGTGACGAGCCAACCCCTGGCGCACAGCTTGGCGAGTGCCTGCCGCACCGACTTCGACGACAAACCTTCGCTCCTGGCGATCGCCCTGCGCGACAGCCGGCACTCGCCCAGGCTGTCCATGCTTAAAAAGACGCGGGTGCCCACGTTCTTATCAAGTGGCCCCAGCGCAGTATCCTCGTGTAACGCACCGATAAACGAAATTACCTCTTCCGGCCGCAAAGTTTATCACCGCTTCTGCGGGCGGAACACTTCCGCCCCAGGATATTCCGCCACCAACCGGGGTCGTGCACCCAGGCTCGGCGCGCGACGTCAAACCGGTAGTCGAGCGGGTCCTCGGCGCTGATGCCCCGGGTCGCCGGCAGCGGGTATGGGAATAGATTTCTTAGTGCCAATTAAACACCAACTTCCTGCGCTTACACCTGTACGGGTGATACGCAAGCGGATCTATCTCCTCCAACTCTTCCGGTACAGGAACCTTGTCCGGTCCAAGTACGTAGGCCTTTGCTACAGTCTCCTCTACCGGACACCCCATGCCTATTGGACGGTCCGGGTTGTAGTACCGGCAGGGCCCGCACTCGTTATACACCCAATCCAAATACTGCGTACCGGTGTCAAAAAGCCACTTTCGCCTTATTGGTACGTCCGGCACCGGTCGCACCACCCTTCACCGTCCAACACGGACCGGGTCGCGCCGCCGCACACCGCGCAGACCGGCCCGCCCCGCCGGCCGTACTGGTCAGGCCGTTTTAACTCGAACCAGCGCACCTGGCCATACCTTCTGGTTTCAGGGTTCCATTCGCGCAAGAAAATTACAGCATACTTCACGTGCCACTTAGGTACACCGATCTTCACGGCGGCTCATCACTCCCTTGGTAAAATTGGTAAAACTGTTCCAATATCGCGGACACGAACTCCTCCCCGTAGCCGCGGGCGATTTCCGCAGCCTCCTCGCGCGGCGGCAGCCGGCCGCGGTACTTAAGGCGCAAAAACTCCACCGCCGCGCGGACCGTTTCCTCGCGTTTTTTCTGCTGCCGCTTGAACTTTTCCGCCGGGTCATTCGCCGGCGGCGGCTCACGGGTACGGACTCCCGGGACCTTGCGGGCCCTTTCCTCCTCCACGGCCTGCTCGTATTCCAAAACCTCCTGGATCGTCCGCAGGTTCGCCGCCCGCCAGTTCTCCAGGATGCCGCGAATGTATCTGATCCGGCGCGCGCCCTGCGCCACCGCGCGGCGTAGGGCTTCCCGCACCAGGTTGAAGGTGAATTCTTGTTCGAGCTCGCTTATCTGCTCGGCCTCCAGCGGGGACAGCGGCCTGCCGAACTCCTGTTCGAAGAGCCGGTGGCAGGCGCCGGGACCTGGTTTATCCCCGTTCTCACCGCTCCCTTTATTCCCGCTTTTACCCTTACCGCAGCCGGGGCTTCGGGTTTCTCCCCCCGTACCCCCCTCTTCCCTTCGAAGCGGCGGCTGTTTATTATTACTAAAAGCATCAGAAGAAGAGTTCTCCATCTCTTTCTCCGTTTCAGTTTCCTTCTCCGTCTCATTTTCCGTCTCGCCCCAGGGGCTACCCAGCCCCTGGGTAGGGGCTGGGTAGGGGCTACCCAGGGGCTGGGTAGGAGCTGGGTAGGGGCTACCCAGGGGCTGGGTAGGGGCTTCTTTTATTTGAAAAGGAATAGTTAGATAGGAGTATTTTTGGAGAAAATTTATGATAAGGGGTGTGTCGGGCAGCACCGACAGATTTTTGACGATATTCTTTAATTTATTTTGATCGCGGTCGATATCGGGGATCGACTTAACCGCGTCTATAACCCAGACCACCCGGCGGTCGTAATCGTATTCGACCAGCGCTGCGGCGGAGAGTTCTTCTATGGCTTTTGAGACGCAGGCGGGCTCGATGCCGGTCTGGTCGGCGATCGTTTTTATAGACATGGGGTAGATTGCGCTCAACGTCCGGCGCTCGTTGGTCCACAGGTAAATATAGATAAGTTTTGCGTCTGCGGAAGCCTCCTGGACCTCCGGCCTCGTCCATATCTGCGTGCTCACGTTCCAATATTCCGCCATTTTATCTCTCCCGTGAATTAGTTAAAATAGTTTCTCTGAAGCATGGTAACCACGACCCACTGTTCATCCGATTCCGGTACGCAGACGGCGGCGGAGCGCCTCTCTGAGGCGTCCTTGCACCCTCCGGACGGTCAACAGCCCCTCGCCCCCGTATTTCTGCCAGCGCCGGCTGGCGTGCCGGCTGATACGTACTGCCAAACACTTACACTTAGCCGCGGTCATCCGGTTTTACCCTTCAGTCTCTCGGAAATGTATTCAAGGATGTCTCCGCTGCAGGCCGAGAGCCACCGGCGCACCTCGTCCAAGGTGTCCCGGAGGTCTTTTACCTGTCCCTCGAGCTCCTCGATTCGCGCCGCGGCGTAAAGCGCGTACTCCGACCCGTCTCGGCGCAGCATGTCTGTGATCTTCGCGTTCATCTCGGGGTACGTTTGTGTCACGTCTCTTTCACCTCCCCGAGTTCCGGGACCGGCGGCAGGGCTTCGATCAGCTTCGCCCACCCCGCCCAGAGTTCTTTGCGCATTAAAACACTCGTGTAGCCGAAAATCAAGATAGATCGCGATTCGGTGCGGATGCCGACGACCTGGTAAATGTACCGCACGCTTGTCTCCTGCCGCGCCAAGATGCGGTAGTAAACCGGCAGGACCGGCGGTGCGTCCGTGATGCGCCCGTGCACGGTGCGGATTTCCAGCCGGTCGGCCAGGCGGATCACGCCTTCGCCGC